>NZ_JBFAKV010000011.1:0-141951 GCF_040655895.1 Streptomyces sp. NPDC050264
GAGGCCGACCACGGGTTCGTCCACACCGAGGTTCTTCAGCTTGGCCGTCAGCTGGGGGAACACGCTCTCCGACGAGCTGGTGCCGAGCACCAGCACCAGTTCCGCGCGGAAGTAGCGCAGCAGTTTCAGCAGGCTCACCCCCGCGTACCGCGAGACCGGCCACAGGACCAGCACGAAGAACAGCACCACGATCAGATAGAACACCGCCACCAGCCGGCCGAGTGAGAGCAGCGTTCCCAGTCCGTACTCGGACACCGTGTAGCCGATGGCGCCGAACGCCGCCAGCGGGGCGATGCGCATCACCTTGCGGATGATCCAGAAGAGGGCCTGCTGCACCGTCGACACGATGTCGAGTACCGGCTTCGCCTTGTCCCCCACGGAGGCCAGGCCGCAGGCGAACAGCACGGAGAAGACCAGGATCTGGAGGATGCTGCTCTCGGCGAAGGCCTGTACCGCGGAGGTCGGCACCAGACCGACGAGGAAGTCGTCGAAGCCCTCGGACTTCGCCGGCGCGGTGGCCGAGGAGCCGGCGTGCAGGGACGACGGGTCGATGTGCATGCCGGAACCCGGCTTGAGGACATTGACCACGACGAGACCGATCACGAGCGCGATCGTGGTGATGACCTCGAAGTACACCAGGGACCGGATCGCGATGCGGCCGACCTTGCCCAGATCACGCACGCTGGCGATGCCGTGCGTGACCGTACAGAAGATGATCAGGCCGACGACCATCTGGATCAGGTGGATGAAGATGTCGCCGAGGAACTGGACATGCTGTCCGACCGAGGGCACCAGCGCGCCCACGAGCACGCCGAGCGCGACTCCGGCGAGCACTTGGAAGGCCAGGTCCCGGTAGAACGGCGGGCGCTTTTTCGGGTCCTGCGCCGAAGGGCCCGCCTCGGCGGGTGCACTTGTGGAAGTGGTATCGCTCATCGTCCGGTTTCTCCGTTGAATGTCCGGTGCCGACAGGGGGGTCGAGGGCCGTGCGGGTCAGTCAGCCTCGCTTCCGAGCACCTCCCCGGCCGGGCCGAAAACCTCTTCCACGCTGAGCCGCCGGGGCAGCAGCTCCTGGGCGAGGCAGGCGTCGATCACCGATTCGAGGGGCTCCCGCAGTCGCTCGAACCCGAAGACGGTGGGGTGGGGCATGCCGTCGGGGCGTGTCACCGAGGCGTCCGCGCGCCGCAGCAGCGCGTAGGCCTCACGGACGGCGGAGGGGTTCTCGCGGCACGTCGAGGCGGCCACGGCGACCATGTGGTTGATCGGCATGAAGCCGTGCCGCTCCCACCACTGTTCGTCGCGGGCGGCGGCGTCGGGGACGACGGGGACGAACTCGTCGCCCTGGGGCAGGTCGTTGCCGAGAATCGCAGCGTCGATGTGTCCCTCGCGCAGCAGTTCGGGGAGGCTCGCGGTGTGCGGGTCGTGGGTGACGAACGCCGGGTCGGTGTACTCGGCGACGTGCGCGGCATCGCGGGTGGTCCAGTGGATGTCCCGCGCCGCCAGGCCGTAGTCCTCGGCGAGATGGGCGCGCACCCACATTCCGGTGGTCTGGGTGAAGGACCGCACGCCGACGCGTTTGCCCTTGAGGTCCTCGGGGCGCACGGGGCGTGAGGCGTGGGCGATGAGACAGCCCCGCTGGAAACGGGCGGCCACCACGGCGGGCAGCAGCACCACGGGGCGGCCGTACGCGATGGCCTGCAGCGCGGTGACGATCGCCAGCTCGCAGAGGTCGTAGGCCTCTTCGCGGACCATCGGCGCGAACGCCCGGTGGATGGGCGAGACGGGAAGGAAGTCGAGGCGCACCCGCCCACTGTCGACGTCGCCGTTCTTCAGCGGGGCCGTGTGCGGGTAGTCGCCCAGGACGGTGCGGAGCACGGGGAGTTCAGTCACGGGGGCCTCCCGTAGGTGCGGCGGGGGTGTGGACGGGGGTGTAGAACGCGGCGGTCGTTCCGCCGAAGATCAGTTCCTGGTCGGCCTCCGGCAGTCCCGAAGCCGCCTCGCGTGCCTGCGCCAGGAGGTCGGCCGGGGTGCCTTCCGCCGCGGGGAAGTTGGACCCCCACGCGATCCGGTCCGCGCCGTAGGCCGCGACCAGGTCCGCCAGGAACTCGGCGGTGTCGGACGCTCCTTGCCCCGCCGCGGCCAGCGCCCGGTGGGTGAGCTTGAGGTGCACGCCTGGGTAGGCCGCCATGTCGAACAGGTCCGCGGCGTGCCGGTAGGGCCGACCGTCCGACAGGTCGGGGCGGGCACAGTGGTCCAGCAGCACCCGCACTCCGGGGAACCGTTCCAGCAGTCCTCGGAGCGCGGGCAGCCCCTGGATCGTCATCTGCAGGCAGACCGGTATGTCCTGCTCCTCCGCGTAGGCCCAGGCGGGATGGGAATCCTCGTGGCCCAGCCAGTCCGCCTGGCCGGGCATCGTGGTACCGGTGGTGAACAGCCGGAACCCGGAGAGGCCCTCGGCCTGCCAGTGCTGGATGCGCTCGACGGCGTCCGGCGCCAGCGCGTCGATCGAGTACACGCCGGTGAACCGGTCGGGGTGGGCCCGCACCGCCTCGACGACGTAGCGATTGTCGTGGCCGTACACCGTCGAGGCCTGCACCACGACCGCCCTGGCGATCCCGGCGTCGTCCAGTGCCCGGACGAGCCCGTCGATGTCCACCGGGCGGGCCTGCGACCACTCCGATCGGCGGCCGCCGATCGGAGCGGCCGGATAGAGCTCGGTGTCCGTCGAGATGACGTGGGTGTGGTTGTCGATCACCAGCATGAAAGCGTCATGTCCTTTTCAGTCAATGTGGTGCGGGCCGTGGATCTGCGGGTCGGCACGCATCCGGTGGGTGTCCGGGCCGGGCGCACCGGCGGTCAGAGGCCGGCCTTGCGCAGGCGTGCGTCGAGCCGGGGGTAGACGGTGCGGGCGTTGCCCTCCTCGATCGCTGCGAGGTCCGCGGGAGAGAGGCCTGCCTGCTCGACGTAGCGGCGGGTGTCGTCGAAGTGGTGGCCGGTGTCCGGGTCGATGCCGCGCACGGCACCGATCATCTCCGAGGCGAAGAGCACGTTGCCGTGGGGCATCACCTCGAGCAGCAGGTCGATGCCGGGCTGGTGGTAGACGCAGGTGTCGAAGAAGACGTTGTTCAGCAGGTGCTCGGTCAGCTCCGGCTTGCCGAGTGCCTGCGCCAGGCCGCGGAAGCGTCCCCAGTGGTAGGGCACCGCGCCGCCACCGTGCGGGACGACCAGCCGCAGGGTGGGGAAGTCGGCGAACAGGTCACCCTGGATCAGCTGCATGACGGTGGTGGTGTCCGCGTTGAGATAGTGCGCACCAGTGGTGTGGAAGGCGGGGTTCTCGCTGGTGCTCACGTGCACCATCACCGGCACGTCGAGTTCGACGATCTTCTCGTAGAGCGGATACCAGGAGCGGTCGGTCAGCGGCGGCGCGGTCCAGTGGCCGCCGGAGGGGTCGGGGTTGAGGTTGACCGCGACGGCGCCGAGCTCCTCGACCGCGCGGGTCAGCTCGGGGATGCAGGCCGCGGGGTCGGCGCCGGGTGACTGCGGCAGCATGGCAGCGGGGGCGAACCGCTCGGGGAACAGCTCGCCGACGCGGGCGCACAGGTCGTTGCAGACCCGGGCCCAGGCCGCCGAGACGGCGGAGTCGCCGATGTGATGTGCCATGAACGAAGCACGCGGGGAGAAGACCGTCAGGTCGATGCCGCGCTCGTCCATCAGGCGCAGCTGGTTGGCCTCGATGGTCTCCCGGATCTCGTCGTCGCCGATCCGCAGATCCGCGGGCCGCGGCACCTCGCCGCCGCCGGTCAGGGCCTGAATCTGGCGCTCGCGCCACTCGCCCAGCGCGGTGGGCGCGGTCGTGTAGTGGCCGTGGCAATCGATGATCAACGCGGGCTCCTTCGCTCGGCTGTCGCATCCAAAACGCTCGGAGTGCGCACGAAGCGGGACGCTAATCGGGCGTCGGCGCCATGGTCAATCATTTTGCTGACAATATTTTCAGCAATCTTTCCGAAGGTGCGGCGGCGGCGCCGCAACCCGGGCTCCGCACACTTGCAAAAGTTTTGCCGAAAATATCGCTGATGATAGAGTCGGTGACCGTGTCGGCGATCTGCGGACGGGATCTCGACGGACGGATCCGCGAGAGAGGGACCAGCAGCAGGTGACCAGCACGCAGATCAAAGGGGCTGCCGCGCGGCTTCACGTGAGCACGCACATCCGCCAGGCCCTGTGGGCCGGCGACCTGTTGCCGGGGCAGCGGCTCGTGGTGCAGGACCTGGCCGACCAGTTGGGGGTGACCCGCAGCTCGGTGCGCGAAGCCCTGTTCGACCTGGCCTCCGACGACCTGGTGGAGTTGGTGCCCAACCGCGGCGCCAGCATCAGGGTGGTCTCGGTCGAGGAGGCCATCCAGATCACCGAGTGCCGCTCCGCGCTGGAGCGCGTGTGCGCACGCAAGGCGGCCGAGCACGCGAACGAGGCGCAGCGCGCCGAGCTGACCGGGATCGGCGTGCGGCTACGTGCGGCGGTGGCCGAGGAGGACTTCCACACCTACTCCGCGCTCAACCGCAAGCTGCACGACCTCGTCATCGAATTCAGCGGCCAGGTGATCGCCAAACGCCAGCTCGAGCGACTCAACGTGCAGATGGTGCGCTTCCAGTTCCGCCTCGCACTCCGCTCCGGGCGCCCGCAGGAGTCACTGCCGCAGCTCCTCGCCATCATCGACGCCGTCACCGCGGGCGACGCCGACGCCGCCGACGCGGCCGCCGAGGCGCAACTGGCCAGCGTGATCGACCAGTTGCGCATGACCGAACGGCTGCCGCCGGCCTGACCGCGACGGGGCGGTGAGGCGGGCGCACTCGAAGGCGGAGCGCACGCCACGGAACAGCGACGTGCGCGGCGCCGCTGTTCCGTGGCTGACCCCGCACATCGTCGGCTCAGACCTCTCCGGGCCGGGCGGCGATCTCCCGCAGCAGGTTCGTCACCGCTCGGGCGCGGGCGCTCTGCGCCACACCGCCCATGGAGACGATCTTGACTTCGAGTGGGGGTCCACCGTCCCGCAGCCGTAGCTCCGCGACCTCTCCCCCGCCGTAGGTCTGACTGGTCGCCGGCCGCTGGTTGAGTACGGAGTACCCGAGTCCTCGTGCCACCAGCGAGCGCACGGTCTCGTAGCTGCGGGTGCGGTACCGGACGTCGGGTGCGGTGCCGGTGGCGGCCACCAGCGCGTGGAAGTAGTCGCGGCTGTGCGGGAGGTCGAGCAGGACCAGGGGCTCGGCGGACAGCTCGGCCAGTTCCACACTGCCCTGCCCTGCCAGTGGGTGGTCGGCCGAGACGATGACGTAGGCCGGGGCGCGGGCGATCGTCTCGCTGTGCAGTTCCGGCTCGGACGACAGACCGAGGCCGTAGGTGAGGGCGAAGTCGATGCGTCCCGCTGCCAGGGCCTGGACGAGCTGGTCCGTCTCCGCCTCCACCACGTCGATCTCTATGCCGGGGTGGCGCCGGGTGCACTCGCTGAACAACGGCGGCAGGTAGTACGGGGCCAGGGTCACGAAGCAGCCGACGGCCACGGGCCCGGACAGAATCTCTCCGTCGCCCCGGGCCTCCCGCTGTACCTCGCGGGCACGCGCCAACAGGTCTCGCGCCTGCTGCTGGAGGCGCTCCCCGGCGGGTGTCAGGGTCAGGCCCCGGCCCCGTCGCCGGATGAAGAGCTGGACCTGCAGGTCCTGCTCCAGGTTGTAGACGGCGGCGGACACGGCGGACTGGGCGATGTGCAGCTCGGCCGACGCCTCTGTCATGGAGCCGCGCTCGGCGGCCACAAGGAAGTAGCGCAGCTGAACGAGGGTGAAACCCAGCGGTGACGTCATGCGAGACCCTTGCACCCGGTGAACCGTGTCGGCACCGACCCTATGCGGGGGCGACGCCTACACCCGCTCGGCGGGCGTATCGGAGACGTCCTCCGGGCGCAGCAGCGTGGTACCGGCGGTCTCCTTCAGGGTCAGGGCGGCGACCAGGCCGCCCACGGCGAACACCATCAGGTACGGGCCCGGCACCAGTGTGCTGCCCGTCGCGGAGATGAGCACGGTCATCAGAGAGGGCACGGTCCCGGCGAACAGCGCAGCGGTGATGTTGTACGCGACGGAAAGACCGCTCTGGCGTGTGCGGGTGGGGAAGATCTCCGCCGACCACACCGCATAGGTGCCGAGGATCGCCGCCAGGATCACGCCGAGCACCAGGCCGGCGATCCACGTGCCCACGAGCCCGGTCCGCATCAGGAGGAAAGCCGGGGTGGACAGGACGAGCAGGGCCGCCGTCGCCCCGATGAACACCGGCTTGCGTCCCACCCGGTCGGAGAGCGCGCCGAACAGCGGCACGAGCGCGAGGCCCATCAGCGAGATGACGGTGGACAGCAGGGCCGCGTTGTCGGCCGAGTGGCCCAGGTGATCGGTCTCGTAGGTGACGAGGTAGGTCAGCACCGCGTAGAAGGGGACGTGCATGGCGGCCATCAGGCCCGCCGCCTGGAGCAGTTCCCGCTTGTGGGAGCGGAGCAGTTCCCGGGCGGGGCTGCTCGGAACGGTGTCGTTGGCTTCGAGCGCCCGGTACTCCGGGGTGTCCTCGATCTTGCTGCGGATGATGAAGCCGATGACACCGAGGGGCGCGGCGATCAGGAAGGGGACGCGCCAGCCCCAGGCGGTGAGTTGGCTGTCGTCGAGCGCGGAGGACAGGAGGAGGAAGACGAACGAGCCGGCGAGGAAGCCGAGCAGGGAGCCGACCTCCAGCCAGCTCACGCCGAATCCGCGCCGGCGCCGTGGCGCGCTCTCGGCGAGGAAGCTGGCCGCGCTGCCGAACTCGCCGCCCGCGGCGAATCCCTGGATCAGGCGCAGCACCACCAGGAGCACCGGGGCGGCGATGCCTATCGAGTCGTAGCCGGGTAGCAGACCTATGGTCAGGGTCGCGCCCGACATCATGAAGATGACCAGTGACAGGGTGCGCTTGCGGCCGATCCGGTCGCCGAGCGGCCCGAAGACCAGGGCGCCGATGGGCCGGATGCCGAACGAGACGGCGAACACGCCGAACACGGCGAGCAGTCCGGTCGTCTTGTCGTCGGAGGGGAAGAACACGGTCGCGACGGTGCCGGCGAGATAGGCGTAGGCAGCCCAGTCGAACCAGTGCACGAACACGCCTACGGCTCCCGCGGCGACGCTCCTGCGCAGTGCGGCCGCGTCGGTGGCCGGCTCGGCCTCGGTCGCCGTGGCACTGCTTTCACGCGTGGGCATACGCGCCTCCTAGGGGGAAAGGTTCCGAAGCCGGAGCTGTGCGGCTGCCGCCGACGTCGAGTCGTCAGGGTGAGGGCGGGCCTGTCAGGGAGGTGGGGCTGGTCAGTTCGCGGAGTTCCGCCTCGGTCAGCAGCTCGCGCTCGCGGATCAGGTCGAGCGCGGGTCTGCCGGTGCGGTGCGCCTCCAGCGCGCGGGCGCAGGCGGTCTTGTGGCCGAGAGCGGGGCCGAGCGCGGCCACCGGGCCGGTGCAGGTGGCGATCGTCTGCCCCGGGTCCGCGGCGATCGGGAAGCCGGTCCCCGTCATGCCGCACCCCTTCCGGCCCGCGCGCTCCGGTCCACGCCCGTCCAGGCCAGCGCGACCGCGCCGTCGAGCAGGGCCCGCTCGGCGGTCCCGCCCACGCAGTGGGCGGCGAACTCGTGCTGGTGGTTGGTGGCGGGCAGGGAGCCGATGCCGATGTACGGGTGGATCGCCGGTACGACCTGCGAGACGTTGCCCATGTCGGTGGAGGCGCGGTTCATGCGCGCCGCCTGGCCGGGCGGCGCGAACTCCCGGCCCAGGGCGAGGGCGTTGGCCCGGTAGTGCCCGAGGGCGGTCTCGTCCGTGCGGAACTCCGCGTAGGGCTTGCTCTCCGGTTCGATCTCCAGGTCGCAGCCGGTGGCGAGGGCGCCCGCCTCGAAGGCCCGCAGGACGCGCGGTTCGAGCTCGGCCAGTTCGGCGAGCGTCTCGGCCCGGACGTACCAGCGTCCGCTCGTCCGTTCCGGGATGGCGTTCGGGGCGTCTCCGGCGTGTGTCACCACACCGTGCACGCGTGCCGATGACGGCAGTTGCTGGCGCAGCAGCCCGATGGCGACCTGGGCCACGGTGAAGGCGTCGGCCGCGTTGATCCCGGCCTCCGGGTAGGCGGCGGCGTGCGCGGACTTGCCGGTGTAGGCGACCTTGGAGTGGCTGACCGCGAACGGGCGGGCCTCGGCGACGTCGACCGGCGCCGGGTGCACCATCATCGCGAGATCCACGCCGGTGAAGGCGCCCCGGTCGAGCATCTCGATCTTGCCGCCGCCGCCCTCCTCGGCCGGGGTGCCGTAGACCTCCACGGTGAATCCGGCTTCGTCGGCGACGGCGGCCAGGCCGAGCGCGGCGCCGACGGAGCTTGCCGCGATGAGGTTGTGCCCGCACGCGTGTCCCAGTCCGGGCAGCGCGTCGTACTCGGCGCACAGCGCGATCCGGACCGGCCCGCTGCCGAACCGGGCGTGGAACGCGGTGTCCAGGCCGAGGTAGGACGAGGTGACGTCGAATCCGGCGCGGTCGAGGAGTTCCGGTACGGCGGCGGCGGCCCGGTGTTCCTCCCAGGCGGTCTCCGGATCGGCGTGCAGCCGCTCGGAGAGGCCGATGAGTTCCTCGGCGTGCCGGTCGACCGCGTGCCGTGCCGCCTCCTTCATCGTCCCCGTCACATGCCTCGTCCCCATCACAGGTCTCCCGGAACGCCGTACGAGGGAGAGGTGGCGGGGTCGAGTCCGCGCCGCACGTAGTCGTCCCGTTGCGGCAGCCAGATGTCGAGCAGGTCACCGAGCCGGTCCAGGGGGTCCTCGGCCCAGTCCACCCGCAGGTCGGTGACCCGCCAGCCGACATCCGCGACGACCGCCATCCCGGCGGAGTACACCGGCCCCTCCTCGCCGCCGGCCGCGACGGCGGCCTTCATGGCGGTGAGCAGCCGTTCCTCCAACTCCCCCGTGGCGGCGGCGTACGCGTCGAGGAGGACGCCGGGAAGGTGCCCGCCGGACAGCATGTTGCCGGCCGCGACCGCACCGTCCGCGGTGGCCGAGGCGAAGGTGCCCAGAGTGCGCGGACCGCTGAAGGCGAACCCCGGCCCCGACCGGCCCAGGACGGTCAACTGCCGGTAGTCGATGGTCTTCTTGTTCGCTGCGGCGCCGGTGACGTCGGCCAGGGCGCGCTCGGCGTCACCGTGGTCCGCCAGGCCATCCAGCAAACTGGTGCCGAGCATGGGGTCGGTGATGTTCTGCGACGTCGCCGCGCCGACGCCGGGCCGCAGATGGACGACCCGGGCGGCGACCGCCGGACTCGACGAGCTCGCCGCGATGCCGAACCGCTCGCCGTCCCGGACCACCAGAGAGAACGTCATGCCTGCTCCCCCTCGTCAAGTACGGCGTTCTCGGGAAGTACGGCGTTCTCGGGAAGTACGGCGATCGCGTCGATCTCGCACAGCCACTCCGGCCGGGCCAGCGCGGACACCACGATGCCGGTGGAGATCGGGTGGACGCCCTTGGTCCAGCGGCCCACCGTGCGGTACACCGCCTCGCGGTAGCGCGGGTCGACCAGATAGATCGTGAGTTTGACCAGGTGTTCGATGCGGCCGCCCGCCTCTTCGAGCAGCATCTTGATGTTCGCCATGGCCCACTCGGCCTGCGCCTCGACGTCGCCGATGCCCACGGACTCACTGGTGTCGAGGTCCTGGCCGATCTGGCCCCGGACGTACACCGTGTTGCCGGCGACGACGGCCTGGCAGAGGTCGTTGTCGAGGTTCTGCTCGGGATAGGTGTCACGGGTGTTGAACGGGCGGATCCGGGTGTGCCCACCGGCGATGATCGGGGCCTCGGGCCGGGGATTCTGGTGCGTGGAGGTCATCGTCTGCTCCTCAGGCGGTGGGGGCGGCCGACGCGGCGCCGGGACGGCCGGTGGTCTCGTACGCGTGGTAGCCCCGCCGGGTCGCGATGTGGTCGGCGACGTACCGGGCGTCGTGCCAGACACCCCAGATGAAGCTGGATCCGCGGCGGGACAGCCAGGGCAGGCCCAGGAAGTAGACGCCGGGCTCGGAGGAGACTCCGCGGCGCTGCTCCGGGCGGCCCTTCTCGTCGAAGGCGTCGACGTCGAGCCAGCCGTAGTCGGTGGCGTAGCCCGTCGCCCAGACGATCGAGGTGATACCGGCCTCGGCCAGGTCCAGTTCCAGCCGGGGGTCGGTCACGCACTCCGGGTCCGGGCCGAGGACGTGGGCCCGCGGCTCCTCGGGGAGGTCGAGACCGTTGCGCTCGACGTACTCGTCGGCCGCCCGCAGCAGTCCGAGGTACTTCTCGTCGCCGAGCGCGATGTTCGTGGCGAGGTCGGGCGCGAAGCGCAGGACGCCGTCGTCGCAGGACGCGGTCATCCCGAGCAGTTCGATGCCGTCGGCGGCCAGGGCACGGAAGTCCACGGTGTGACCGCCGCGCGCGCCGCTGACCGCGATGGTGACGTGTTCGGCGCCCTGGGGAGGCGTCTCCGCGTCCCAGAGGCCGAGCACACCGAGCCACCAGCAGAAGTCACGCCCGCGGTACTCGCGCGGAGGGCGGTCGTGCGGACCGACGGAGAGGAAGACCTCGCGACCGGACCGGCGCAGCTCGTCGGCTATCTGCACCCCCGAGGAGCCGGCCCCGACCACCAGGACCGAACCTTCGGGCAGCTGTTCCGGGTTGCGGTATCCGCTGGAGTGGATCTGCACGGGGACGGCGCCGTCCGGAACGACGGGCGGGAACACGGGCCGCTGGAACGCCCCGGTCGCCACCACGACATAACGCGCGTCGATCGAGCCCTGCGACGTCTCCACCCGGAAACCCGGCCGGCCGGTGTGCCGGCGCACCTCGGTCACCTCGACGCCGCAGCGGACCGGCGCACCGATCTTCTCGGCGTACGCGGCGAAGTACTCCGCGACCTGCTCCTTCGAAGCGAAGCCGTCCGGGTCGACGTCGGTGAACTCCAGGCCGGGAAAACGGTCGTGCCACGCGGGCCCGTTGGCGACCAAGGAGTCCCATCGCTCCGAGCGCCACCGCTCGGCTATGCGGTGCCGCTCCAGCACGATGTGCGGTACGCCGTGGGCCCCCAGGTGCTCACTGGCCGCCACGCCCGCCTGGCCGGCTCCGACGACGACGACTTCGGTTTCTTCGCTCGGCACTTCATCCTCCACTCAGGCGGCAGTCCATCCCGGTGTCGCGTTGACTGTGCTGCCGTGCGAGCCATCCTTGAACGCGGCATGGATTCTGTCCAACAGATGTTTCCGCTGAAGGCGATCTGATTTTCCGATGCGAAACGGCGTGGCTGTTCCCGGGCGACAACGACCTGTCCAGGTGGCGGCCGGCCCGGGCCGAGGGGTTCACACTCGGCCCGGGCGGGCGGCGGAGAACGGACGTCAACTACCGCCCTCAGCACGTCATTTACGTCATTTACGTCAAGCGGATCGCCGGGCTCGGGGCACGTGATGGGGTCCGTCGCCCCGCTGCGGCGACGAAGTGGCTGCCGACAGCTGGGACAGGCGACGGACCCCGTCGAACTTGAGGCGGTTCCTCAGCCCCTGTACGTCTCCAGCAGCCGCAGCCACACCTCACTCACGGTGGGGTACGCCGGCACCGCGTGCCAGAGCCGGGAGATCGGGACCTCGCCGGCGATCGCGATCGTCGCCGAGTGGATGAGTTCGCCGACGCCGGGGCCGACGAACGTGACGCCGAGGAGGATTTCGCGGTCGAGGTCGACGATCATGCGGGCGCGGCCGGTGTAGCCGTCGGCGTAGAGACCCGCTCCGGCCACGTTCGCCATGTCGTAGTCGACGGCGCGTACCCGCAGGCCCGCCGATTCCGCCTCGGCCAGGGTCAGGCCCGCGCTCGCCGCCTCCGGGTCGGTGAAGACGACCTGGGGGACGGCGGCGTGGTCGGCGGTGGCCGCGTGGGCGCCCCACGGGTCGGTCTCCAGGAGCGGGACGCCGGCGGCCCGCGCGGTGATCGCGGCGCCCGCGACGCGGGCCTGGTACTTGCCCTGGTGGGTGAGGAGGGCGCGGTGGTTGGCGTCGCCGACCGCGTAGAGCCAGTCGCTGTCCTCGACGCGCAGGGTGTCGTCGACGGTCAGCCACGATCCGGGCTTGTGGCCCACCGTGTCCAGGCCGATGTCCTCGGTGCGCGGTGCGCGGCCGGTCGCGAAGAGGATCTCGTCGGCCTCCAGGGTCGAGCCGTCGCCGAGGGTGACCGTGACGGTGGAGCCCTGGCGCTCGACGGCCTTCACCGACACGCCCGTACGCACGTCCGCGCCCGCCTCGCGCAGCGCGTCCGCGACGAGCTCCCCGGCGAACGGCTCCATCCGGTTGAGCAGGCCGTCGCCGCGTACGAGCACGGTGACCTGGGAGCCGAGCGCCTGCCAGGCGGTGGCCATCTCGGTGGCCACGACTCCCCCGCCGACCACGACGAGGCGGCCGGGCACGTGGTCGGAGCTGGTGGCCTCCCGGCTGGTCCAGGGCTTGGCGTCGGCGAGGCCCGGCAGATCGGGCAGGGCGGCGCGGGTGCCGGTGCAGACGGCGACCGCGTGCCGGGCGGTGAGCGTGGTGACCGTGCCGTCGTCGGCGGTGACCGTGACGCGGCGCGGCCCGGCGAGGCGGCCGTGGCCGCGGTAGAGGTCGGCGCCGATGGACTCGATCCAGCCGACCTGGCCGTCGTCCTTCCAGTGGGAGGTGTAGTAGTCCCGGTGGGCGAGGACGGCGGCGGCGTCGAGCGGTCCCTGCACGGCCTGGCGCAGGCCGGGCACGCGGCGGGCGTCCGCGCGGGCGATCACCGGGCGCAGCAGCGCCTTGCTGGGCATGCACGCCCAGTACGAGCACTCGCCGCCGACGAGTTCGCTCTCCACGACCGCGGCGCTCAGTCCGCCGGCCCGTACCCGGTCCGCGAGGTTCTCGCCGACCGGTCCCGCTCCCACCACTACAACGTCGTACTCAATAGGTTCCGTCATAGGCCCCAGTGTGGTCGTAGGTGTGCCGGTGAGCCACATGGGTACGTGCGCGGAATACGTCCGTTCTGCGGATCGTTGTGGACAGCGGCTTTGCCCCCTACGGCTTCGCCCCCGAAACCCAGGAAGCAGGAAGAGGGAAAACACCATGAGCAGCACCACCGTGGAGCTGACCAAGGAAAACTTCGATCAGATGGTCACGGAGAACGAGTTCGTGCTGATCGACTTCTGGGCGTCCTGGTGCGGGCCCTGCAAGCAGTTCGCCCCCGTGTACGAGAAGTCGGCCGACGCCAATCCGGATCTGGTGTTCGGCAAGGTCGACACCGAGGCGCAGCCCGAGCTGGCCGCCGCGTTCGGCATCCAGTCGATTCCGACCCTGATGATCGTCCGTGACCAGGTGGCCGTGTTCGCGCAGCCGGGCGCGCTGCCGCAGGAGGCCCTGGACGACGTGATCGGGCAGGCCCGCAAGCTCGACATGGACGAGGTCCGCAAGTCGGTCGCCGAGCAGCAGGCTCAGGCCGCGCAGCAGCCCGAAGAGGGCTGAGGTCCGACAGTGGCGCGGTGAGGCGGTCGCCGCTCGGCGACCGCCTCACCGCGTTTTTGGGTGCAGGTGCTCAGGTCGATTCGCGGGGCACCACGCTCGCGCCCATCAGGTCCCGGATCTCGGGTTCCGGCGCGGGGTCGCGCACCAGCCGGTCGACGAGTCCGGCGAGCTCCTCGCCGGAGGGCAGGTCGATCCTGACCGTGCTGAGGCGGGGGCGCAGCAGACGGCCCAGCATCAGGTCGTCGGCGCCGATGACGGCGACCTCGCCGGGGACGTCGGTGCCCGTGTCCTGGAGTGCGCGCATCAGCAGCATCGCGTACTCGTCGTTGTACGCGAACACGGCGGTCAGGCCCAGCTCGCGGATCTGTCCTGCGGCGCGGGCCGCGTCCTCCTCGTCGTAGGAGAGGGGCAGCCGGACCACCTCCGCCCCGGATTCCTGTACGCCCGCGAGGCGGGGCAGCGCGAACGTGTCGAGGCCCTCCTGGCGGGGCATGACCACGCCGATCCGGCCATGTCCGCGGGCGCGGAGGTGTTCGCCCGCGGCGTGGCCGACCTCGCGGTGGTCCATGAGCAGGGCGTGCGCGCCCGTCACGGGGTCGGGGCCCAGCGTGATGACGGCCTTGGCGCCGGACCGCTGGAGGATGCCGACGCCGTCGGGCCCCATGCCGGCCGGGGCCAGGACGGCGACCGGGCGCAGCTCGGCCCAGGCGCGGGCCGCCTCGTCACCACCGAGGCCGACGCTGCCGTACTGCACGACGGTGTAGTCGAGGCGGCTGAGCGCCCACTGCAACTCGTTGAGGAAGCCGCTGTAGAGCGGGCCGACGGGCACTTCGGGGGTCGGCATCAGGACGATGCGGGTGTGGCCGGCGCGCAGGCTGCGGGCGGCCGCGTGCGGGACGTAGCCGAGTTCCTTCGCGGCCTCGTGGACGCGGCGCCGGGTGGGCTCGCTGATCCGGACGGCGCTGGTGTTGTTCAGGACGTAGCTGACCGTGGCCCGCGAGACCCCGGCCAGGCGCGCGACGTCGGCGCTCGTCGGCACGGCGCCCCGGGCGGGTTTGGCGGCCTCGGGCGGTGCGAGCTCGGGAGATCCGGACGGCTTGGCGGTTTGCTGCTTCGGTATCTGCACCATGACCCCCGGCATCTTTCCAGACGGGCCCCGGCGGGCCCGCGCCGGGCAGGCCACGCCGGGGCCGGCCGCCGGTGGTCTATCCGGCCGCCAGCGTCCGCCACAGCTCGGGCTGTTCGAAACCGAGCGCCCACAGAACGGTGTGCGGCACCCCGTACTTGCGCAGAACGGGCAGGTGGGCGGCGGTGCCGCGGGCGTCCTGGTACCAGACGGTGCGGCGTGTCCCACCGTCCTTGTACGTGAAGTGCGGGGTGCGCGAGCCCGGGTCCAGGGCATAGGGCGCCCTGACCTTGCGGCGCAATGTGTCCGCCTCTTTGGAGGTCAGGTGCTTCGCGCGGCCCTTGCTGCCGACCGCCCAGTCCCAGCCGTACGCCGGCAGGCCCATCTCCAGTTTGGCGCGCGGGACTTCGGCGGTCGCGCGGGCCAGGATCTCGTCGTACCACTGCGGTGTCGACAGCGGACCCGGTTCCCCTTGGGCGTGGTGCATGTTGTACGCCATGATGCGCATCCGGTCGGCGGCGGCGCCAAGCGTGCGGTAGTCCCAAATCCGGCCTGTGGTACGGGTCTTGGGGGTGACGGTGACGAAGCACTGCTTGCGCAGGGCGTGCAGTCGCGCGCACAGGTCGGTGACGAAGACGGCGTAACCGGCGCGTACGGCCGGGTACTTGGCCTCCGGGGTCGGTGCGATCGTCTCGTAGTCGAGGTCGATTCCGTCGTAGGCACGGCTGTTGACGACCGCGAGCAGGGCCTTGACGTGCGCCGCGCGCCGGGTGGGGCTGGTCAGGACGGCGGCCAGGGCGCCGGGCTTCATCTGTTCCATGACGGTCGGGACGACCTGGATGCCCTTGTCGTGCAGGCCCTTGATGATGCGCTGCTCACCGGCCCCGGGGTGACCGACGACGCTGGTCGCGGACTTCGTCTCGTACCAGAAGGGGCTGATGGTGCGGAGTTGCGCGGCGTGCGCGAGGGCGTCGCGGTAGGCGGCTTCCTGGCCCCAGTAGGGCAGCCAGGCCGAGACCGTGCGCGGGGGCGGCGGCGCGGAGCGGACGGGGGCCGCGGCGCTCAGGGTGAGCAGTACGGCGAGGACGGACAGGGCTCTTCGGTGTATTCGTCGTGCCATGTCCCGAGCCTGTCGGTCGTCCGGCGCACCCGCCGCGCGGATTGCGCCGTCCAGGCTCTAACGTGACCCGCGTGACTGCCTTTACGGATACGGATGACCACGCGTACGACCACCCCGGCCGCAGCGGTGCGACGGCCACGGTGGAGGCCGAGCCGCGTCAGGTGGGGCGGGTGCGCACCGAGTACGCGCCCGAGCACGACGGCGACCCGGACCCGGGCGAGATCGTCTGGACGTGGGTGCCTTTCGAGGAGAACGACGGGCGCGGCAAGGACCGGCCGGTGCTCGTCGTCGCGCGCGAGGCCACGGGCACGCTGCTCGCCGTGCAGCTGTCCAGCAAGCGGCACGCGAACGACCGCGAGTGGGTGGCGATCGGTGCGGGGCCGTGGGACAGGAGCGGCCGTGACTCGTGGGTGGACGTGGACCGGGTGCTGCGCGTGCACGAGCGCGGGATGCGCCGCGAGGCGTGCGCCCTGGACCGGGGCCGCTTCAACCTGGTGGTGCTGCGGCTGCGGGAGCGCCACGGCTGGCAGTGACGCCTCGCGAGGCGATCCGGACCTCTGCTTCCCCGCCACTCGCGTGAACGGATCGTGAGTGATCGGTGACGGCCGGGGCAACAGTTTTCCGACCCGCTCAGGAAGCGCCGGGCACTCTTGTGCGAATCGGCGGGAACGTCTTGGGTGGTTCGAGCGTTGCCCGAAACGGCCTGTCCCGGGCCGAATCGACGGCGTGGTCCTTACCGGGGACCATGGGATGCACGAGGACCAGGAGGCTTCGGCATGAGCGAGGGAGACTGTACGGCTCACGGTGACCCGGTCACCGAGGCCGAGGTGGAGGCCCTGGTACAGGGCATCTGCTTCAAGACCGGCCCGCCCCGCACCGTGGGTGTGGAGCTGGAGTGGATCGTCCACGAGCCGCGGCGCCCGCGGCTTCCGGTACCACCCGAACGACTCGACGCGGCCTACGTCGCACTGCGCGCCCTGCCTCTGAGCTCGGCGCTCACCGTGGAACCCGGCGGACAGCTGGAGCTCAGCTCGCTCCCTGCCGCCTCGCTGATGGAATGCGTCTCGGTCATGCAGGCCGATCTGACCGCCGTCCGCGCCGCGCTCCGCGGCCACGGACTCGTCCTGTCCGGCCACGGCACCGATCCGTGGCGGCCACCGCGCCGCGTCCTCCACCAACCCCGCTACGACGCCCTGGAGGCGTCCCTCGACCGCGCGGGCCCCGCCGGGCGGTCCATGATGTGTTCCTCCGCCTCCGTGCAGGTGTGCCTGGACGCCGGATACGAGGAGCCGGGTCCGCTGGGCCACGGCAGACGCTGGCGGCTCGCCCATCTGCTCGGCCCCGTCCTGGTCGCGGCCTTCGCCAACTCGCCCATGCTGTCGGGCCGTTCGACCGGCTGGGCTTCCACCCGGCAGCTGTTGTGGGAGCGCATCGCCGTGGGCCGTTCGGGAGCGCCGCCACTCGACGGTGAACCGCGCGCGGCCTGGACGCGGCATGTCCTGGACGCGCCGGTGATGTGCGTGCGCACGGACAGCGGTCCGTGGCACGTACCCGAGGCCCTCTCGTTCCGCGAGTGGGTGCGCGGCGGCGGGCCGCGGCCGCCGACCCGCTCCGACCTCGAATACCACCAGACCACGCTGTTCCCGCCGGTGCGGCCGCGCGGCCATCTCGAACTGCGCATGATCGACGCGCAGCCGGGCGACGACGGGTGGATCGTGCCGCTCGCCGTGACGACCGCCCTGTTCGACGATCCGCAGGCCGCCGAGACCGCGTACCGGGCTGTCAAGCCCCTCGCGGAGCGGGCCGGTCCGCTGCCCGCTCCGCACAATCCGCTGTGGCGGGACGCGGCCCGGATCGGCCTCGCCGACCCCGAGCTGCGCGAGGCCGCGACGGCCCTGTTCACGACGGCCCTGGACGCGCTGCCCAGGATGGGCGCGGGGGCCGGCGTGCTGAAGGCGGTCGCGGAGTTCACCGCCCGCCATGTCGTACGCGGTCGCTGCCCCGCCGACGACGTGCTCGACCTGCTTCCCGAACCCGCACAGGGGAGGACCGTCCGCTCATGACCATTGAGGAGAACGTCACCACGGACCCGGAGGCGCTGCGCCGTCGCGCGACGGACGCCCTTCTGGCCGCGCGCCGTCGCACCACTCTCCTGACCAGCTGCGTGGAAGGACCCGAACTGACCGCGCAGCACTCGCCGTTGATGTCGCCACTGGTGTGGGACCTGGCGCACATCGGCAACCAGGAGGAGCAGTGGCTGCTGCGGGCGGTCGCGGGCCGTGAGGCGATGCGGCCCGAGATCGACCCGCTGTACGACGCGTTCGAGCATCCGCGCGCCGAGCGCCCGCAACTGCCGCTGCTCGCACCGCAGGAGGCCCGCGGGTACGCCGCCGAGGTGCGCGGCCGGGCGCTCGACATCCTGGACGCGGCGTCGTTCGAGGCGGACGGCGCGGACCGGTTGACCCGCTCCGGATTCGCCTTCGGCATGATCGCCCAGCATGAACAGCAGCACGACGAGACGATGCTGATCACGCATCAGCTCAGGTCGGGTGCGGCGGCCTTGACCGCGCCCGACCCCGAGCGGCCGGCGCAGCCCTTCGACGGGCCGTCCGAAGTCCTCGTCCCCGGCGGCCCGTTCACGATGGGCACGACGGCCGAGCCGTGGGCGCTGGACAACGAGCGCCCCGCGCACACCCGGCTCGTGCCGCCCTTCCACATCGACACGACGCCCGTGACGAACTCCGCGTACATGGAGTTCATTGCCGACGGCGGCTACCGCGAGACCCGCTGGTGGGAGCCCGCGGGCTGGGCCATGGTCCGCGACGGCGGCTTCGAGGCACCGCGGTTCTGGCGGCGGGAGGCGGGCCAGTGGCTGCGCAGGCGCTTCGGGGTCACGGAGGTGGTCCCGCCCGACGAGCCGGTGCTGCACGTGAGCTGGTACGAGGCCGACGCCTACGCCCGCTGGGCCGGGCGGCGCCTGCCGACAGAGGTGGAGTGGGAGAAGGCCGCCCGCTTCGACCCGGAGTCGGGCCGCTCCCTGCGCTACCCGTGGGGCGATACCGACCCGACGCCGGAGCGCGCGAACCTGGGCCAGCGCCACCTGCGCCCGGCCGCCGCCGGGAGCTATCCGCTCGGCGAATCCCCGCTGGGAGTACGGCAGTTGATCGGCGACGTGTGGGAGTGGACGGCGAGCGACTTCCTGCCCTACCCCGGCTTCGTCGCCTACCCCTACCGCGAGTACTCGGAGGTGTTCTTCGGCCCCGAGCACAAGGTGCTGCGCGGCGGTTCGTTCGCGGTGGACCCGGTGGCCTGCCGGGGCACGTTCCGCAACTGGGACCTGCCGATCCGTCGGCAGATCTTCGCGGGTTTCCGCACGGCGCGCGACGCCCGGCCGCAAGAGGCCTCCTGATGTGCCGGCACCTGGCCTACCTCGGGCCGCCGGTGCCGCTCGGCGAGGTGCTGGACGCGCCGCCGCACAGTCTGTTCCGCCAGTCGTGGGAGCCGCGCAGACAGCGGCACGGCACGGTCAACGCCGACGGTTTCGGCGTGGGCTGGTACGCGGACGGCGACCCGGCGCCCGCCCGGTTCCGGCGCGCGGGACCGATCTGGGGCGACCAGAGTTACGCGGACCTGGCCCGCGTGGTCCGCTCGGGTGCGCTGCTCGCGGCCGTCCGGGACGCCACGCTCGGTGGCGCCGACGGGGAGGCCGCGGCGGCGCCGTACACGTCCGGGCCGTGGCTGTTCAGCCACAACGGCGCGGTGCCCGGCTGGCCGCACTCGCTGGCTCCGCTGGTACCCACACTGCCCGCGGTCGACCTGCTGTCGATGGAGGCCCGCTGCGACGCGGCGTTCCTGTGGGCGCTGGTGCTGCACCGGCTGCGCGCGGGCGACGACGAGTCGCAGGCGCTGGCCGACACCGTCGTCGAGGTCGCCGAGGCCGCGCCGGAAGCCCGGCTCAACCTCCTCCTCACCAACGGCGAGACGATCACCGCGACCGCCTGGGGCGACACCCTCTGGTATCTCTCCGAGCCCGGCCGCCGCACCGTCGTCGCCTCCGAGCCGTACGACGACGATCCGCACTGGATCGAGGTGCCCGACCGCACGCTGCTCGCGGCGAGCCGCACCGACGTCCTGCTGACCCCCCTCAAGGAGCCGTCCGCGTGAGCCCGTACGCCATGACCCGCACCCTTCCCGAGGACGCCACCGGTGCCGCTCTGCGCGCCGACGTCCTGCACGGCCTGACCGGTTCGCCCAAGACGCTGCCGCCCAAGTGGTTCTACGACGCGCACGGCAGCGACCTGTTCGACGAGATCACCACCTTGCCGGAGTACTACCCGACGCGCGCCGAACGGGAGATCCTCGTGGCGCGCGCGACGGAGATCGCGGCGGCGACGGGGGCGCGGACCCTGGTCGAGCTGGGCTCGGGCTCCTCCGACAAGACCCGCCACCTACTGGACGCCTTCCCGGAGCTGACCACCTACATCCCCGTGGACGTGAGCGAGAGCGCGCTGCGGGGCGCCGCGAAGCTCCTCCTCGCCGAGCACCCCGCGCTGGACATCCACGCCCTGGTCGCCGACTTCACCCGCGCGCTCGTACTTCCCACGACGCCCGGGCCGCGCCTGGTGGCGTTCCTCGGCGGCACGATCGGCAATCTGCTGCCCGAGGAGCGGGCGGAGTTCTTGACGTCTGTACGGGGTCTGCTCTCCCCCGGCGACTTCTTCCTGCTCGGCACCGACCTGGTCAAGGACGAGGCGACGCTGGTCGCCGCGTACGACGACAGGGCGGGCGTCACCGCGGCGTTCAACAAGAACGTGCTGACCGTGGTGAACCGCGAACTCGACGCCGACTTCGACCTCGGGGCGTTCGACCACGTGGCCGTGTGGGACCCGGAGCGGGAGTGGATCGAGATGCGGCTGCGCTCCACGGTGGCGCAGACCGTGAAGGTTCCGGCGCTGGACCTCGCGGTGAACTTCGCGGCGGGCGAGACGCTGCGCACGGAGGTGTCGGCCAAGTTCCGACGCGAGGGGGTGCAGGCCGAACTCGCGGCCGCAGGACTGGAGTTGGTGCGATGGTGGCCGGACTCGGAGGGACGGTTCACGCTGTCGCTGAGTTCCGTACCGGCCGCCTGAGCCGCGCCCGGTGAGGGGCGCTCCCTCACCGGCGCCGGTACGCGAAGGTCACTCGCCGCTCTCGTCCAGGCGGCGGGTGATCTCCCGGGACGCCTTCTTCGCCTCGGTGGCCGGGTCACCGCCGGACAGGACCCGGGACATGTAGGCCTTGATGGGGTTGTCGGCGGCCTCCACGCCCGCCCAGAGCGGGGAGGCGGGGGTCGCCTTGCCGTGGGCCGCGCCGACGGCCATGGCGGCGACGCCGGGCTCGTCGGCCACCGCGTCGGCCAGGGTCGTCTTGTTGGGGACGTAGTTCATGGTCCTGGCCAGCTCGGTGTTCCACTTCTTCCCGGCCAGGGCCTTCACCACGGCGACCGCGCCCGGCCGGTCCTCGGTGTTGCCCGCGACGACGAGGTCCGAGCCGCCGGTGAAGACGGCGCCCGCCCGCGCGGCCGTCTTGCCGGGGACCGGGAAGTACCCCAGCTTCCCCTTCAGGGAAGGGTTCTTGCGGACGATCTGCTGGGCCGCGCCGGGCACCGAGATGATCTGGGCGATGTCGCCCTTCGCGAACTCGTCGGCTTGCGAGGGATGTTCCTCGTCGGCGTCCTTCGGGCCGCCGCCCAGCGCCTGCAACTGCTGATAGAAGTCCATGGCACGCAGCGCGGCCGCGCTGTCCAGGGCGCCGGTCCAGGTGCCCTCCGACTCGTGGGCCAGCTCACCGCCCTCGTCCCAGATGAACCCGGACAGCGTGTACCAGTCCTGCCCGGCGAGGTAGATGCCCTGCCTGCCGCCGGTGTCGAGGCGGGTCGTCGCGTCGAGCCATTCGTCGCGCGTCCTGGGCGTCTTCTTGACGCCGGCCTGCGCGAAGAGGTCCTTGTTGTAGATGACGACGCGGTTGGCCGCGTACCAAGGGACGCCGTACTGCCGGGACTTGTCGACGCCGGGCTCGGCGAGGCCGGGCAGCCAGTCCTGCATGCCGAGGTCGCGCGCGGACTCCAGGGACAGGTCGACCAGGCCGCCCGCGTCGACGTACTGCGGGACCTGCGTGTTGCCGACCTCGATCACATCGGGGGTGCTGTCGTCGGCCCGGCCGCGCTTCAGCGCCTTGGTGACCTTCTCGCCGATCCCGGTCCACTCCTGGATGCGTATGTCCAGGCGCAGGTCGGTGTGCTCGGCCTCGAACTCCTTGGTGAAGCGCTTGATGAACGCGTCCGACGCACTGTTGCGCATCAGCCACACGGTGACGGTGCGCCGATCCGGTTCGCCGCCTGGAAGGACACCGCACGCGCTGGTCAGCGCGCCGGAGACGACAACGAGGGAACCGAGGGACAGTACGGCACGGCGGGATCTCACGAGGGTCGCTTTCTGCCTGCGGACAGGGAGGATCGCCCGACGTGGGGGAAGAGCGCTCGGCTCGTACGGGTATGTGGCTGGATTTTGGTATGTACCAATCCGGGGGTCAAGAGTTACCGGAAAGTAAGTCGAACGACTCGAACACGAGCACCTCCGTCCCCTCGCGCTCCACGGTCGCCTGGGGCACGGTGGAACCATGTCGAACCACACATATCGCGTCACCGAGATCGTCGGCACCTCCCACGAGGGCGTCGACCAGGCGATCCGCAACGGGATCGCGCGCGCCTCACAGACCGTGCGCAACCTCGACTGGTTCGAGGTCACGCAGGTCCGCGGCCAGGTCGTCGACGGGGACGTCGAGCACTACCAGGTGGGCCTCAAGGTGGGCTTCCGCCTGGAGGAGGACTGACTCCGTCCGGCCGCCACCTCCTCAGGTGCGGCCTTCGCGTTCCTGGGCGTCCTTCAGCGCCGCGGACGTGCTCGCCCAGCGGGCCCGTACGACGGTGAACCCGGCGTGCTCCGCCTCGTCGCAGACCAGCTCGTCGTCGTCGACGAGCATGCGTACCGTGCGGCCGCGCGCCAGCCGGCGCAGCACGTCCAGCTTCGTGCGCCGGGCGGGCCGGCGGTCGTCGTTGCGCCGCATGTTCAGCACGCCGGCCGGCAGGCCCTGCGCGGCGAGCCATGCCTCGGTGTCGGCGCGGCAGCGCTCCGGCCGCCCGGTCAGGTACACGACCTCGCACTCGCGCGCGCTGTCCAGCGCCAGCGCCACACCCCGCGCGAGCGGCGGATCGTGCGGGGCCGCCGCGAAGAAGCCGTCCCAGTCCCGCGGCCTGCGCTCCAGGAACCGCTGCCGGTGGGCGGTGTCGGCGAGCGTGCCGTCCAGATCGAATACGGCCAGCGGCCTCGCGTCCAGGGTCATGACGGCACCCTATGGGGCGCATCCGGGAATCCCTGCGGAGCCACTGTGTTGAGACGAACGTGACCACCGTGATCGAAACGACCCGCTTCTCCGTCCTGGACCGCTCCCGCACCCGCGAGGGCCACACCGCCCCGGAGGCGCTGCGCGACACCGTCTCGCTCGCCCAGGACCTGGAGCGCCTCGGCTACCGGGGGCTCTGGGTCTCCGAGCACCACGGCGTGCCCGGCGTCGCGGGCTCCGCCCCGACCGTCCTCGCGGCGGCCGTCGCGGCGGCGACCCGCACGATCCGCGTCGGCACCGGCGGCGTCATGCTGCCCAACCATCAGCCGCTCGTCGTGGCCGAGCAGTTCGGGGTCCTGGAATCCCTGTTCCCGGGGCGGATCGACATGGGGATCGGCCGGTCCGTCGGTTTCACGGACGGGGTCCGCGCTGCACTCGGCCGCGACAAGGACGCCGCCGACGCGGCGGACTTCGCCGGGCAGCTGGACGAGCTGCTCGCCTTCTTCACCGGCACGTCGTCGACCCGCGCCCACGCCCGCCCGAGCGAGGGCCTGACCGTGCCGCCGTACGTACTGGCGATGGGCGAGGGCGCGTCGATCGCCGCCCGCGCGGGCCTGCCCATGGTGATCGGCGACTTCCGCGGCCGGGAGAAGATGCTGCGCGGCATCGAGCGCTACCGCGCCGAGTTCCGGCCGTCGGCCTGGGCCGGGGAGCCGTACGTCGTGATCTCCGGGACGGTCGCCGTGGCCGGCAGCGAGCCGGAGGCCCGTCGGCTGCTCGTGCCCGAGGCCTGGTCGATGGCGTACTCCCGCACGCACGGCACCTTCCCGCCGCTGCCGCCCGCCGAGCGGGTCGCGGCCGTGGAGATGACCGCGAAGGAGCGCGAGCTGTACGAGTCCGGCCTGCGCGGACACATCGTGGGTACGGAGCAGCAGGTCGCGGACGAGCTGGAGACCGTCATCAAGGAGAGCGGCGCGCAGGAAGTGCTGGTCACGACCAGTACGTACGACCGTGAGGGGCTGCTGGAGTCGTACCGGAGGCTGGCCAGGATCGCCCGGCTCAGCCCGGTCCAGACAGCGGGCCGGGCCTGACGCGCGAGGCGGCGACCCGCTCGGGGCCCGGTGCCGTCGCACGACCGCTCCGCACGGCGGCCTAGAATCGGGCGATTTGCCCCTGTCCCTGCCTCTGCCCTGCCCCGCCCCGCCCCGCCCCGCCCGCGTCCGGAACGCGACCGCCGCACCACCTGGAGCCGCGCCCATGTACCACCCGTCCTCGCCGGATCCCCGCCACGACGGCTTCGTCCGGGTCCACGCTGCCCGTGAGCACAACCTCAGGGGCGTCGACGTGGACGTGCCGCGGGACGTCATCGCGGTGTTCACGGGAGTGTCGGGGTCGGGCAAGTCGTCGCTCGCGTTCGGCACGATCTACGCGGAGGCGCAGCGCCGCTACTTCGAGTCGGTCGCGCCGTACGCGCGCCGCCTCATCCACCAGGTCGGCGCCCCGAAGGTCGGCGCGATCACGGGGCTGCCGCCGGCGGTGTCGCTGCAGCAGAGCCGTTCGGCGCCGACGTCCCGTTCGTCGGTCGGCACGGTCACCACGCTGTCCAACTCGCTGCGGATGCTGTTCTCACGCGCCGGCAGCTACCCGCCGGGGGCGGAGCGGCTCGACTCGGACGCCTTCTCGCCGAACACGGCGGCCGGTGCGTGCCCGGCCTGCCACGGCCTCGGGCGTGTGCACCGCACCACCGATGCGCTCCTCGTTCCCGACCCGTCGCTCTCGATCCGCGAGGGCGCGATCGCCGCATGGCCGGGTGCGTGGCAGGGCAAGAACCTGCGGGACGTCCTCGACGCGCTCGGCTATGAAGTGGACCGTCCCTGGCGGGAGTTGGAGCAGGCGGACCGCGACTGGATCCTGTTCACGGACGAGCAGCCGGTGGTCACCGTGCACCCGGTGCGGGACGCGGGTCGCATTCAACGCCCTTACCAGGGCACGTACATGAGCGCGAACCGGTACGTGCTGAAGACGTTCGCGGACTCCAAGAGCCAGACGCTGCGCGCGAAGGCGGAGAAGTTCCTGCGGAGCGAGCCGTGTGCGGTGTGCGGGGGCGCCCGGCTGCGGATCGAGGCGCTCGCGGTGACGTTCGCGGGGCGGACGATCGCCGAGCTGGCGCGGCTCCCCCTCGCGGAGCTGGCCGGACTCCTCACGGCTCACGACGACGCCTCCGAGACGGCGCGGGTGCTCACGGACGACCTGGGGGCCCGGATCGCCACGGTCACCGAGCTCGGTCTCGGGTACCTGAGCCTGGACCGGGCGACACCGACGCTGTCCGCGGGCGAACTGCAACGGCTTCGCCTGGCCACGCAGTTGAGGTCGGGCCTCTTCGGCGTCGTGTACGTACTCGACGAGCCGTCCGCGGGACTGCACCCGGCCGACACGGAGTCGCTCCTGACCGTTCTCGACCGTCTCAAGGCGGCCGGCAACTCGGTGTTCGTCGTCGAGCACCAGCTGGACGTGATGCGGCACGCGGACTGGCTGGTCGACGTCGGCCCGCTGGCCGGGGAGCACGGCGGGCGGGTACTGCACAGCGGCCCGGTGGCGGACCTGCGCGGGGTGGAGGGCTCGGCGACGGCCCGCTTCCTGTTCGACGACGCGCCGCCGAGCGAACGTCAAGTACGGGAACCCACTGGCTGGTTGAAGGTCGGCCCGGTGACGCGGCACAACCTGCGGGACGTGACGGTGGAGCTCCCGTCGGGCGCGTTCACCGCCGTCACCGGGGTTTCCGGGTCCGGCAAGTCGACACTGATCGGCGAGATCACGGAGGACCTTGCGGGCGTCGGGCGGCTCGTGGTCGTCGACCAGAAGCCGATCGGGCGGACGCCGCGCTCCAACCTGGCCACGTATACAGGCCTGTTCGACGTCGTACGGAAAGTCTTCGCGGCCACGGACGAGGCGAAGGCCCGGGGGTACGGCGTGGGCCGCTTCTCCTTCAACGTCGCGGGCGGGCGCTGCGAGACCTGTCAGGGCGAGGGCTTCGTCAGCGTCGAACTCCTCTTCCTGCCGAGCACGTACGCGCCGTGCCCGGACTGCGCGGGCGCACGCTACAACCCGCAGACGCTTCAGGTGACATACCGGGGGCGGAACATCGCCGAGGTGCTCGACCTGACCGTGGAGTCCGCGGCCGGGTTCTTCGCCGACGACGACGCGGCCGGGTCCGTGCTCCGCAGCCTGCGCACCCTCCTCGACGTGGGGCTCGGCTATCTCCGCCTCGGCCAGCCCGCCACCGAACTGTCCGGCGGCGAGGCGCAACGCATCAAGCTGGCAAGCGAGTTGCAGCGCGTGCGCCGCGGCCACACCCTGTACCTCCTCGACGAGCCGACCACCGGACTGCACCCGGCCGACGTGGAGGTACTGCTGCGCCAGCTGCACGGCCTGGTCGACGCGGGCAACTCTGTGGTCGTCGTCGAGCACGACATGGCGGTGGTCGCCGGCGCCGACTGGGTCCTCGACATGGGGCCCGGCGGCGGTGACGAGGGCGGGCACGTCGTCGCCGCGGGAGCGCCACGGGACGTCGCGGCCGCCGACGGCAGCCGCACGGCGCCCTACCTAGCGCGGGCCCTGGGCCGGTGACCGCAGCTTCCCCTTGGCCAGCTTGCCCGTCGGCGTCCGTGGCAGCGCGGCCACGAACTCGACCTCCCGCGGCACCTTGTAGTGCGCCATCCGGTCGCGTACGTACGCGATCAGGTCGCGCTCCAACTCCCGCCCGGGGATGCATCCTGCGGCGGTCTGCACCACCGCGCGCACGGACTCGCCCATCTCCTCGTCCGGCACGCCGATGACCGCGACGTCGGCGACGGCGGGATGCAGCACCAGGCAGTCCTCCACCTCCTGCGGGTAGATGTTGACACCGCCAGAGATGATCATGAAGGCCTTGCGGTCGGTGAGAAAAAGATAGCCGTCCTCGTCGGCATGGCCGATGTCGCCCGTGGTGGTCCAGTGGGGGTGCTCGGGGTGCTGTGCCTCGCGCGTGCGGCTCTCGTCGTGGTGGTAGCGGAACGGCAGCTCGTCGCGCTCGAAGTAGACGACGCCCGTCTTCCCCGGCGGCAGCACCTTGCCCGCCTCGTCACAGATGCGCAGCTCGCCGAGGATTCCGGCGCGGCCCACGGAGCCGGGCTTGCGCAGCCACTCCTCGGGCCCGATGAAGGTGATCCCGTTCCCCTCGGTCGCCGCGTAGTACTCGTGCAGCACCGGCCCCCACCACTCCATCATCCGTCGCTTCACCTCGACCGGACAGGGCGCGGCCGCGTGGACGGCGACCTTCATCGACGAGGTGTCGTATCTGGCGCGCACGGCGTCAGGGAGCTTGAGCATGCGCACGAACATCGTCGGCACCCACTGGCTGTGCGTGACCCGGTGGCGCTCGATCGCCGCCAACGCCCCTTGCGCGTCGAAGGAGTTCATGAGGACGACCGTGCCGCCCGTCGCGATGACCGTGCCGCAGAACCGCAGCGGCGCCGCGTGGTACAGCGGGGCCGGGCACAGATAGACGGTGTCCTCGTCGAAGCCGTACATGGGCTGGAAGAGCAGCTGGTAGACGGAGGGGTCGGTGCGGATGTCCCCGTCGGGCAGCGCGGGTTCGATGCCCTTGGGGCGGCCCGTCGTGCCGGACGAGTAGAGCATGTCGGTGCCGCGTGGCTGCGTCGCGGGCGGTTCGGCCGACGCGGCGGCCAGCGCCGCCTCGTACGTCCCGTCGTCGAAGTTGAGGCGGTGCGTTACCTCGGGCACCAACTCCGCTACCCGGTCCCCGAGTTCACCGAGGGGGCCATCGGCGACGATCAGGGCGGCCGCCCCGCAGTCCCGCACGATGTAGGCGGCTTCCTCGGCGGTCAGATGGTGGTTGACGGCGGTGAGGTAGAGGCCCGAGCGCAGAGCCGCCCAGTACACCTCCATGACGCGCGGATCGTTGTCGGACAGCAGGGCCAGGTGGTCGCCCCTGCGCAGCCCCACGGCCCGCAGGTGGTCGGCGAGGCGCAGCGAGTTGTCCTCCAACGCCCCATAGCTCAGGGTGGTGTTGCCGTCGGCCGTGACGACGGCCGGCCTGGCTCGGTCGTACGCTCCCGGGTACATGGGGACGACGGTACGCCAGGAAGGTGACGGTGCGTCAGGGACGTGCGGCGACTCAGTGGTGACCCGCGTTGCGGACGCGATGACGGGACCGGGCTTGAGCACCACTCCCGGTCCCGCCCACCCCGCGCTGCTCGCGGGACGTCATCGATGGCTCAGGCGCGGCTGACCTTGCGGTTGGCGCGCAGCCACTCCTTGTTCATGCTGGTGATGGAGAACAGCGGGATGCCCTTGGGGCAGGCCGTCGCGCATTCGCCGGTGAGCGTGCAGCCGCCGAAGCCCTCCTCGTCCATCTGCGCCACCATGTCCAGGACGCGGGTCTCGCGCTCGGGCGCGCCCTGGGGCAGCACGTTCAGGTGGTTGACCTTGGCGGAGGTGAACAGCATGGCCGCGCCGTTCGGGCAGGCGGCCACGCACGCACCGCAGCCGATGCACTCGGCGTTCTCGAAGGCGAACTCCGCGTCCGCCTTGGGGACGGGGGTGGAGTGCGCCTCCGGGGCCGCGCCGGTCGGAGCCGTGATGTAGCCGCCGGACTGGATGATCCGGTCGAAGGCCGTGCGGTCGACGACCAGGTCCTTGATGACGGGGAACGCGGAGGCGCGCCACGGCTCGATGTCGATCGTGTCGCCGTCCTTGAAGGACCGCATGTGGAGCTGGCACGTGGTGGTGCGCTCCGGGCCGTGCGCGTCACCGTTGATGACGAGCGAGCACGCGCCGCAGATGCCCTCGCGGCAGTCGTGGTCGAAGGCGACGGGGTCGTCGCCTTGGACGATGAGTTCCTCGTTGAGGGTGTCGAGCATCTCCAGGAACGACATGTCCTGCGAGATCCCGTCCACCTCGTACGTGGACATGGCGCCTTCGGCGTCGGCGTTCTTCTGGCGCCAGACGCGCAGGGTGAGCTTCATGCGTAGCTCCGCTGAGTGGGGTGGACGTACTCGAAGACGAGGTCTTCCTTGTGCAGGGTCGGCGCTTCGCCGGTCGCGGTGAACTCCCAGGCCGCCGCGTAGGAGAACTCCTCGTCGACGCGGGCGGCCTCGCCGTCGGGGGTCTGCGACTCCTCGCGGAAGTGACCGCCGCAGGACTCGGCGCGGTGCAGCGCGTCGAGGCACATCAGCTCGGCGAGCTCGATGTAGTCGACGACGCGGTTCGCCTTCTCCAGGGACTGGTTGAACTCCTCGCCGGTGCCGGGGACCTTGATGCGCCGCCAGAACTCCTCACGGATCTGCGGGATCCGGTCGAGCGCCTTGCGCAGGCCCTCCTCGGTGCGGGCCATGCCGCAGAACTCCCACATCAGCTCGCCGAGTTCACGGTGGAAGGAGTCCGGGGTGCGGTCCCCGTCGACGGCGAGCAGCTTCGCGAGCCGGTCCTCGGTCTCGCGCACGACCTCGACGGTCGCCGGGTGCTCCGCGTTCACCTCGTCGGTGTGCGGGTGCTTCGCCAGGTAGTCGTTGATGGTGGCGGGGAGGACGAAGTAGCCGTCCGCGAGACCCTGCATCAGGGCGGAGGCGCCGAGCCGGTTGGCGCCGTGGTCGGAGAAGTTGGCCTCGCCGATCGCGAACAGGCCGGGGATGGTGGTCTGCAGGTCGTAGTCGACCCACAGGCCGCCCATCGTGTAGTGCACGGCCGGGTAGATCCGCATGGGCGCCTTGTACGGATCCTCGTCGGTGATCCGCTGGTACATGTCGAAGAGGTTGCCGTACTTGGCCTCGACCGCCTTGCGGCCCATGCGCGCGATCGCGTCCGCGAAGTCGAGGTAGACGCCTTGCCCGCCGGGGCCCACTCCCCTGCCCTCGTCGCACACGTTCTTCGCGGCGCGCGAGGCGATGTCGCGGGGCACGAGGTTGCCGAACGCCGGGTAGATGCGCTCCAGGTAGTAGTCGCGCTCGTCCTCGGGGATCTCGTTCGCAGGACGGGAGTCGCCCTTGGCCTTCGGCACCCAGATGCGCCCGTCGTTGCGCAGCGACTCACTCATCAGCGTCAGCTTCGACTGGTGGTCGCCGGTGCGCGGGATGCAGGTGGGGTGGATCTGCGTGAAGCAGGGGTTGGCGAAGTAGGCGCCGCGCCGGTGGGCGCGCCAGACCGCCGTGGCGTTGCTGTTCATGGCGTTGGTCGACAGGTAGAAGACGTTGCCGTAGCCGCCGGAGGCGAGGACGACGGCGTCCGCGAAGTACGTGTCGATCCTCCCGGTGACCAGGTCCCGGGCGACGATGCCGCGCGCCTTGCCGTCGACGATGACGAGGTCGAGCATCTCGGTACGCGGGTGCAGCTCGATGTTGCCCGCGGCGACCTGCCGGCTGAGTGCCTGGTAGGCGCCGAGCAGCAGCTGCTGTCCTGTCTGGCCGCGGGCGTAGAACGTCCGCGACACCTGGACACCGCCGAACGAGCGGGTGTCGAGGAGGCCTCCGTACTCACGCGCGAACGGGACACCTTGCGCGACGCACTGGTCGATGATCTCCACGGAGATCTGCGCGAGCCGGTGCACGTTCGACTCACGGGCGCGGAAGTCGCCGCCCTTGACCGTGTCGTAGAAGAGGCGGTGCACCGAGTCGCCGTCGTTGCGGTAGTTCTTCGCGGCGTTGATGCCGCCCTGCGCGGCGATCGAGTGGGCGCGGCGCGGCGAGTCCTGGTAGCAGAACTGGACGACGTGGTAGCCCTGTTCGGCGAGCGTGGCCCCGGCGCTGCCGCCGGCCAGCCCCGTCCCGACCACGATCACGGTGTGCTTGCGGCGGTTGGCGGGGTTGACCAGCTTCGCCTCGAAGCGGCGCGTGTCCCAGCGCTCGCTGACGGGCCCGGCCGGCGCCTTGGTGTCGACGACCGGCTCCCCGGTCGCGTACTCCGCATACGAAGTCATGATGATTCAGCTCACCAATCCGGTCATCACGCCCACGGGCACGGCGATGAAACCGAGCGTGAGCAGTACGGCGAGAACGTTGCCGACGGTCTTCAGGACGCGGTCACGGGTCCGGCTGCCGACCCCGAGGGTCTGCGCGGCGCTCCAGAACCCGTGCTGGATGTGCAGGCCGAGGGCGAGCATCGCCACGATGTAGATGACGTTGCTGTACCAGGTCGAGAACGTGTCGATGATGTTCTGGTACGGGTGCAGGTGCTCGTAGCCGCCCGGGTGCACGGTGCCCGTGGTCAGGTCGAGGATGTGCCAGACGATGAAGAGGGCGAGGATGATGCCGCCCCAGCGCATGGTGCGGGTGGCATAGCTCGCGCCCGGCTTCTTGTGCACGTACTTGTCGGGGCGCGCCTTGAGGTCGCGGCGGCTGAGCTGGTACGCGGACGTCGCGTGGGCCACGACGGCGACGACGAGCACGATGCGCACGAGCCACAGGGCCCACTCGTAGTGGAGCACCGGCTCGCCCATGGTGCGCAGCCAGTGGGCGTAGTGGTTGATCTCGGCGGGCCCGAAGAAGATCTTGAGGTTCCCGATCATGTGCGCGACCAGGTACAGCAGCATCACGATGCCGCTGACAGCCATCACCGTCTTCTTGCCGACGGAGCTGTCCCAGATCGTGCGCGTCATGGACGGTCGTCGGTCCGTCCGCGTTGCCAGTGCCATGGGTCAAGACGGTAGGGCCGAAGGACCCGATCGGTCCAAGACATGGTCCGGCTCATTTCCATAGGCATCGCCTATGCGGGGAACTATCGTGGCGTTATGCAGTTCCAACAGCTCCAGTACTTCGTCGCGGTCGCGGAGACCCGGCACTTCACCCGCGCCGCCGAACTGGTGCATGTCGCCCAGCCGTCGCTGTCCCAGCAGATCCGGGCGCTCGAGCGGGAGCTGGGGGCGGACCTGTTCGGCCGGGCCCGCGGCAACATCACGCTCACCGACGCGGGCGAGGCGCTGCTGCCGCTGGCCCGGCGGATCCTCGCCGACGCGGACACGGCGCGGCACGAGGTGCAGGAGCTGGCGCAGCTCAGGCGCGGGCGGGTGCGCCTCGGGGCGACGCCGTCGCTCTGCACGGGCCTGCTGCCGGACGTGCTGCGCGCCTTCCACGACCGCTATCCCGGCATCCAGCTGCTCATCGAGGAGGGCGGCTCGCACGATCTCGTACGCGAACTCGCACGCGGCGCGGTGGATCTGGCGCTCGTCGTACTCCCCCTGCCGGCGCCGGCGCCCGCCCTCACGACGGTGGAGCTGTTGCGGGAGGAGCTGGTGGTCGTCTCCTCACCGAACGCGCGCCGGCCGGGCCGCGGGCGGACGCCGGTCCGGATCTCCGACCTGGAGGGCGAGCGCCTCGTGATGTTCCGGCACGGCTACGACCTGCGGGAACTCACCGTCGCCGCGTGCCGGGCGGAGGGGTTCGAGCCGGATTTCGCGGTGGAGGGCGGCGAGATGGACGCGGTCCTCGGCTTCGTCCGGGCGGGGCTCGGGGTGGCCGTGGTGCCGCACATGGTCGCGCTGCGGGCCGGGGCCGATCTGCACGTCACGCCGCTGGCCCGGCCGGGGCTGCACCGGACGATCGCGCTGGCCCACCGCAGCGATGTGGCTCCGCCTCGGGCCGCTCGGGAGCTTCAGCGGATGCTGGTGGAGCGGGACGGGTGACAGCTCGGGGTGACCGGTCCGCCGCCGGGTGCGCGTTTCGTCGTGGCTGGTCGCGCAGTTCCCCGCGCCCCTGTGGCATGCGGCTTCGCCGCAGCCCCATGAAAGGGCGCACACAGTGCGCCTTCAGGGGCGCGGGGAACTGCGCGATCCGCCCTCAACCCGTCGCGTCGGCCAGGACCAATTCATGCAACCGATCCGGCGGCCCGGGACGCGCGTAGTACCAGCCCTGCGCCGTGTCACAGCCCAGCTCCCGCAACTGCTCGGCCTGCGCGCCCGTCTCCACGCCCTCGACCGTGACCGCCAGGTTGAGGCTGTGAGCCAGCGACACGATGCCCTCGACGATCTTCAGATCGACCGGGTCGGCGGGGTACTGCTGCATGCCCTGCGTGAAGGAACGGTCCAGCTTCAGCACGTTCACCGGCAGGCGGCGCAGGTTCGCGAGGTTCGAGTACCCGGTGCCGAAGTCGTCCAGCGCTATGTCGACGCCCATCTCGGAGAGGCGCCGGAGCGGCTTCAGCAGGTCGTCGTCGGCGCCGATCAGCGCCGACTCCGTCACCTCCAGGCACAGCGAGCCCGGCGGGAGACCGAACCGCTCCAGGATGTCGACCGTGTCGGAGACCAGGCCGGGGTGGGTGAGCTGCATGGGCGACAGGTTCACGTTGATGCGCAGCGGGCCCGCCTCCTCGTGGCGGTCCTGCCAGACGCGGGCCTGCCGTACCGATTCCTCCAGGACCCAGCGGCCCAGCGGCACGATGAGACCGGTGTGCTCGGCGAGCGGGATGAAACGGTCGGGTCCCAGGACGCCGTGCTGCGGGTGCCGCCAGCGCACCAGTGCCTCGGCGCCGCGCACGCTGGCGTCGCCGAGGTGGACGAGCGGCTGGTACTCGATGAAGAACTCGCCGCGGTCCAGGGCGGCCGGCAGCGCCGTCGTCAGCCCGTGCCGGGTGATGGCGCGGGCGTCGGCCTCGGGGTCGGCCAGCTCGTAGCGGTTGCCGCCCGCGGACTTGGCCCGGTACATCGTGATGTCGGCGCTGCGCAGCACCTCCGCGGGGCTGCGGTCGCCGACCGGGCCTTCGACGATGCCGATGGAGCCGCGCACGGTGAGTTCGCGGCCGTCGATCCGGATCGGCGTGGCAAGCGCTCCCATGATGCGTCCGGCGAGTTCGTCGACCTCGGCCTCGGTGTCCCGGCCGGTGGTCAGGGCCACGAACTCGTCGCCACCGAGCCGGGCGACCATCTCGCCCCGCGCCGTCACGCAGGCCTGGAGGCGGTCGGCGACCTCGACGAGGAGCCGGTCGCCGACGGCGTGGCCGAGGCTGTCGTTGATGGTCTTGAAGCCGTCGAGGTCGAGGTAGCAGAGCCCGAACCGCATCCCCTCGCCCGCGCCGAGCACCTTCTCCAGGCGCTCGAAGAACAGGGTGCGGTTCGGCAGCCCGGTGAGCGCGTCGTGCGTGGCCTCGTACCGGAGCCGGAGGTTGAGCAGCCGGCGCTCGGTGGTGTCCTCCATCAGCGCCAGCTGGTACTGCGGTACGCCGTCGGCGTCGCGCAGCAGCGACACCGTCAGGTTCGTCCACAGGGCGGTGCCGTCGGGCCGGTAGAACGCCTTCTCCACGCGGTAGTGCTCGCGCTCGCCGCGCACCAGCTCGTGGTAGAGGTGCCATACCTGCGGGGCGTCGTCGGGGTGGGTCCACTCCGCGACGTTGCGTCCGCGCAGCATTCCCTCGGCGCCGCCGAACATCCGCACCAGCGCGTCGTTGACCTCGAGGACCGTGCCGTCGAGGGAGGCGATGCTGATGCCGATCGCGGCACCGTGGAACACCGCGCGGAACCGGGCCTCGCTCGCGTGCAGGGCCTCGGCCACGGCGCTGCGGGCGTTCAGCGCGGCCAGCGAGATGGCCTCCTGCTCGGCGAGCGTACGTTCCCGCAGCGCGGCCGCGAAGCCGGCGGCGACGGTGTGCTGGATGCGGGCGCAGCGGGCCCGCAGATCGTCCTCGCGCTCCGCCGTGCGCGCCTCCTCGCCGCAGTACAGGACGAGGTACGCGTCGACGACGTCGAGGGTGCGGCTCAGCGCCTCCGGGTCGGTGCAGTGGACGCTGATCAGAGCGGCCCCGACGGCCTGCCCCTGCGTGGCGTCCAGGGCCCGCGCGGCCAGCGCGTCGCGCAGCCTGCGGGCGAGTGGCACGAGCTCTTCCTCGAACTCGGGCCGGGTCAGGGATGTCGCCGTCACCGGGAAGATCGCCCGGCTCCATATCGTGGCGAACCTGCGCAGTCTGTCCTCCGGTCCGCCCGGCTCTTCGCTCACGCCTTGCGCCCCACTCCCACATAGCCCGCGAAAGTGAACGGGTCCTCGTCCTCGGGCGCGGTCTGCGGCCGCCACACCGGCATCTGCACGATGCCCGGCTCGACCACCTCGTACCCCTGGAAGAACCGTCCGACCTCCTCGCGGTCCCGCATGACCAGCGGATTGCGTACATCGTTCCGGTAGACGTCGACCGCGCCGCCGGCCTGCTCCGTCGATATCGGCATGCCCTCGTAGGAGGCATGCGTCACGATCAGCAGGCTGCCCGGCGCGAGCGCCGCACTGAGTTCGGCGACCGCCCCATAGGGGTCGTCGGCGTCCTCGATGAAGTGCAGCACGGCGACGAGGAGAAGCGCCACCGGCCGCTCCAGATCCAGGAGTTCACTGATCTCGGGGCTGCGCAGGATCTCGCGCGGTTTGCGCAGGTCGGCCGTGACGACCGCGGTGTCCGGGTTGCCTTCGAGGACGGCCCGGCTGTGCGCGACGGCGACCGGGTCGTGGTCGACGTAGGCCACACGGGCGCCGGGGCTCGCCTGCTGCGCCACCTCGTGGACGTTGCCGAACGTCGGGATGCCCGAGCCGATGTCGAGGAACTGGGTCACTCCGGCGTCGACGGCGTAGCGCACGGCCCGCCGCATGAACGCCCGGTTCGCCTGCATGATCTTGGGCAGGCCCGGCAGGAACTCCATGGCCTTGCGGGCGGCTTCCCGGTCGACCTCGAAGTTGTGCGAACCGCCCAGGTAATAGTCGTAGATCCGGGACACACTGGGCACCGAGATATCGATGCCCTGCGGGGCCCAGGCAGGACGCTCCATCAATCTCTCCAAGGCGTAGGCGAGCCGGTGTTCGAGCAGAGGCTACTGATCAGCCGCCAAAGGAGCGAGTCAAAACGGAAATTGACCGTCCGTTCTCGGTCACTACCTGCGGCACGTGCCAATTGGCCAGGATCCGAAACCACGCCGAAATCATCTCTTTCCCAACCGAAAAGAACCGGTCCGTTCCCGACGCATGACCATCACTCGGTCATACGGGGAACGGACCGGCCATTCGCCCAATCCTTCAACGACTCTACTGTGAGCGGCGCCCGCGACGCACCGCGGTCGCCACGGTTGTTACTCGGGGGCGCCCACCGGCTTTCCGTCGGGCGCGGCCGCGTACCAAGTGCCGCCCACGCCCTGCCCGTTGGTGTCGCCGGCCTTTTTGTCGCCGGAGAACGTATAGACCGGCCAGCAGTTCAGGGTCTGCTGCTTCGTGCCGTCGGGCCGGCCGAAGGTCATGTATCCCTTCAGCGGAATGTTCTTGGTGTCGTTCTTGGCGACCGGGGCGACCGCGGGCCACTTCTGCGCGCAGGCGCCGACACAGTTCGACTTGATGGGCCAGGCCGAATCCTTCAGGAAGCGATAGACGGTCATGCCCTTCTTGTCGACGACGATCTCGCCGAGCTTCGGGTCCTTGCGCGTGGACAGCCCCTTGAGGTCGGCGGGCTCGGCAGCGGCGGCCGGGCTCGCCTTCTTGCCGTCGGGGGCCGCCGCGTACCACGTGCCGCCCACGCCCTGCCCCTTGGCGTCACCGGGGCTCGCGTCCATGGCGTAGCGGTACATCGGCCAGCCGTCGATGGTCAGTTGCTTGGTGCCGTCGGCCGCGGCCACCTCGCCGATCAAGGACGCGTCGACGCCGGGCGCGGCCTTGGCGCCGTTCGCCGGGACCGCGGGCCAGGTCTTCAGGCAGGCCGCGTCACAGTTCGCCTTGGGCGGCTGCGCCGTGTCCTTGTCGAAGCGGTACAACGTGAACCCGGCGCTGTCCGTGACGACCTTGCCGAGCTTCTTGCTGTCCCACACGGCCAGTTGTCCCGCGGCCTTGGCCTTGGGCGCGGCCTCCGACTCGTCCTGCCCGGACGAGCCGTAGCCGTCGGATCCGTAACCGCCCTGCGCAGGGTCGGCATTGCCTACGTTCTGGCCGTTCGCGGACGTGCCGGCGTCCTGACCGCACGCCGTCGTCAGCGCCAGCAGGGCCGCAGCTGTCGCTACGATCGAGGCGCTCCGCCAGGAGGTCTTCATCGTCAACTCCCGCAAGTTACTGGGGTGTTGTGAGACCCGACTGGGCCCGCACATGGCCCTAGGTACGGGCGGGAACGGCGGGTGCGTTCAACGCGTTCGAAAATTTATTGCCCCGGGTACCCGCCCGGACGAGTTACACGGCGGGTCGCAAACCCCGAGTGCTCCCGATACCCACCTTCGGGTTATTCCGGTCCGACAACGGCGTGCCGCCGTGTTCCGCCACTCATGATCTCCGTCGTGCACCGAACCATGCGGGCCAGGTCCGCCCTGGTCACCCGAGTCCTCGCGGCGGTGGCCGCCGCGTGGCTGTGCGGCGCGCCCATGGCGGCCGCGGCGCCCCTCGCCCCGTTCGACAGCTGCGCGTACGCCTCGGTCGACGGCGGCGCGACCGGCGGCGCCGTGGCGGTCTCCGGCTCCGGCGTCAGCTGCAGCGCGGGGCCGAGCACGCCCCCGCCGAAGAAGCCCGACCCCGCACCGCCACCACCGAAACCCGCGCCACCCCCGCCACCCCCGCCACCCCCACCTCCTCCGCCGCCACCGCCACCGCCCGCACCCTCACCTCCTCCGCCCCCTCCGCCAGCCCCGGCCCCGGCTCCGGACCCGACCCCGACTCCGACCCCGACGCACTCCGAACCGCCGAAGCCCCCGAAGCCCCCGAAGCTCTCCCCCAAGCCGGTGCACTTTCCCGTCTACCGTCCCGCGGTGCACAGGGCTCCGCCGCGCGGTGGACCGTCCCTGGTCACGCTCACCCTGCTCATCACCGCGCCCGCGGTACTCGCGGTCGCCGCACTGCGCCCCCGCTGAACCTGTGTGGAGGTTCCGATGTCGGAATGGCTTGTTCTCGCCCTCGCAATGGTCGCCGTCTGTGCGGTCGTGCTCATCGTCCAGGTCCTGCAGCAACGGAGAATCGGCGACGACGACGACCCGTCCGAGACACCGGACGTCATCGAGTACATGACGATGATGATCGGGGTGGTCTACGCGATCGTCCTCGGTCTGGCCATCGCGGGCGCCTGGGAGGCCCGCAGCGCCGCCCAGGACCACGTACGCAACGAGGCCCAGGCGCTGCACGAGGTCCACGAGCGCGTCCGCGTCTATCCCGCCGGGGACCGGGACAGGATCCGGGCGGATGTCGACGCCTATGTCAGCCATGTCGTGACCACGGAGTGGCACGCGATGCGAACCAAGGGCGAACTGACGGACAAGGGCACGCGCCTGCTCGACAAGGTCCGCCACGACGTCACCGATTTCGAGCCGAAAAACGATTTCCAGGCCCAGGCCTACCAGCCGCTGCTGGACCAGGTGACGGCGGCGGACGACGCGCGCAACGCCCGCGCGGACTCCACCGGCGCCACGATGCCGGGCGTCGTCTGGTTCGGCCTGATCGTCGGCGGCCTGGTCACCATCGGCATGATCTTCGCGCTGCAGATCCGGCGCACACGACGCGAACTGATCCTGGCCGGCCTCTTCTCCTCCCTGATCGCCTTCCTGCTCTTCCTCATCTGGGACTTCGACGCCCCCTACAGCCGCGGCGTCGCGGCCACCGCCGAACCGTTCCTGATGCTCTTCCCCGGAGCCCACTGAAGCGATCGGGCCGCGCTATCCCCTGACCGGCTCAAGCGCGTGCCCCGTTCGCCCGACAGGGATCGCGCCCATACGGGGCATTACCTAGCGTTTCGGGCAGCGAGGTGCTTGTCCCAAGCGAGCGGAACCGGTCCGCAGCTGCGCCTCGTGGACCCGGAGGAACCCTCATGCACGCGATACGCGCCGCTTCCGCCGCCGTGCTCTCCCTCACCGCACTCGCTCTCACCGCACCGTCGGCCGCGGCGGAGGACTCCGAATCGTTCCAGGTGAGCGTCGAGCCCACGACGATCGCCGCGGGCGGGCAGGTGCGGCTGAACGCGAGCGGCTGCGCGAAGAAGACCACGGTGTCCTCCGGGATCTTCGACACCGTCACCCTCGGCAAAGGCAGCGCTTCACAGAGCGTCGCCGTCGACTGGGACGCCAAGCAGGGCGCCCTCTACTCCGTGACGTTCACCTGCAAGGGCAAGAGCGGCTCCACCCGCAGCGTCGACCTGACGATCGCGGGCGGCAGACCCGTACATCCGGACGTGCCCCATCCCCCGCCCGCCGACCACGGTGTCAAGGCCGGCATCGGCGGCAGCATCGCCGGCTTCGACCTCAAGGAGATCGGGTTCGGCGCGGCCCTGATCACGGGCGCGCTCGGTACCGCGTACTACCTCGTGCGGCGCCGTACGGCCGACGACAACAGCTGACGTACCGGCGACACCCGACGGACCTTCGAACGGGCCGGTGCCTCGAAGACCATGCGAGCTGTCTTCGGTGCACCGGCCCGTTCACGTGCGCGGGTCCCGCGAAGGGGGGTCGGGACCCGCGTGTCCGCCCCGCCGTTACGCCCTGCTCTCCGAGCGGCGCCGCAGCCAGAAGACGCCGCCGCCGATCAGCGCGGAGGCCACGAGCGCCCCGCCGATCGCCATGTCGGTGGGGGTCGCGCCGGTCTGGCTCGCGCCACCGAGACCGCCGCGCACCCCGCCGTGGATGACGGTGAAGGCGGCCGGCCTGGTCAGCGTCGCCCCGTCGCAGTTCACGGAGACGTCGTGCGCGCCGGGCCGGGCGTCCTCGTGGACGGTGGCGTCCGCGCTCGCCGTGGTGCCACCGCCGGGGACCGGGGTGAAGCCGGCCGAGCCGAAGGCGTCCGACGTCGCCGTGCCGCCCGACGCGCACTTGCTCCCGTCGACCGTGATGGTGAGCATGCCGCCGCGCGGGACGACGTCCGGCACGGCCGTGATGTTGGACGGGTCCGCCAGGGCCGACGCGGCAGGGGCCGCGAAGCCGACGGCGGCGACCGCGACGGCGGACACCGCCAGGGCACGGGTGGTACGCATGGAACTCCTCCGCGAAAGGCGTCCCCGGGGAACGGCCCCGGGATCTTCGGCGAGAACGCCTCCCAGACGAACCCTCAGATGCCGTGCGCACAGCCGCATTTCGGAAACCGCCGTCCTGGTGAGCCGACACACCGGGGGAATTCCGTACGAGCCGATGTTGCCGCAGGTCACGGAGTGTCAGAAATATCCTGGGGCCGGCGACTCGGATGGCGCACCGGCCCTCTGGACGGCCCCCGGACGATCCCGCGTGCCGCCACCCGTTCGCCCTCGCCCCGTCGCTGGCCGCCCCCGCCCGACTTAGCGTCTTCGTACGCGCAACGGTCGCGGTCCCGCCGCCGCGGCCAGAGGGGATGAGCGAATGTCCGACGCAAGGCTCGCAGACGAGGAGCAGCCGAGAAAGCGTGCGCCGTGGGGTGTGCTGGCGCTGGTGCTGCTGACCGGTCTCGCGTTGATCCGCAATGGCTCGGGGGAATTCGACATCGGCCCGCCGCAACCCGCCTCGGCCGCCGCGGCGGACGGCCGCATGCCCGCCCGGGCCACGACAAAGGCGCCGGAGCCGCTGCCGTTCTCGCCGGCGGAGCGGGTGCGGGTGCCGGCGATCCAGGTGGACGCACCGGTCACGCAGGTCGGCCTGGACGCGGAGGGCTGGGTGGACGCGCCACCGCCCGAGAACCCGAATCTGGCGGGCTGGTTCACGGGGGCGGTCTCGCCCGGCGAGAAGGGCACGGCCGTCGTCGTCGGACACGTCGACAACCTGCAGGGGCCGGCGGTCTTCTACGGCCTGGGCTCCCTGAAGAAGGGCAATCACGTCGAGATCCTGCGCAAGGACGGCAGGACGGCCGTCTTCCAGGTCTACGGGATCCAGGTCTTCGAGAAGTCGAGCTTCCCCGGCCAGAAGGTCTACAGCTCCACCGGCGCACCGGAGTTGCGGGTCATCACCTGCGGCGGCGGCTTCTCCAGGGGGAACGGCTACACGGGGAACGTGGTGGTCTTCGCCCGCCTGGTGTCCGTGCGCTGAGCGCGCGGCCGGGCGGGCAGGAGTCCGTGCGGGGTGCTGTCAGAGGCCGCGGCGGCGCGGGACGGTGATGCGGTAGCCGTCGTCGAGCAGCCGGGGCAGGTAGGTGCGCAGGGCCGCGACGCTCTGCGCACGGTTGCCGCCGGCGTCGTGGTTGAGGACGATCACACCGGGCGCCGCGCCGCCCAGCACCCGGGAGACGACGGCGCGGGTGCCGGGGGTGGTCCAGTCGAGGGAGTCGACGGTCCAGGCGAAGGGTTCCATGCCGAGGTCCGCGCCGAGCCGGAACACGGCGCGGTTCCACGCTCCGTAGGGGGCCCGGAACCAGGCGGGCGGTTCCCCGGTCGCGTCGTGGACGACCTCGCAGGTGCGCTCGATCTCGGGGCGCATCCTGGACCGGGTCATCCGGTTCAGCTGCGGGTGGCTCCAGGTGTGGTTGCCGATGAGGTGGCCGTCGTCGGCCATCTCGCGCAGCAGGTCCTTGTTGTCGACGGCCATCTCCCCGCAGACGAAGAACATCGCGCGTACGTCGTGCTTGCGCAGGGTGCGCAGGATGTGCGGGGTGTAGCGGGGGTCGGGCCCGTCGTCGAAGGTGAGCACCATGGCACGCTCGCCGTGCTCGAAGTCCATCCGCAGGATCGGTTTGTGACGGGCCTTCAGCTTGTCGGGGGCGGCGCGCTGCGGCGCGTGTCCGGCGATCGGCCGGAGCCGGTACGCGGAGGGTCCGAGCGCGCGGGCGGCGGGCGGCCCCGCGGCGGGCGCGGCACTCGCGCCCGCGCTCGACGGGGCGCTTCGCGGGGTACTCGCGCGACCGGTGGCGGCGCAGCCGGTGAGGGCGGCCAACCCCACGGCGGTGAAGCCCCGCAGCACTGTCCTGCGTCCCGAAACGTACTGATCCTTTTTCATGCTTTATGCGTCACACGGCGTCGGCGCCGCCGCGCGCACGACCACCGGAAGGGACGCGCGAAAGCACCCGTTCAGCGGCGCCCCTGCCCTCACCTGGGGGTTTCCGCTAACCTCTGCCCGTGAACGATCAGCAGCCACACCAGTTCGAACGCGGCACCGACGGCCCCAAGGTGATCGTGGTGGGGGTCGACGGCTCCGACTCGTCGTTCCGCGCGGCGGCGTACGCCGGGGGCCTGGCCAGACGGCAGCACGCGCTGCTCGCCGTCGTCTACGTGCAGCCCGTGATGGCGGCCGGTGCCGCGCTCGGCGTCCCCGTGGCGGAGACGACCGACGAGATCGCCGAGGGCCTCATCGCGGAGATCCGGGAGGCCACGGAGCGGGTGAAGGACATATACGACGTGCGCTGGGAGTTCCACACCTTCCGCGGCGACCCGTTCAACGGCCTTGTCACCGCCGCCGACGACCTCAAGGCCGACGCCGTCGTGGTCGGCGCCTCCGAGCAGGCCGGGCACCGCATCGTCGGCTCCGTCGCCGTCCGTCTGGTGAAGGCGGGGCGCTGGCCGGTCACGGTCGTGCCGTAGCCGTCCCGCCGGGCGCGGCGTCTTCCGTCGCCGCCGCCACGGGTGCATCATGATCGGCCGTCAGCCGTCACGTCTGCGAAGAGGTGAGCTCATGGCCGTTCCCCGACGCCCACGCGCGGGACAGGGCGTACTGCGCCGCAAACCCATCGAACAGATCGACGACACCGAGAGCGGGGCGGGCGGCGGGCCGCAGCTCACCCGCTCGCTGGGTCTCTGGCAGCTCACCGCGATCGGCGTCGGCGGCATCATCGGCGCGGGCATCTTCACGCTCGCGGGGACGGTCGCCAACGGTACGGCCGGTCCCGCGGTCCTGATCTCCTTCCTCATCGCGGGCATCGCGAGCGCGGCGGCCGCCCTCTCCTACGCCGAGTTCGCCGGGCTCATCCCGAAGGCCGGGTCGGCGTACACGTACGGCTACGCGGTCCTCGGTGAACTCGCCGGCTGGTTCATCGGCTGGGACCTGCTCCTGGAGTACACGGCGATCGTCGCGGTCGTGGCGATCGGCATCTCGGGGTACTTCAGTTTCCTGCTCGGCGAGATGGGCCTGGACCTGCCGAAGTGGATGCTGGGGGCACCGGGCACCGGCAGCGGCCACAAGGTCGACCTGTTCGCCGCCGTGCTGTGCCTGCTCATCGCGTACCTGCTGACCCTCGGCATCAAGAACGCGGCCCGATTCGAGACGATCGTCGTCGTCCTCAAGGTACTTGTGGTGCTGCTCGTCATCGGTGTGGGCTTCTTCCACATCAACACGGGCCATTACACGCCGTTCTTCCCGTTCGGGGTGAGCGGCGCGTTCACGGGCGCGGCGACCGTCTTCTTCGCGGTGTTCGGCTACGACGCCATGTCGACGGCGGCCGAGGAGTCGAAGGACGCGCAGCGCCACATGCCGAAGGCGATCCTCTACTCGCTGGGCATCTCCATGGTGCTGTACGTGCTCGCGTGCCTGGTCCTGACCGGTATGCAGGACTACAAGGACATCGACCCCGAGAGCGGGTTCTCGACCGCGTTCAAGGCGGCCGGTCTGAGCGGGCTCGCCGATGTGATCGCGGTGGGTGCCATCATCGGCATCATGACCGTCATGTTCACGTTCATGCTGGGCGTCACGCGTGTGTGGTTCTCCATGTCACGTGACGGTCTGCTGCCGAAGTGGTTCGCGAAGACCCACCCGACGCGGCACGTGCCGACCCGTGTGACGTGGATCGTGGGGGCCGCGTCGGCCGCCATCGCCGGCTTCCTGCCGATCGGCGAGGCGGCCGAACTGACCAATATCGGGATCCTGTTGGCGTTCGTCGTGGTGTGTGTCGCGGTGATCGTGCTGCGGTACCGGCAGCCGGAGCTGCCGCGCACGTTCCGCACGCCGGGGATGCCCTTCGTGCCCGCGCTGGGTGTCGTCTTCTCGATCTGGCTGATCACGTTCCTGCAGTGGCAGACGTGGGTGCGGTTCGCCGTGTGGTTCGTGATCGGGCTCGGCGTCTACTTCGGGTACTCGTACAGGAAGTCCGAGCTGGCGCGCACGACCAGGCCCTAACCGATGAGGGTCGTCTTCGGGCGGACCACGCAGAACTCGTTGCCCTCCGGGTCGGCCAGCACGGTCCACGACTCGTCGCCGCTCTGTCCGACGTCCGCCCGGCGGGCGCCGAGTGCGAGGATCCGCTCGATCTCGCCCTCCCGGTCCGCCGCGGCGGACGTCAGATCGAGGTGCAGGCGGTTCTTGACGGCCTTGCGGTCGGTCACCGGCATGAAACAGATGCCGACCGGCGCGGTCTCGTCCGGTCCGATCACGACCTCCCGCTCCCGCTCGGAGAGGATCCGCCAGTCCAGCACCTCGGCCCAGAACCGGGCCAGGGCGGGGAGGTCGTGGGCGTCGATCACGATGTGGTGCAGCGAAAGAGGCATGGCGGCCAGTGTGCCCGGGAAGCGGCTAACTCCCCATGGCCAGGCCGTCCTTGGCGGCGCCACGGCTGAGGACGACCTGGCGGATCCGGTCCCGGATGCCGTGCAGGTCGGCGCCCCGGTCGATGGCGCGGTTCAGGTTCACCACGCGGTCGGAGCCGAGGTCGAACCACGCGGGGACGAACTCGGCCTTCTTCACCTGCCAGCGTTGGCCCGCGCGCGCGGGCGGGGCGAACGTGAAGCGGCCGATCGTGCCCATGTTGCCGCGGGCGTCCTGGGCGCCGTCGTAGTTGAACATCTCGCCGGCGATCTGATCGCCCATGCCGTAGATGATCCAGGTGCCGTTGACCTTCTCGTACGCCTGCGGGACGTGCGCGTGGGTGCCGAGGATCAGGTCGATGTCGGGGCGGCCGTGCGTGCGGGAGGCGGTGAGCTCCTTGCCGAGGCCGAGCTGCTGGGCGTTCGGCTCGTCCTGCCACTCGGTGCCCCAGTGCAGCGAGACGACGACCACGTCGGCGCCGGCCTTCCGGGCGGCGCGGGCGTCGGCGACGATGCGCTGACGCTCCATCAGGTTCACGGCCCAGGGGCGGCCCTCGGGCAGCGGGTAGCCGTTCGTGTCGTAGGTGTAGGCGAGTTGGGCGACCTTGGCGCCGTTCGCGCGGAGCCAGGCAGGGCCGCGTCCCTCGGCGGCGGTGCGCCCCGAGCCCGCGTGCTTCACCCCGGCGCGGTCGAGGGCGCCCAGAGTGCGGGCGATGCCCGCGGCGCCGTCGTCGAGGGAGTGGTTCGAGGCCGTGGAGCAGGAGTCGTAACCGGTGGCCTTCAGCCCCGCGGCGATCTGCGGCGGGGACTTGAACGCCGGGTAGCCGCTGTAGTCGCCCTGCGCGCCGTACACCGTCTCCATGTGGCAGATCGCCAGATCCGCCGCGGCGACGACCGGTCCGGCGCCGGCGAGCATCGGACGGAAGTCGTAGCCGTTGCCGCCCGCGTCCGCGTGGGCCCTGTTGATGATCGAGGTGTGCGGCAGGACGTCGCCGGACGCGACGAGGGTGAAGCCGCGGGCCGCGGGAGGACCGGGACGGCCGCCGGTCGTCCCGGTCACGGACGGGGAACCCGGCGAGCGGGCGGGTTCGTCGGCGGGGGCGGAACACCCGGCGCCGAGGCCGATCGTGGCGGCCACGAGAGCCACCGCCGCTGTCCGGCGCCACATCCGGCGCGTATTACCTTTTGAGATGACTTTCACCTTACGTATGAAGGTGTGAGCGCAAGGGGTGGTCAAGGACCCATGCCGGTCCGGCCCCTGAATGGGCGTCGGCCCGTTGCTCCACTCGGCCCGCTCACCGCACCGCTCGTCGAGAGCATCGACCGCCTGCCGCAGAGCGGCGCGCGTCCCCTGGGCGGGCGCGACGGCCTGCGTTGCCATACGCGCATGACGACGGCTCTGACGAGACCCACGACACCGGAGGAGGACCTCGCCCAGGTCCAGCGGGAGCACGGCGGGCCGCTGTTCTCGTACCTGCTGCGCCTGTGCGACGGGGACCGGCAGCGTGCGGAGGACCTGGTCCAGGAGACGTATGTACGGGCCTGGCAGCATCCGGAAGCGCTCGACTCCCCCTACGAGTCGTTGCGCCCCTGGCTGTTCACGGTCGGCCGGCGCCTCGCCATCGACGCCCGGCGCGCGCGGCTCGCCCGGCCCGCCGAAGTGGGCGACGCGGTGCTGGAGAACGCGCGGGTGTGCGCCGACCACGCCGAGCGGTCCACGGCCGCGCTCGACGTGCGCGAAGCGGTGGCGACGCTCAGCCCGGAACACCGGGCCGTGCTCCTCGAGGTCTACTTCAAGGGCGCGAGTGTTGCGGAAGCCGCAGGAGCACTCGGCATTCCCGCGGGTACGGTGAAGTCCCGTGCGTACTACGCGTTGCGGGCGTTACGGAGGGTACTTCCGGGCTACGCGCCTGACCTGCGATGAAACTGTGGGTCAGGTCAAGCATCGGCAAAGCGCCTTGCTCAGCGTGGTGGTTTCTCGGTTGAGTAACACGCTGTCCTCCCCGGCGAGTTGGGCGGGTGGGGGTCCGGGGGCCGCGAAGCGCACGGACCGGAGGAAGGCAGGAAAGGATGTTGCACGAGAGCCAGGGCGGTGCCTCGGGCGCCGAGGGCGGTGAACTCGTCGTTCCCATGGCGTGGTTGTACGCCGAGTACATCGCGGACGAGCTGCTGCGTACCGGGGATCTGATGCCCCCCACCTCTTTCGAGTTCCGGGCCGGGCGCGACGCGCTCGCCCTGACCATTTTCCTCTCCGACGTGGACGACGAGCTGTCCGGCATCCGGGTGGTGTCGCAACTGGACATGTGGTCGTCGCTGACGGCGTACGACCAGCCGTGGCAGGCATGGGTCCGGGCGCGCTTCACGGAGCGGGAGGAGCGGTCGCGCGTCGAGGGGCGCCGCCCGCCCGACCTGGAGCTCGCCGTCGTCGCGTGGAGGTGGCTGGAGGAGACCGAGTTACTCGCGCCGGATCTGGACGCCGTGCCGGTTCCGGACGAGGAGAACGGACCGCAGGTGTGGACCCCGGCGTGGCAACTGGGCCTCCCCCTGGGTCATTTGGCCATTCATCTGTTCTGAGAGCGGCACGTCGGGGCGGCCCGCCCCGGGCGCCGTTCAGGGCGCGTACACGCCCGCCCGGTACTTGGGGATACGGATGGTGATCTTCATTCCCGCACCGATCCCCGTCTCGATCACCAGGCCATAAGCGTCGCCGAAGACCTGCCGCAGGCGTTCGTCGACGTTCGAGAGGCCGATACCGTGCGAGGCGCCGCCCTCGCCGCGCAGGATCGCCCGGAGTTCCTCCGGGTCCATGCCCACCCCGTCGTCCTCGATGACCACCTCGGCCTCGGCGCCCGCGTCCGTCGCCCGGATCGTGACGCGGCTGCGGGTCACCGCGCCCTCCAGTCCGTGCTTGACCGCGTTCTCGACGAGGGGCTGCAGGCACAGGAACGGGAGCGTCACCGGAAGGACCTCCGGGGCGATCTGCAGGGTGACGGAGAGGCGGTCGCCGAAGCGGGCGCGGACCAGGGCCAAGTACTGGTCGATGGAGTGGAGTTCGTCGGCGAGGGTGGTGAACTCACCGTGCCGCCGGAACGAGTAGCGGGTGAAATCGGCGAATTCCAGCAGGAGTTCGCGGGCCCGTTCGGGGTCCGTGCGGACGAACGAGGCGATCGCCGCGAGGGAGTTGAAGATGAAGTGGGGCGATATCTGCGCCCGCAGCGCCTTGATCTCGGCCTCGATGAGGCGCGTGCGGGAGCGGTCGAGTTCGGCGAGTTCGAGCTGGACCGAGACCCAGCGGGCCACCTCGTCGGTGGCCCGCGCCAGGACCGCGGACTCGCGGGGCGCGTAGGCGACCACCGCGCCCAGGACGCGGCCGTCGGCGACCACCGGGGCCGCCACCGCCCAGCGCAGCGGGCAGTCCCCGTCCGGGGAGGCGGCCGCGCAGCCGCAGTCGAACGCGGCGGAGCGGCCGCCGGCCAGGACGGGGACGAGCCGGTCCATGACGTACTCGGCGTGCTGCTGCTCGGACGTGCCGTCCCAGGCGAGGACCGACGAGCGGTTGGTCAGGGCCAGGGCGTCCGTGCCGAGCAGGGTGCGCAGACGGCGGGCGGACTTGCGGGCCGTGTCCTCGGTGAGGCCCGCACGCAGGGCCGGGGCGGCGAGCGAGGCGGTGTGCAGGGTCTCGAAGGTGGCGCGTTCCACCGGTGTGCCCACGTCGCTGCGGCCCGCCGGGTGGGCCGTACGGCGGCCGACGAGGAAGCCGGCCGCGAGGAGGACGGGGCAGAGGGCGAGGAGGGTCGCCGTGACGGTGCCGCTCATTCGTGGTCGCCTCTGCCCGCGGGGCGGGCCGGCTCCCGGCGGGGGCCCGGCCACAGGGCTTCCGGTAGGTGGAGGCGGGTCATCGTGGCCGTCGTGTGGGCGGGGATCGCGTCCGGGGTCGCCAGGGAGACCAGGATCATGGCCAGGAAGCCGACCGGGACCGACCAGACCGCCGGCCAGGCGAGCAGCGTGTGCAGCCAGCCGTCGGTGGCCACCCCGGCCACCGTCGCCGTGACCGCGACGAACGCGGAGCCGCCGCCGAGGAGGAGCCCGGCCAGGGCGCCGGGCGGGGTGAGGCGGCGCCACCAGATGCCCAGGATGAGGAGCGGGCAGAAGGAGGACGCCGAGACCGCGAAGGCCATGCCGACCGCGTCCGCCACCGGGACGCCGTCCACCAGGAGCGCGCCGGCCAGGGGCACCGCCATCGCGAGGGCGACGCCGAGCCGGAAGTGGCGTACGCCGCGGGCCGCGAGGACGTCCTGGCTGACCACCCCGGCCACCGCCATGGTCAGTCCGGACGCCGTCGACAGGAACGCCGCGAACGCGCCGCCCGCCACCAGGGCGCCGAGGAGATCGCCCGCCACCCCGTGCACGACGAGACCGGGCAGCAGCAGGACCGTGGCGTCGGCGTCGTGGGTGGCGGCGAGCCCGGGGGCGTACAGGCGCCCCAGCCAGCCGTAGAGCGGCGGCAGGAGGTAGAACGCGCCGATCAGGGCCAGGACCACCACCGTCGTGCGGCGGGCCGTGCGGCCGTTCGGGCTCGTGTAGAAGCGGACGACGACGTGCGGCAGGCCCATCGTGCCGAGGAACGTCGCGACGATCAGACCGTACGTGGCGTAGAGCGGGTGGTCGGCGCGGCTGGTGGCCAGCGGCCGGCCCGCGCCGGCGCCCACGGAGGGCAGGTCGCCCGGCGGCACGTCGCCCGGCGGGCCGCCGCTCCCCCGCCACGCCATCAGCAGGAAGAACGCGGGGACCAGGAGGGCCGTCAGCTTCAGCCAGTACTGGAAGGCCTGCACGAAGGTGATGGAGCGCATGCCGCCCGCCGCCACCGCGAGCAGCACCACCGCGGCGACCAGCGCCCCGCCGAACCAGCGCGGCGCCCCGGTGAGGATCTGCAACGTCAGGCCCGCGCCCTGGAGTTGGGGCACCAGGTACAGCCAGCCCGCACCGACGACGAACAGGCTGACCACGCGGCGGACCTGACGGGACTCCAGGCGGCCCTCGGCGAAGTCGGGCAGTGTGTACGCGCCCGAGCGGCGCAGTGGGGCCGCGACGAAGACCAGCAGGACGAGGTAGCCCGCGGTGTAGCCCACCGGGTACCAGAGCATGTCGGGGCCGTGGACGAGGACCAGCCCCGCGATGCCGAGGAAGGACGCGGCCGACAGGTACTCGCCGCTGATCGCCGCCGCGTTGAGCCGGGGCCCGACCGTGCGCGAAGCGACGTAGAAGTCGGAGGTCGTACGGGAGATGCGCAGGCCGAACCCGCCGATGAGGACGGTGGCGAGGACGACGACGGCCACCGCGGGGATCGCGTACGCCTCGTTCACGGTGCTCCGCTGTCGCGGCCGCGGACCAGGTCGGCGAAGTCGCGTTCGTTGCGCTCGGCGCGCCGCACGTACCACCACGCGACGAGGACGAGGAACGGGTAGCAGCCGACGCCGAGGACGAGCCATTCGACGGCTGTGTTGCGCAGGGCGCCGAAGAACAGCGGCAGGACGGCGACGGGCAGCGCGAGGACCGCGAACGCGGCCGCCGCGGCGCGGAGTTGGCTGCGCATGAGCGAGCGGACGTAGGCGGCGCCGAGCGGCGTCTGTTCGTCGATCTCGCCCTGGGTGCGCAGGCCGGGCAGACCGGGCGCGCCGTGCACGGTGCGCGGCTCGCCGGTCACCACCTGCCGCCGTGGTTCGGACACGGGCGGAGTGTAGGCAGGCGCGAGCCGTCAGAGGAAGGGGGACCGGTCAGCCGCCGGCCCGGCGCATCAGCAGCTCCCGTACGCGGCTGGCGTGCCGGCGGCTCACCGCGATCTCGGCGGCGCCGACGCGGACGGTCATCCCGCCGCCGTCGAGCCGGAGTTCGTCGATGCGGTGCAGGGAGACCAGGTGGCTGCGGTGGACGCGGACGAAGCCGAGCGGCTGCCAGCGTTCCTCCAGGGTGGTCAGCGGGATGCGGACCAGGTGGCCGGCGCCGTCCGCCGTGTGCAGCCTGGCGTAGTCGCCCTGCGCCTCCGCGTACGTGATGTCGGAGACGGCCACGAGCCGGGTCACACCGCCGAGTTCGACGGGTATGCGGTCGGCGACGGTGGCCGGCGGCGGGGCGCTGGCCGCACGTTCGGCGACGCGGCGGACGGCCTCGGCGAGCCGTTCGCGGCGGACCGGCTTGAGCAGGTAGTCGACGGCCTTGAGGTCGAAGGCCTGCACGGCGAAGTCCTCGTGGGCGGTGACGAAGACGACCAGCGGCGGGCGCGCGAAGCCGCCGAGCAGGCGGGCCACGTCGAGCCCGGTCAGGCCCGCCATCTGGATGTCGAGGAAGAGCACGTCGATCGCGCTGTCACCGTTGGGGCCGCCGGGGCCGTCCTCCAGGGCGCGGCCGATGCGGCGCAGGGCGTCGGTGGCGTCGGTCGCGCCCTCCGCGCTGCGGACGCGGGGGTCCGCGCGCAGGAGGTAGAGGAGTTCGGCGAGGGCGGGTTCCTCGTCGTCGACGGCCAGTACGCGCAGCATGCGGCGGAGTGTAATCGGCTGGTCGCTTGAGTGAATCGGGCGCCGGGTGCGTACCGGTGGGCGAGAGCGGGAGGAACGCATGAGGTCCCTGGAACGGCATCGCGACGCCGGCGCCTACGCGCTGGGTGTCCTGGACGCGGCGGAGCGGTCGCGCTTCGAGGACCATCTCCTGGTGTGCGCGGCGTGTGCGGCGCGATTGAGCGAACTCGTCCCCGCGGCGGGCGCGTTGGGGGTGTACGCGCGAGTGACGCCGCGGTGCGTCGAACTGTTCGCGCGGCCCGCGCCGACTCTGGTGGAGCGTGCCGTCGACCGGCTGGCGGCGCTGCACCGCGCGGCCCGGCTGCGGCGGTGGGGCACGGCCGTCGCGGCGGTGCTGCTGCTCGGCGCGGCCGGGCAGGGCGCCGTGCTGTCCGCAGCGGGCGGGGGCGGCGGCCACCCGGCGGCGCTCACGCTGCGCGGCCGTGATCCGGTGACCGGGGTGGCCGCGACGCTCTCCGCGGCCGAACGCGGGTGGGGTACGCAAGTGGGCCTCGACGTCCGCGATGCGGGCGGGCCCCGGGTGTGCGAGCTGGTCGCGGTGGGCCGGGACGGCAGTGAGCAGACGGTGGCGAGCTGGGCGGTGCGCGGCGACCGGGCCGAGGTGCAGGGCGGGGCCGCCGACCGGCCCGGCGAGATCCGGCGGTTCGAGGTACGGGCGGCAGGCGGCGAACGGCTGCTGGCCCTGCCTGTGTCGAGCGGCGCTCGGTGACCCGGGCCCTGTGGCGTGGCGGCTATTTCAGCAGCCGTGACATCCGCCGGTCCGCGAGCGGCTTGCCGCCCGTCTGGCACGTCGGGCAGTACTGCAGCGAGCTGTCGCTGAAGCTGACCTCGCGGATCGTGTCGCCGCACACCGGGCAGGCCTCACCGGTCCGCCCGTGGACGCGCAGGCCGCTCTTCTTCTCCGCCTTCAGCCGCCCGGCGGCGACCCCGCGCGAGCGCTCCACGGCGTCCGTGAGTGTGGCGCGCAGCGCCTCGTGGAGCGTGTGGATGTCGTCGGGTGTCAGCGTCGCCGCCAACTTGAACGGGGACATCCGGGCGACGTGCAGGATCTCGTCGCTGTAGGCGTTGCCGATACCCGCGATCAGCGACTGGTCGCGCAGTGCTCCCTTGATCCGGCGCCGCTCCCCGTCGAGGAGCTTCGCGAACGCCGCCTCGTCGAAGCCGTCGGCGAGCGGGTCGGGGCCGAGGCGGGCGACGCCCGGTACGTCCTGGGGGTCCTGGACCACGTACACGGCCAGCTTCTTCGTCGTGCCGGCCTCCGTGAGGTCGAAGCCCGCGCCGGTCTCCAGCGCGACCCGCAGCGCGAGCGGTCCCTTGCCGGGCTTCGGCGGGCCGTCGGGAAGCCGGTCCTTCCAGTGCAGCCAGCCCGCGCGGGCCAGGTGGGTGACGAGATGCGGGCCGCCGCCCGTGTCGTCCCCGCCGATGTCGCCCGTGCCGATGTCGAGGAACTTGCCGTGCCGCGCCACGGACGTCACCGTGCGGCCCTCCAGGGCGGTGAGCGGCGGGTCGTAGGTCTTCAGGACACTGATCGCGACCGGCAGGACGCGGACGATGTCGTGCCCCACCAGGTGCTCGGTGAGGAAGTCCTTCAGCGCTTCGACCTCGGGCAGTTCCGGCATACGTCCAGGGTGCCATCGAAGCGGCCGTGACACAGATCGGCGGGCCCGGGTGCAGCCGGGCCCGCCGATCCGTCCGGGAACAGGGCTAGTGGCGCGGCCCGTTCTTGCCGTCACCGGGCATGCGCTTCCGGTCGGCCTCGGGGGTGTCGAACTCGATCTTCTCCTTGCGGACCGTGTCGGTCACCTCGTCGGTCTCGGTGACCTTCTCGGTCTCCAGACGGACCCGCTCCACCGGGACGGTCTCCTTGCGGACCACCGCCCTCTCCGCGTGGAGCGTCACTTCGGCCTCCGCCTCGCCGATGTTGGCGCGCGTGGTCCTGTCGCCCTCACGGATCGGCTCGCGCACCACGCGGACCTCCTCGTGCGAGAGCGGGACGGAGGTCGTGACGTTCTCCGTCTCGACGACCTTGCGCAGGTGGGCCTGGCCGACCTCCTGCTCCTCGGTCCCGACGCGCAGGCGCTCCTCGGAGCGGATCATCTCGTCGGCCTTGCCGTCGGTTCCGGCACCGGAACGCATGGCGGGCTCGCGCGACCCGGCAGCGGCGGCGTGCCGCCCGTGCTGGGCGTCGCCGCCCATGCCCATGCCCGCAGCGGCGGCCGTACCGGTGGCGGCGGTGCCACGCGTACCGGCCGTGCCCTCGCGCCCGGCGTTGCCACCGGGAGCCGCGGACGGCCCGGTCATGCCGTAGTGCGCGTAGAGCTCCTGCTTCTCGGCCTGGTCGAGGTGCTGGTCGGCATCGACGCGGGGCGCGTCCTTGACCGCCTCCTTGGTGTACGCCACCTTCAGCGTGTCGTCCTCGCGGCTGGCGCCGGCCAGCGGCACGAAGCTCTCCTTCATGCCGAAGAGGCCTGTCTTCACCGTCACCCAGTCGGCACGACCCGTCGTGTCGTCGAGGTAGACCCGCTCAACGCTGCCGATCTTCTCTCCGGTGCGGTCATACGCCGTGAGTCCCACGAGGGCATCGGGGGTGTTGAAGGTTTCGCCCTGCGTCATGCGTGATCACTCCCTCCGGAACATGGGGGCGAACGAGGGTCGCCGCTTCGACCATGTGCCACGTACCCATCGCGCGGCCTGACGCGACTCCATGCAACAAAGAGCCTCACTGCCTGTAGCCGGAAAAAGGGCGAAGAGCCGCGCTCCCCGTGCGGCAGAGCCGGTGTGACCGTCCTGGGGGCGTTGACGCGGCATGGGCCGTACGGGTGAATGGTTGCCGTCTACCACTCGCCCCCGGCGCCTCGTGCGCCGCCTCGCCGGGAGATCCTGTTCCACGTGACCGAACCGCCCGGCAGATACCACCTCAGCCTCACCATCGACGGCAGGCACGTCCTCGACGGCTGGTGGGACGACCCCGACACGGCCGACTGGAAGTTCGACGGCATGCAGAAGGAGCACGAGGCGAACGCGGACGCGCGCCTGCTCCTGACCGAGTGGGACGAGGGCCGGGAGTGGCCGCTCCGCGAATGGCCCGCGCCGGCCGGCTGAGTCACTGCCTGCGGGCGGGGACCACGAACTCGCACCACACGCACTTGCCGCCGCCGCGCGCCTCCACGCCCCACACGTCGGCGAGCCGGTCGACGAGCAGCAGGCCGCGCCCCGAGACACCGGACTCGCCGGCCTCCCGGCGGCGCGGCAGCGCGCTGGAGGAGTCCTCCACGTCGACCCTGAGCCGTCGGTCGGAGCCGGTCAGCACGCGCAGCGTGACGATGGCCGGGCCGTCGGTGTGCATCAGGGCGTTGGTGATCATCTCGTCGGCGACGAGTTCGATCTCGTCGGCGCGTTCGCGGGCGCCCCAGGCGCGGACGGCCGCCCGGATCATGTGCCGGGCGGCACGCAGCGCCTCCGGATCGCCGGGCGGCACGTGCTCGGTGAGGCGCCCGCCGCTCTGCGGGGCACCGGCGCCCCGGCGGCGCAGGAGCAACAGCGCCACATCGTCCTCGCCGCCGCGCACGTCGACGGACGCGCACAGCCGGTCGGCGAGTTGGTCGAGGTCGGCGGGGCTCGCGCCGATCAGCTCGGTCAGGGCGTGCAGGCCGTCGTCGAGGTCGGCGCCGGGCTGCTCGACGAGGCCGTCCGTGCACAGCAACAGCGTCTGGCCCGGGTCGAGTTCGGCGGTGGTCACCGGGTATTCGAGCCGCCCGAACTCGGCGGACAGGCCGAGCGGCAGACCGCCGTCGACGGGCAGCCTGCGGCAGGTGCCGTCGGTGAGGCGCAGCAGCGGGTCCAGGTGTCCGGCGCGCACGATCTGCACGACGCCGGTCGACAGGTCCGCCTCCGCGTACAGGCAGGTCGCGAAGCGTTCGGTGTCGAGTTCGTGGAGGAAGACGGAGGCGCGGGCCATGACGGTGGCGGGGGTGTGGCCCTCGGCGGCGTACGCGCGCAGCACGATGCGCAGTTGGCCCATGACGGCGGCGGCGTGCGTGTCGTGCCCCTGGACGTCGCCGATCACCGCGCCGACGCGGCCGCCGGGCAGCGGGATCACGTCGTACCAGTCGCCGCCGATGTCGCGTCCCATGGACTGGCCGGACGCGGCGCGGTAGCGCACGGCGATGTCGGCGCCCGGCACGGCCGGGATGGTGCGCGGCAGCATCGCCTGTTGCAGACCCTGGGCGAGGTCCTTCTCCTGCTCGTAGAACATGGCGCGCTGCAGGCTCTGCGCGATGCTGCTGCCGAGGGCCACGAGGACGTTGCGCTCGGACTGAGTGAAGCCCTTGCGGTCGTGGTAGAGCAGGCCGACGGCGCCGATGGGCCGGGCCTGGGCGATGAGCGGCAGGTAGGCGGCCGAGCGGATGCCGAGGTGCGTGATGTGCGGCCACAGGACCGGGTAGGACGCGGCGAACTCCTCGGGCGACTCGATGAAGCGGGGTTTGAGGGTGCTCACCACCTCGCCCATCGGGTACGGGTCGTCGACGCGGGTGATGTGTGTGCCGGGCACGAAGCTGCCGGAGGGGCCTTCGGCGACCAGGTGGATCCGGCCGGCGCGGACCAGGCCCATGACGAAACTGGTCGCGCCCAGATGCTCCACGCCGTGTGTCTCGCGCAGTACGTCGATGACCTCGTTGACCGTACGGGCGTGCGCGAGGGCGGCGGTGGTGCTCTGTACGACGCTGGTCTCACGGCGCCGGATCGCCTCGCGGGCCGCGCGCTCGTGCTGCACGGTGGCGTCGTTGAGCTCGTCGGTGGCGTCGCGCACGATGCCGACGATGCGGCGCGGGCGGCCGGTCCCGTCGCGGCGGATGTAGCCGCGGGTGTGGGTCCAGCGCAGTTCTCCGTCGCGGGTGCGGATGCGGAAGTACGCGCCGTAGTTCTCCTCGCCGCTCTTGAGCGCCTGCGAGACGAGGGCGTCGAGGCGACCGCCCTCGCCGGGCGGGACGCGCAGTCCGAGGGTCTCGGGGCGGCCGTCGTACTCCTCGGGCAGGATGTCGAAGACGTCGTGGGCGTTGGCGTCCATGTGCATGAGGCCGGAGTCGAGGTCCCAGTCGAAGCCGCCCATGCGCAGGCCGCGCCCGTACGCCTCCAGAAATCCGCGCGGGGAGCCGTCCGGGCCCTCCCCTCCGGGGGAATCGCCGGGTTCACCTCCCCCGCTGCCCGCGTCCATGGGGCCAACGCTAGGCGCAGCTTCAGGGGGCCGCATTCGGGACGAGAGCCGCCCGGAGCCGCTCCAGCAGGGCCCGTGCGGCGGGGCTCGACGGGCCGGCGGCGCACCGGGCAAGGGCCACGCGGGCACGGGCCCCGGGGTCCGTCAGCGGCAGCGCGCGTACGCCGGTGGCGGCGGCCTGGGCCTCGGTGAGCTCGGGCAGTACCGCCACGCCGAGGCCCCGCGCCGCGAACCGGGCGAGCGGCAGCGGGGTGCCCGCCTCGAAGGCGACGCGAGGCTTGAACCCGGCCTCGGCGCAGCGGGCTCCAGGACGGCGCGCACACCGGTGCCGCGCGGCAGGCTGATCAGACGGCGGTCGGCCGGCGCGGCGAAGGGCACGCAGGGGGGTGCTCGGCTAGCGGGTCGTCGGGCGGCACGACCGCCACCAGCGCGTCGTCGATGAGGATCTCGTACGTCAGGCCCGGCGGCGCGACGGTGTCGGCGACGCCGACGGCGGCGATGTCCAGGGCTCCGCGGTGCAGCGCGGTCAGCATCTGTTCGCTGGTGGATTCGGTGACGGAGACCTCGACGTGCGGATGGGCCGCGTGAAAGCCGGCGAGCAGTCCGGCGATGTCGAATGCCTCGGCGGCGGCGCCGGTGACCAGGCCCAGGGTGACGTGGCCGCGCTGCGGCCCCGAGTATGCGTCGACGGTGGCACGCAGGTCGGCCGTCGCCGCCAGGGCGGCCCGCGCGGAACCTGCGGTCCCGGCGCCAGTCCATGAACCGGTCGTACGATCCGCTGCACCTCGTCAACACGTACGGAGCGTTCGGCACGGTCGGCCGGGTCAGGCAGGAGATCGTCATCGAGGGCACGGCGGACACGGCGCCCGGACCCGAATCCGACTGGCGGGCCTATGCGTTCAAGGGCAAGCCGGGCGATCCGCGACGATTGCCCCGCCCGTTCGCGCCGTACCATCTGCGGCTCGACTGGATGACGTGGTTCGCCGCGCTGTCGCCCGCCTACGCCCGTCCGTGGTGCGACGGGCTCATCGAGCGGCTCCTCGAAGGGGACCGGGACACGCTGCGGCCGCTGCGCCACTGTCCCTTCCCCGACGCGCCGCCCGCCCACATCCGGGCCCGTGTGTACCGCTACCGGTACACGACGTGGCGCGAGCTGCGGGCGACCGGGGCGTGGTGGGAGCGGACCTACGTCCGGGAGTTCCCGGCACCGACCCGGCTGAGGTAGACGCGCCGGGCGGTCCCGGCGAACACCTCCTCGTCGGGGCCGCCCAGCAACTCCCTCGCTGTGTCGACGACTTGCCCGTACGAGGCCGCGAGCGTGCACACGGGCCAGTCCGAGCCGAACATCACGCGCCCCGGACCGAACGCGTCCAGGACCGTGTCCGCGTAGGGCCGCAGCGCGTCGACGGTCCAGGTCGCCCGGTCGGCCTCGGTGACCAGGCCGGAGAGTTTGCAGAGGGTGTTGGGCAGCTCCGCGAGCGCCCGCACGTGGGAGCTCCAGGGTTCCAGTTCGCCGGACGCGACCGGCGGCTTGCCCACGTGGTCGAGGACGAAGGTGAGTTCGGGGTGGCCGGCGGCCGCCTTGACGCCGGCGGGCAGCTGGTGCGGGAGGACGACGAGGTCGTAGACGAGCCCGGCCGCGGCGACCGCGGTCAGGCCCCGGCTGACGTCGGGGCGGAGCAGCCACTCGGGGTCGGGCTCCCCCTGCACCTGGTGCCGAATGCCCACCAGGTGCCGACCGCCCGGGAGTTGGCGCAGGGCGGCGAGCGTGTCGGCCACGTCGGGACGGGTCAGGTCGGTCCAGCCGACGACGGCCGCGACGAGGTCACTGCGTTCGGCGAGGGCGAGGAACTCGGGGGTCTCCTCGGCGACGGTCACGGTCTGCACGAGAACAGTGGCCCCGACACCCGCCGCCCGCGCGTCCGGGGCGAGATCGTCGAGGGTGAAGTCCCGGCGGATCGGCGCCAGTTCGGGACCGGTGATCCAGTCCTGGTCGCGGACGGAGAGGTCCCAGACGTGGTGGTGGGCGTCGATGATTCCGGCGGCGGCCGTCATGGCAACTCCCAGACGACGGGCAGGCCCGCCCCCGCTCCGTCGGCCGAGTAGTCGTGCGCGACGGCGAGGAGTTCGTCCATGCGGGCCTGCCAGGCGATGTTCACCGGGAGTTTCTCCAGCTCCGCGAGCATCCGGGAGTAGTCCGCGCACTCCAGGAGGTGGAAGAGGTCCGTGCCGCTGCGCCAGATCGTCCAGTGCGTGGCCCCGGCCGCGCGGATCGCGGCGACCAGCTCGGCGGGGACCTCGCGGTGGGCCGCCTCGTACTCCTCGACGCGGTCGGCGCGGACCTTGGTGTGCAGGGCGACTCTCACGCGCTCTCCTTCTGCTCAGGGGTGGGGACGTCGGCTGCGAGCAGGTTCCGTGCGCGGGCCTCGGCCCAGAACTCGGCGGGCACGGGGGCGGCGAACTGCTCGGCGGTGTCGATGACTTCGGCCGCCGAACGGGTGCCGACGAGGACGCCGGTGACGGCCGGGTGGCCGAAGGGGAAGGCGAGCGCGGCGGCGCGCAGGGTGGTGCCGTGCCGCTCGGCCAGCTCCTTGAACTTCAGGGCCCGGGAGACGACCTCGGCCGGGGCGAGGGCGTAGTCGAAGGTGCCGCCCTGTTTCGGGTCGGCGAGCAGCCCGGAGTTGAAGACGCCGCCGATGACGACGGAGACGTCCCGCGCGGCCGCCGCGGGCAGCAGGCCGGGCAGGGCCCGCTGGTCGAGCAGGCTGTAGCGGCCGGCACACAGGACCACGTCGACATCGGTGTCGCGGACGAACCGGGTCAGCATCCGCGCCTGGTTCATGCCCGCGCCGATGGCGTCCACGAGCCCCTCGCCGCGCAGCCGCTCCAGCTCCGGGTAGGCCTCGCCGAAGGCCTGCTCGGCGTGGTCGTCGGGGTCGTGCAGGTAGACGACGTCGATCTTGTCGACGCCGAGCCGGCCGAGGCTGTCCTCGATGGAGCGGCGCACCCCGGCCGCGCTGAAGTCCCAGACGCGGCGGTGCGAGGCGGGCACCGCGAAGCCGTGGGCCAGGTCGTCACCCCCGCCGTCGTACGGCTCCAGGATGCGGCCGGCCTTCGTCGACAGGGTGTACGAGGTCGAGGGGCGGGTGCGCAGGTACTCGCCGAGGCGCCGCTCGGACAGCCCGATGCCGTAGTGCGGGGCCGTGTCGAAGTACCGGACGCCCGCGTCCCAGGCGGCGTCGACGGCGGCGTACGCCTCGTCGTCGCGGACCGGCGTGAACAGGTTGCCGATGCCCGCGGCGCCGAAGCCGAGCTCGGTGACCGGTACTTCGACACCACCCCGGCCCAGGGTGCGGGTCCGCATCGGCGTCACCGTCCCGCGGGCCGCAGGCGCAGGCCCTGCATGCCGCCGTCGACCGCGAGGGACGTGCCGGTGGTCGCGCCGGACAGCGGGCTCGCCAGGTAGGCGACGGCGCCCGCGACCTCGTCGGCGGAGACGAGGCGGCCGGTGGGCTGGCGGGCTTCGAGGGCGGCGCGTTCGGCGGCCGGGTCGTCGGCCTTGTCGAGGAGCCGGCCGACCCACGGGGTGTCCGCGGTGCCGGGGTTGACGCAGTTGACGCGGACGCCCTCGCGGAGGTGGTCGGCGGCCATGGCGAGCGTGAGGGAGTACACGGCGCCCTTCGACGCGGAATACAGCGCACGCTGCGGCAGCCCGGCGGTGGCCGCGATGGAGCAGGTGTTGACGATCGCCGCGTGCTCCGACTCCCGCAAAGCGGGAAGGGCCGCGCGGGCGACACGGACCATGCCGATGACGTTGACGTCGAGGACGCGGTGCCATTCGGCGTCGTCGTTGTCGGCGACGGTGCCCTGGGCGCCGATGCCCGCGTTGTTGACCACGATGTCGAGGCCGCCGAGGTCGGCGACGGCGGCGGCCACGGCGGCCCGCACGGTCTCGTCGTCGGTGACGTCGGCGGCGTATCCCCGCAGCGGCTTCTCCACGGCGGTGATGTCACGGTCGAGGACGGCGACGGCGGCGCCGCGCGCGGTGAGCAGGTCGGCGGTGGCGCGGCCGATGCCGGAGGCGCCGCCGGTGACGAGGGCCTTGAGTCCGGCGAAGTCCTGGAGGCTGGCGGTGTCGGTCATGCTGCGGCTCCGTTCGTGCGGGTCGGTTCGTGCTCGGCCAGGTCCTTCGCCCAGAACTCCCCGTCGGGGTAGGTGAACTCGGCGATCGACTCCGGTCGCATGGTGGCGGAGAAGCCGGGTGCGGCCGGGGCCGTGTAGTGACCCTCGTGCATGACGACCGGGTCGAGGAAGTGGTCGTGCAGATGGTCGACGTACTCGATGACGCGGTCGTCGGTGGTGCCGGTCAGCGCGACGTAGTCGAACATCGACAGGTGCTGGACGAGCTCGCACAGGCCCACGCCGCCCGCGTGCGGGCAGACGGGGACGCCGAACTTGGCGGCGAGCAGCAGGATCGCGAGGTTCTCGTTGACGCCGCCGACGCGGGCCGCGTCGATCTGCAGGATGTCGATGGCGCCGGCCTGCAGCAGTTGCTTGAACACGATGCGGTTCTGGACGTGCTCGCCGGTGGCGACCTTGACGGGCCCGACCGCCTTGCGGATCGCGGCGTGGCCGAGGATGTCGTCGGGGCTGGTGGGTTCCTCGACCCAGTACGGGTCGAACTCGGTGAGAGCGCGCGTCCATCGGACCGCCTCGTCGACGTTCCAGCGCTGGTTGGCGTCGATGGCCATCCGGATGTCCGGCCCGATGACCTCGCGGGCGGTGCGGCAGCGACGGATGTCGTCGGCCAGGTCCGCGCCGACCTTCAGCTTGATCTGGGTGAAGCCGTCGGCGACGGCCTGCCGGGCGAGCCGGGTGAGCTTCTCGTCGGAGTAGCCGAGCCAGCCGGGCGAGGTGGTGTAGCCCGGGTAGCCGCGTTCCTTGAGGCGGGCGGTGCGCTCCGCGGCGCCCTCGCGCCCCGACCGCAGGAGTTCCAGGGCTTCGTCGGGGGTGAGCGCGTCCGCGATGTACCGGAAGTCGATCTGCCGTACGAGCCATTCGGGTTCCGCGTCGGCGAGCAGTTGCCACAGGGGCTTGGCGGCCCGCTTGGCGGCGAGGTCCCACGCCGCGTTGACGACGGCGCCGATCGCCATGTGCATCACGCCCTTCTCGGGTCCCAGCCAACGGAGTTGACTGTCGCCGACCAGGTCGCGGTTGAGGCTGCCCGGGTCGGCGCACAGCTCGTCGAGGGACCGGCCGACGACGTGGTGGCGCAGCGACCGGATCGCGGCGACCTGTACGTCGTTGCCGCGGCCGATGGTGAACGTGAAGCCGTGCCCCTCGTGCCCGTCGGCGGCGTCCGTGCGCAGGACGACGTACGCGGCCGAGTAGTCGGGGTCGGGGTTCATGGCGTCGGAGCCGTCCAGTTCCCGGGAGGTCGGGAACCGGATGTCATAGGTGTCGACCGCGGTGACGCGCGGGCTGGTTGCGGGCACGGGATGCCTTTCGGGCAGGGGGCCTTGGCGGCCGGGGTGGTGGCGTCGGAGCCTGTGGCGTATCCCCGGCCGGGGATACGCCACGGGCTCTCAGTCCTGGGCGCGGCCGGTGGTGACGCGGGCGATCATCAGGGCGAGCAGGATGATGCCGCCGTAGATGGCCTGGATCCAGAAGGACGGCACCTGGGCGAGGGTGAGGAGGTTCTGTACGACGCCGAGGAGCAGCACACCGGTCAGCGCGCCGAACATGGTGCCCTTGCCGCCGTCGAGGCTGATGCCGCCGATGACCGCCGCGGCGAACACCGTGAAGATCATGTTGTTGCCCTGGTTGGCGCTGATGGCGCCGACGTAGCCCGTCTGCATGATGCCGCCGACCGAGGCGAGGACGCCCGCCACGATGAAGACGCCGAGCATCACGCGCTCGACGCGGATGCCGGCGGCGCGGGCGGCGTCCGCGTTGCCGCCGATCGCGTACAGGGCGCGGCCCACGCGGTGGTACTTGAGGATCAGCCCGGCGACGCCGAACGCGACGGCGGCGAGCCACACCGACATGGGGATGCGCAGGAACGTGGTCGTGGCCAGCGAGAAGAACGAGTCGGGCATGCCGAACAGGGTCTTGCCCTTGGTGGCGCCGACGAGCAGGCCGCGCAGCACGATCAGCATCGCCAGCGTGACGATGAAGGCGTTGAGCTTGAACTTCACGACCAGGATTCCGTTGAAGGCGCCGATGAGGCCGCCGACGACGAGGATCGCGAGGATCGCGAGCACGGCCGGGAACTCGGCGCCCCAGCCCGACTGGGCGACCGGCAGCACCAGCAGGGCGCCCACGGCCGGGGCGATGCCGACGACCGATTCGAGGGAGAGGTCGAACTTGCCGGTGATCAGCACGAGGGACTCGGCCAGGACGACCATCGCGAGGGCGGCGGACGCGCCGAGGATGGAGATCAGGTTGCGCTCGGTGAGGAAGGAGTCGTTGACGATGGCGCCGAGGATGAGGAGCAGCAACAGGGCTGGTACGAGGGCTAGTTCGCGTGCGCGGCGCAGCAGAACCGTCTTGGCGGTGCCGGGTCCTCGGGTGTGCGGGGGTGTCTTGGTGGCCGGGGCCGACGGGGCCTGGGTGTCAGCCATGGGGGCTCCTTGCGGATGATGAAGGTCAGTCACGGTCGACGCCCTCTATGGACGCGATGAGGTCGTGGTCGCTCCAGCCCGCCGCGTGTTCCGCGACGACCCGGCCGTGGAAGAGGACCAGGACGCGGTCGCAGCGGCGCAGGTCGTCGAGTTCGTCGGAGACGACGAGGACCGCGGTGCCGTCGTCCCGGGCGTTGTCGACGCGGCGCAGCAGCGATTCCTTGGACTTCACGTCGACGCCGGCCGTGGGGTTGATGAGGACGAGGAGGTGCGGTTCCGAGGCGAGGGCGCGGGCCATCACGACCTTCTGCGCGTTGCCTCCGGAGAGGTCGGAGACCGGCTGTTCGGGGCCCTCGGCGTGGATGTCGAGGCGGTCGATGAGGTCGCGGGCGAAGGACCGCTTGCGGTCCGTGCCGACGAAACCGTAGCGGCCGAGGCGGCCGAGCACCGTCATGGTGGCGTTGTCTCCGATGGACATGCCGGTGACGAGACCCTGGTCGTGGCGGTCGCGCGGCACGCAGCCCACGCCCGCCGCGAGCGCCGCCGACACGTCGCCGAACGGCAGCTGCTTTCCGTCCAGTTGAGCCGTGCCGGAGATCGGCGTGTGGAGGCCGGCCAGTGATTCGGCGAGAGCGATCTTGCCGCTGCCGCTGGACCCGGCGAGGCCGACGACCTCGCCGCGGCGCACCGTCAGGTCGACGTCCTGGTAGGTGTCCGAGGTCAGGGCCTGTACGGCCAGGACCACCGGGGCGTCCACCCCGTCCTGTTCGACGACCGCCTCGGCCGCGGCCGCCGCCTGCTCGGCGATCACCTCGCCGGCCATCGCCTCGACCAGCGCGGGGCGCGGCAGTTCGGCGACGGGCGCCGTGGTGATCCAGCGGGCGTCGCGCAGCACGGTGACCGTCTGGCAGACCTCGTACACCTCCTGGAGGTGGTGCGAGATGAAGAGGAACGTGACGCCGGAGTCCTGCAGCGCCCGCATGCGGGCGAAGAGGCGCTCGATCTCCCGGTTGTCGAGCTGCGCCGTCGGCTCGTCGAGGACGATGAAGCGGGCTCCGCCGCTCAACGCCCGGGCGATCTCGACCATTTGACGGTCCTCGACCTTGAGGTCGGCGGTGCGCGCTTCGGGGTCGACGCGGATGTCCCAGGTGTCGAGCAGCCCGGCCGCTTCGGCGTGCAGCTTCTTCCAGCTGAAGAAGCCGCGGCGGGCTCCGGGCTGCCGGTTGATGAACAGGTTCTCGGCGACCGTCAACTCCGGTACGACCGTGGGCTTCTGGTAGACGCAGGCCACCTTGGAGCGCCAGGCCTCCCGGTCGCCGAGCGGCGGCGCGGGTTCGCCGTCGAAGAGCAGCGTGCCCGCGTCCGGTGCCTGGAGCCCGGTGAGGACGGTGACGAGGGTGGACTTGCCCGCGCCGTTGCGGCCGACCAGCGCGTGGGACTCGCCCGCGCGCACGGTCAGCCGGCCGTCGGCGAGGGCGACCGTGGGCCCGTACCGCTTGGCGATGCCGTCGGCTTCCACCAACGGCGGCGCCAACTGGTCTGTGGTGTACGTCATTTGACCGTGTTTCCCCAGAGCTTGGGGTCGTCGACGTTGTCCTTGGTGACCAGCGGTGCGGGCAGCTGGTCCTCGAGGGTGCCGCTGGGCAGCTTGACGATCTCCGAGTCGTGGTCGGTCGGGCCCGGCTCGAACGTCTTCCCCTGCATGGCCGCCTTGATGTAGTACATGCCGTACTTGGCGTACGCGTCGGCGGGCTGGGAGACGGTCGCGTCGATCTGGCCCTTGCGGATCGCGTCGAACTCCTGCGGGATGCCGTCGTTGGAGACGATCGCGATGTGCCCCGCCTTGCCCGCCGTCTTCAGCATGCCCTTGGACTTGAGGGTCTGCAGGGTCGGCGCGAGGTAGACACCGCCCGCCTGCATGTAGATGCCCTTGAGGTCGGGGTTGGCGTTGAGCAGCGTGTCCAGCTTCGAGGCGGCGGTGTCCGACTCCCACTTGGCGGGGATCTCCAGCACCTTCAGCTTCGGGTACTTGGTCTTGACGCAGTCGCGGAACGCCTTCGAGCGCTCCCGCCCGTTGACCGACGCCAGGTCGCCCATGATCTGCACGACCTTGCCGGTCTTGACCTGCTGGCCGAGGTACTCGCAGGCCTTCTCGCCGTACGCGACGTTGTTGGCCCGCACCACCATGGCGACCTTGCCCTTCTCGGGCGCGACGTCCACGGCGACCACGGGAACGCCCTTGCGCTCGGCCTGGTCGAGCCCGGCGGCGATGGCGGCGCTGTCCAGCGGCGCCACGACGAGGCCCTTCACGCCCTGGTTGAGCTGGTTGTTGATGTCGGTGATCTGCTGCGAGGGGTCGCTGTTGGAGTTGACCGTCTTCATCGCGTCCACCCCCTCGGACTTCGCCATCTTCGGCACGTAGTCGTTGTACGACTGCCAGAACGGCGAGGTCAGCAGGGGCAGGATGACGCCGACCTTGCCCTTGCCGTCGCCGCCTCCCCCGCCGGCCGATCCGGCGGTGTCGTCCTTGGTGCTGCCGCACGCGGTGAGCGCGAGGGCGGCGCAGCCCAGGAGGGCCGCCATGCGCAGCGCTCCCGCTCTCGAACTCGTCGGGCGCTTCGTGGTGCCATTCATCGGACCGCTCCTCGGCTCCGGACGTCATGGGCTCGCGGTCGGGTCCCGCCGTCCTGGTACCTGGCCGCGCCGAGATATTTATCAGACCACTTCGCTTCGACAACACCCTTGGAGCCAAGTTTTCTCGGGTTTTACGGGTCTGAGACCCCGGAAAGGTCCGACCACCTCGGTAGTGGTCGGACCACTTTGCTGGTTAGACTGCGCCGCATCTCCGCATCAAGGAGCGGTACCCGCACTCGGGAGGACGTCATGGTGGAGCAGACCGCCCCCCAGAAGGGCACCGTCACGGCTCGGGCGATCGAGCAGATCAAGGCGATGATCGGCGGCGGCAGCCTGGAGCCGGGCCAGCGCCTGCCCACGGAGCGGGATCTGGCGGTCCAGCTGGGCATCTCCCGCAGTTCTATGCGGGAGGCCATCCGCGCCCTGACCGTGCTCGGGGTCCTGGAGGCGCGGCACGGCTCCGGCATCTACGTCACGCAACTGGAGGCCGGGGACCTCCTGGAGACCTTCGGGGTCGTCGCGGACCTGTCGCGCGGGCCACGCCTGGTGGAGCTTCTCGAAGTCCGCCGCATCCTGGAGTCGACGGCGACGGCGCTGGCCGCCGCGCGGATCACCCGGCCGCAACTCGCCGAGGTGGAAGAGCACTTGGCGGCGATGGAGGCCACCGACGACCCGGAGGAGATCCTCTCCCACGACCTCGCCTTCCACCGGGCGATCGTGGCCGCCGCGGGCAACGACACGATGGCGGCGATCCTGGAGGGGTTGTCCTCGCGGACGTTCCGGGCGCGGGTGTGGCGCGGCTACCAGGAGGAGGGGGCGTTCGAGCGGACCCGTCGCGAACACGCCCGTATCCACCGGGCGTTGGTGGCCCACGACCCGGAGGCGGCGCGGGCCGCTGCCGCGGCGCATGTCGGCGAGGTGGAGGAATGGCTCCGGTCCCAGCTGGACTGAGCCCAGGCCCCGGCCACGCGCCGTAGGGGTTCCGGTCGCGTCCCGGCCGCCGCACCGTCGTGGCTGGTCACGCAGTCCCCCGCGCCTTTGGGGCGTGCGGCTTCGCCGCAGCCCCATGAGGGCGCGTCACACGCGCCTCCTGAGATGGCGCACGCGGTGCGCATCGCAGGGGCGCGGGGAACTGCGCGACCAGCCCCCACCGGCCCGCGGAATCCCACCCACCCGGCGGAGCTACGGCGCCGCGGCCACCAACGCCGCCAGCAGCAACTCCAGCGCCGTCTCGAACGAACTCCCGCTCATCAAGGGCAAGTGCGGCCGAACCGAAGCCAGTTGGGGATACTCCGCGTCCGGCAGCCCCGCGTACACCCCGCCCCAGGCCAAGTCGTCCGCCCCCCTCCGCTCAACCGGCAGAGCCAAGTGCGCCGCGTCCAGCGCGGCATGCCCCAGCACGGTGTCCACGAAGGCCGCGTAATACCGCACCGCGGACGCGTCATCGAACCCCGCCCGGCGCAACAGCCCGATCCCCGTATCCACGGCCCGGAACTCGTTGAGGCGCCGTGTCACCCGGTACGCGGCCATCGCCGCCACCCTCGGATGCGCCCGGTAACAGCCGTGGATGCGCAGCGCCATCTCGCGCAGCCCCTCCGCCCAGGGCATGCCGTCCGGGTCGAAGCCCGCCTGCGCCTCGCCGATGATCCGGTCGGCGATGGCGAGCAGCAGGTCGTCTGTGTTGTGGAAGTACCGGTACAGGGCGCTGGGATCGCAGCCGAGCGCCGCGCCGAGCCGCCGTACGCTCAGCGCGTCCGGCCCGTGCTGGCCGACCAGGCGCAGCGCGCAGTCGACGATCACCTCCTCGGACAGCACCACGCCCGACCTGGTCGGCTTGCGGCGCCGCCGCTCCGCCGGGACTCGCCCCTCGGTCATCTGCTCGCTCCCCTTCGCCGGCCCGCCCCACCCTTATGTCAACACCATTGACGCAACACTGACAAGGCCGATTTGATCGCAGCCTCCTCGCCACACCTCCCGCCTCACGGTCCCAGGAGCCTGCCCATGAGAAGCGAATCTCCAGGTCTGCGCCGTTCCCTCGGTGTCGTCGACGGCGTCGCCATCGCCGCGTCCAGCACCGCGGCCACCACGAGCATCGGCATCGGGATGGGGGCGCTGGCCGCGACGGTGGGCCTGCAGTCGCCGGCCGTGCTGCTCGTCGCGTTCCTCCCGATCCTCGGCATCGCGACGGCGTACGCGCGGCTCAACCGCTCCGAGCCGAACATGGGCAGCGGCTATGTCTGGGTCGCCTCGTCGCTCGGCCCGTGGCTCGGCTTCCTCACCGGCTGGGTGACGCTCGTCGGCACCGTGATCTTCATGGCGTACACCAGCGCGGTGACCGGCTCGGTCTTCCTGCAGTTCGCCAACAAGGCCCATCTGCATACGCTGTTGGGCCTCGATCTCGATCCGAACTCGACGGCGCTGAGCACGGTCGTCGGCCTGCTGGTCCTCGCCGTCGTCACCGTCACCGCGGTCACCGGTGTCCGCAAGGCGACCCGGCTGCAGGCGTGGCTGCTGGTGTTCGAGTACGCGGTCCTGCTCGGCTTCTGCGGCTGGTGCCTGGTGACCGGTTCGCACGGTTTCCAGTGGTCGTGGCTGAACCCGTTCGCCGTGCACGACGGCACGGCGTTCGCCCAGGGTCTCGTCCTCGCGGTGTTCTTCTTCTGGGGCTGGGACGCCGCGTTCAGCGTCACCGAGGAGACGAAGGACGTACGGGACGTGGGCCGCGGCGGCTTCATCGCCCTGTTCACGATGCTCGCGCTGTTCCTGTACGGGTCGGTGGCCTTCCAGCGCGAGATGTCACTGCCGGAACTGATCGAGCAGGGCCCGGGAGCGCTCACGTATCTCGGGGCGAAGCTGGCGGACGAGCCGGTCGCGAGCCTGCCGCTGCTCGCGCTGCTGTTGTCGGCCGTGGCGTCGCTGCAGTCCAGCGTCATCCCGACCGCGCGCGGCCTGTACGCGATGGGACGCGACCGCACGATGGGCCGCGTATGGACGCGGATCAGCCCGCGCTACGGCTCCCCCGCCCTCGGCACGGTGCTCGTCATGGCCGTCGCGGCGCTGGTCGCGCTCCTTGCCCTCGCCATCCCGAAGCTGAACGAGATGATCCTCGCGGCCGTGAACTCGATCGGCCTGACCGTGGCCCTGTACTACGGCCTCACCGCGCTCGCCTGCGCCGTCCGGTTCCGCTCGGCCCTGCGCACCTCACCCGCGCAGGCGCTGCGCTCGGTGGTCGCGCCCGGGCTGAGCGCGGTGGCCCTGCTCGGCGTCGGCGTCTACCTCGGCCGGGACTACGCCACGATGAGCGACCACTTCGAACTCAGCCCGGACAACGGCTGGTTCATGCTGTCCGTACCCGCGGCCACCGTCGCCTCGGGGCTCGCGATGGCGGCCGTCGCCAAGTACCGCCGCCGCTCCCCCTACTTCACGACCCGGCGCGGCACCGACGCCGGCTCTGTCCCACCGACCGCACTCGAAGTCCCGTAAGTCCGTAACGCCCCTGCCTACGCGAGGAGTCGCCCCACATGTCCGATACCGCCCCCGCCGACCTGGTCCTCACCAACGGCCCCGTCCACACCGGCTCCCCCGCCCGGTCCCGGGCCACCACCGTCGCCGTCCGCGGCGAACGGATCGTCGCCGTCGGCCACGACGAGGTGCGCGAGCTGATCGGCCCCCGGACCGAAGTCGTCGACCTGGCGGGCAAGTTGCTGATCCCCGGGTTCCAGGACGCGCACGCCCATCCGGTCGGCGGCGGCCTGGAGCTGGGCCAGTGCGATCTCAGCGGGGCGACGACGCTCGCCGCCTACCGCGAACTCATCGACGCGTACGCCCGGCGGAATCCGGAGCTGGAGTGGATCACCGGTGGCGGCTGGTCGATGGAGGCGTTCCCCGGCGGGCTGCCCGTCGCCGCCGAACTCGACGCGCTCGTACCGGACCGGCCGGTGTATCTCGTCAACCGCGATCACCACGGCGCCTGGGTCAACTCCCCCGCCCTGCGACGAGCGGGGATAGACGCCCGCACCTCCGACCCGGCCGACGGCCGCATCGAGCGGGACGCCGCGGGTTGCCCCACCGGCATGCTCCAGGAAGGCGCCGCGAACCTGGTCGGCAGGCTGCTGCCGGCGACGACCCGGGAGGAGCGGATCACCGGGCTGCTGCGCGCCCAGGAACTGCTGCACTCCCTCGGCATCACCGCCTGGCAGGACGCGCTGCTCGGCTCGCACGCCAATCTGACCGACCCCACGGACGCGTATCTCGCGTGCGCGGACGACGGGCGGCTGACCGCACGGGTGGTGGGCGCGCTGTGGTGGGACCGGGCGCGCGGCACCGAGCAGATCGAGGAGCTTCTCGCGCGGCGGACAACGGGCACCCGCGGCAGGCTGCGCTCGACGACGGTGAAGATCATGCAGGACGGGGTCGCGGAGAACGGCACGGCGGCGCTGCTCGGCCCCTACCTCGACGGGTGCGGCTGCCGGACGGACAACAGCGGGATCAGTTTCGTGGAGCCGCAGGACCTGAAGACGTACGTGACCGCGCTCGACGCGCACGGCTTCCAGGTGCACTTCCACGCGCTCGGCGACCGGGCCGTGCGCGAGGCCCTCGACGCGGTGGAGGCGGCGCGGCAGGCCAACGGCCGGTCCGACACGCGGCCGCACCTCGCGCATCTGCAGGTCGTGCACCCGGACGACATCGGCCGGTTCCGGGCGCTCGGCGCGAGCGCGAACATCCAGCCGCTGTGGGCGGCGCACGAGCCGCAGATGGACGAGCTGACCATCCCCTTCCTCGGCGAGGAGCGGGCGGCGCTGCAGTATCCGTTCGGGGCGCTGCTGCGCTCGGGCGCGACGCTGGCGGCCGGCAGCGACTGGCCGGTGAGCAGCCCCGATCCTCTGCAGGGCATCCATGTGGCGGTGAACCGGGTGGCCCCGGACGCGCCCGCCGGGACGCCGGTGTTCCTGCCCGGCGAGCGGATCGGGCTCCTCGACGCGCTGACGGCGTACACGGCGGGCAGCGCGTATGTGAACGGGCTCGACGCGGAGACCGGGACGATCACCGCGGGGTTTCTTGCCGATCTGGTCGTGCTGGACCGGGATCCGTTCGCGGGGGCGGCCGAGGAGATCGGGGAGACGAAGGTGGAGCAGACCTTTGTGGGCGGTCAGCGCGTGTTCGGGGACTGATCCGGCGCGCTCGCGAGGCTCACGGGGCCCCGCCCCGGACCCCGCTCCCCAATCGCCGGAGGGGCTTCATTGGGGTGCTTGATCGGGGGGTGATCAAGAGGATCAGAGTGCGCACCGGAAGCCGCAGTTGCCGCTGCTGGAGTCCGGGGTGTTGGAGGTGCGGGCCGCGACCCGGTAGCGGTTGCAGTACGAGTCGTGGCACATGTACGAACCGCCCCGCATCACCCGGTTCTCGCCCTCCGCCGGGCCCCGCGGATCAGTGGTCGGCGTGGCCGCGTGCGTCGCCGTGAAGCGGTCGGCGACCCACTCCCACACGTTCCCGACGACGTTGTGGAGGCCGTAGGCGTTGGGCCGGTACGCGTCGACGGGGGCGGTGCCGACGTGGCCGTCCTCGCCCGTGTTGACCACCGGGAACTCGCCCTGCCAGATGTTGCAGCGCCAGTGCCCGCGCGGCGTCAGCTCGTCGCCCCACGGGTAGCGGGCCCGGTCGAGGCCGCCGCGGGCGGCGTACTCCCACTCGGCCTCGGTCGGCAGCCGCTTGCCCGCCCAGGCCGCGTACGCGCTCGCGTCGTCCCAGCTGACGTGGACGACGGGGTGCCGGGCGCGGTCCCCGATGCCGGAGCCGGGGCCCTCGGGCGCCCGCCAGGTCGTGCCTTCGACGCCGCGCCACCAGGGGGTGCCGGCCGGGGCCCGGGTCGCCCGCACCCGCTCGGGGGCGAGGAAGCCGGCGAAGACGTACGACCAGCCGAACCGCTCCGCTGCGGTCACATATCCCGTTTCCTTCACAAAGGTGGCGAACTGGGCGTTGGTGACCGCGTGTTCGTCGATCCGGAACGCGGAGACGGTGACCTCCCGGACCGGCCCCTCACCGTCACCGGGGTTGGCCTGCTCGTCCTCGTTGCCCATCAGGAACGGGCCGCCGTGCAGCGTGACCATGCCCTTGCCCGACGGCCCGCGGCGGCGACGCGGCCTGGGCGGGAGAACCACCGGCCCCGGCTCGGACGGGGCCGCGCCGCGGGGCGCGGCGCAGCACGCGGATACGGTCGGCTCCTGCGCGCTCATGTGGGTCTCCTCCCCGGGCGGTCCGGTCCGGGCCGATCTTCGCACGGGGCGACGGGCGGGGTCGCGGCCGACCCCGCCCGGCTGCTCAGACCTGTGACTTGTACAGACCGAACTCCTTGATGTGGACGGTCGACCTGGATCGGGTGATCCGCAGCCGCCAGCGCCGGGCCGTGACCGGGGCCGGCAGTGCGAGGATGCGGGCCGCGCCGATGGTGCCGAGTTCGGCGGCCGTGGTCCACGCGCCGTCGACGAGGGCCTCGACCACGAAGTGCTCGACCTGCTGGCCGTGCCGGATGTCCTCGGCGATCCTGATCCGGTCGACCGTCGTGGGCCGGCCGAGGTCGACGGTGCGGGTGCCCGCGCGGTCCTCCCTGACGCGGGCGCCGCGGGTCAGATCCTCGGGCAGTTCGCGGTCGGTGCGCTCGCGGAACTCCTTGAGCCGGGCGACATCGGCGGCGGGCAGCAGGCCGTCCGTGTCCGGCGGGATATTGAGCAGGAGGACGGCGCCCCGGCCCACCGACCGGTACCAGATATCCGTCAACTGCTCGACGGACTTGGGCTGTTCGTCGGCGTGGTAGAACCAGCCCGGCCGGATCGACACATCGCACTCGGCCGGCCACCACTGCAGCGCGGCCGCGTCCGGCTGCGCCTTGAGGAGGGCGTCCCGGCTGCCCTCGTCGGCGGAGTCGTAGGCCAGGACACGGTCGTACTTGCCGTTGCCGCTGTCCTTGACGGCGATGACGCTCCACTCGTTCTCGCGCGCCATGCCGTCCTCGTTGCCGACCCAGCGGACGTCGGGCCCGGACACGGCGATCGACGCGTTCGGGGCGAGGGCGCGGACGAGGGAGTACCAGCTGTCCCAGTCGTACGTCTCGACCTTGTCCGGCGGGATGCGGCCCTGGGCGCCGTCGAACCACACCTCGTCGACCGGCCCGTACTCGGTGAGGACTTCGTAGAGCTGGTTGAGCATGTGGGCGCCGTAGTCGGTGGCGTCCAGGTCGTACGCGGTCAGGTCACGGCCCGCGCGGTCGTCGCCGTCGACGAGGGTGGGGATCGTGCGGGCGGTGCGGGCGCTGCCGTTGGCGTAGACGCCGTCGAGGTACTGGTTCTCGTCGGCGGGCGAGATGTAGACGCCGACCTTGATGCCGTACTTGCGCATCGAGTCGGCGAAGGAGCGCAGCACGTCGCCCTCGCCGCCGCGCCAACTGCTGCTCACCACACCGTGCTTGGTGTAGCGGGACTGGTAGAGGACGAAGCCGTCGTGGTGCTTGGCGGTGAGGATGGCGAGCTTGAAGCCGCCGTCGCGCAGGGCGCGCGCCCACTGGTCGGTGTCGAGCCCGGTGGGCTGGAAGACGTTCGGGTCCTCATCGCCGGTGCCCCATTCGAGGCCGGTGAAGGTGTTGACGCCGAAGTGCAGGAAGGCGGTCTTCTCCAGGCCCTGCCAGGCGAGTTGGCGCTTCGTCGGGCGGACGTGGGCGGCCTTGGCGATGAGCCGGGCGGCGCTGTCGTCGGGGCTGACGGGGATGCGGAAGTACGGCTCCGCGGGGGCGGCCGGTGCCGCGGCGGCGGGCAGGCCGGTGGCGGCGACGGCCGCGGTGGCCGTCGCCGCGGCCAGGAAGGTGCGTCGGGTCAGGGGCATGTGCGGGTAAGTCCCTTCCGCTCAGGCGGGGTTCAGAGTCCAGGTGGTGGAGGTCCGCTGGTCCGGCGGGTACTGCACGAGCCGGCCGTCGGAGGTGGCGTCCAGCGTCATGCGGGTGATGGCGTTGGTGATCCGGTGGCCGCCCTTGTCGTGCGTGAGCTGCCAGCGCTGGAGGGTGTTCTTCGCGTCGCACGTCTCCCAGGTGACGGCGGAGCCCGGCTCCAGCGGCACGTTGAGGGTGAGCTTTCCGCTGCGCGTCTCCAGGCAGGCGCCGGCCGCGTTCGTGAGCGTGGCGTAGCCGTCGGCGGTGCGGGTGAGCCGTACCTGGGCCGGGGCGGTGCGGTGGCCGCCGTCGGCGAGCGTGTACGTGCCGTCGGCGAGCGGCACGCGCGTCAGGTCCCGCACGCCGGGGGCGTGGCCGACGGCGTCGGCGCGGGCGGTGAACGCGGCGTACGTGGCGTCCGGGTGGGGCGTGCCCCAGGTGGCCTGGGCGATGTGGTTGAGCGGCATGAAGGCGGCCGTGGCGACCTCGTTCTCGGTCTCGCCGCGCCCGTTGTCGGGCCAGAGGCTGATCTTGGCGCCGGTGATGCCGTCACGGGAGGCGAGCTTCTCGCCCTCGAAGCTGCGCGGGTCCCACTGCTCGTCGTACAGCTTCGCGGTGTCGGAGTGGAAGCCGCCGCGGATGACGTAGAGCGAGTAGGCGGCGTTCATCACCGGGTAGCCCTGCGCGATGAGTTGGCTGGGCTTGACGTTCACGTTCAGCCAGTGCTCGACGGTGGTACCGGGCTTGACGGGCACGGTGTTCGCGCCGGTCAGCCCGTCGTTCCAGATGCGCAGCCGCTTGCCCTTGCTCGCGGCGTACGCCTCGACGCGGTTCACGAAGTCGATGAAGGCGTCCTGCGGGGTGGCGTTCGCCCCGAACTTGGCCCGCGCGTAGGCGAGGACCTGCGGGTACTTGGCGAAGTCGGAGCCGAGCATGTACTCGTCGGCGCCCATGTGCCACCACTGAGCGGGGAACACCTCGCCGTACTCGTCGATGAGGCTCTTGTAGTAGTCGAAGGCCTCGGGCTTGGTGATGTCGAGGCGCGACGGCTGGGCGTTGCCGTCGGTGTCGACGAGCTGGAGGTCGGGCCTGTCCTGGATCCAGGGGTCCATGTGCCCCGGCGAGTTGATCTCCGGGACGATCGTGACGTGGTACTTCTCGCCCAGGGCGACGAGTCGCCTGATCTCGCTCTTGGTGTAGTAGCCCCAGGAGTTGGCCTCGGGGTGGGCGTCGCTCTTCACCTTGATCTCGAGGAGCAGCTGGTTGAGCTTGTGGTACGCCATGTCGCGGACGAGGTTCTCCAGCCAGTCGGTGGAGATGTGCACGTAGCAGGCGCAGACGCCGACTCCGCGCTCCTTGTACTGCGGCACGTCCACGGTCCTGCCCGCGGGTATCTCGCTGCTCCGGGCGAGGAGTTGCAGGAGAGTACGGGTCCCGTAGAAGGCGCCGGTCCGGGCGGCGCCGGTGATCTCCAGGCGTTTTCCGGCCCTCAACTCATAGCCTTCGGAACCCAGTTGCCTCGTCTCGTGGGCGTCCACATCGACAACGATGTCGCCTGTGCGGGAGGGGCCGCCCGTGACGGGCACAGTCCCCTTGCCCGCGGCGCGCAGGTCGTCGGCGAGGGTGTGGGCGACGCGGCGGGACGCGGTGTCGTGGGCGACCAGCCGGGAGCGGCTGGTGAAGGTGTAACTCCCCTGACCGGCCTGCCAGTCGGTGAGGGCCGGGACGGTACGGGGCGTGGCGGCGGCCGGGGTGTCCGCGTGGGCGGCGGAGACCGGGGCGGCGGTCAGCAGCAGGGCGAGCGCGGCACCGACGAGGCGTGATCTGCGCCGCCCGGTGGGCAGTTTCGTACGGAACTCGGTCAACATGACATCCGATGATTCATGAGCGGACGGAAACAGTCCATGGATAAACCCGGCGGATGCTTGGACATCCGCCGGGACAGATCCGATGACAGCAGGGCCCGTCCGGGGTCTGCTGTCCGGGCCCGGACACACGTGTGCCCGCACCCCTCACCGTGGAGGGATGCGGGCGAACGGTCCGGGTCGGGACCGGGAAGCTCAGTCGACGCTGGGCAGGATGTGCGGTTCGGCGAGATCGTCCTCGTACCCGGCGAGGCGGATCGGGGCCGACCGGGCCCAGACATCGAGGCTGCCGAGCTTCTCCGGCCTCCGGCCGGCCCGCTCCGTACGTTCCTTCGGGCGCTGTTCGCGATTCGTCTTCTCTGGTGTCACCGCGCACTCCTTGTGTGTCGGGTAACCCGCTCCGGCGTGACCGGCCCAGCGTCTCGCGGGGCACCGGACGCCCGATCGGGCTTGAGTAGAGGGCCAGTTCGGGCGCGGTGGCGCCGGTTGTCGCTGGTGGGATCGGCCGTGATGCGACCTCTCCCCGGACGGCACCATGGGTACGGGTGGGACCCACTTGCGGTAACCGTCCGGCTACAGAGTAACCAAATGAGCGCGGTCCCGCTCGATGGGGCTGAAACCCGTACGCCCTCGGGAGGTCGCCAGGTGTTCATTCAGCCACGCGGACCCGGCGGGACGCGACCCGATTTCCGGTCTCGGGGCGTGCTCCGTCAGTTCCCCTCACGAGGCCGGCGCGGGCCGGTCCGTGTTGACCGTGCGGCCCGGGTCGTCGGTCGGCTCCGCCGAGGGCCGGGACGTGGCGTCCGGCGAACCCGTGGGCTGAGCAGGGGCGGGAGCGGGCGGGACCTGGCCGTTCGGCGGAGGCGGCCCCGACGGACTGACGCTCGCGCTGCCCGCCGCCTCGTTCGCGATGCCGTCGAAGTCCACGTCACCGGTGTTCTCCAGCATGGTGATGTGGTCGAGGACCGTCTGATTGGCGTCGGTGGCCAGCTCTCGTACAAGTGAATTACGGGTGGTGTGCCGGACCTGGGCGATGAGCGCGAACACCTTGCCGTGCGAATCCCGCAGCAGATTGGCGAACTTGTCCTCGTAGTCCTTGCCGCTCGCCGCGGACATCTCGTTCAACCAGCCCTGCTGCTGCGGATTCGGCTGGTTCGGTAGCTCCACCCCGAGCTTCGCGGCCACCGAGCGCACCCGCTGGTCGAGGTCGGTGTGCCCGACGACGAGGTGGTCCCCCGCGTTCCTGATCGCCTGGGTCGGGGCGCGCTCCATGGCCTGCTGGCCGGCCGGTATCTCCCACAGCCCGGCGAGCCTGACCTTGACGAGGAAGTCCCGGTCCGTCGCCGACAGCGGGCCCCACTGGGTGGCCACGGTGCCCGCGTTCAGGTCGGCCTGACCGGTTCCCGAGCGGTCGGCGTAGGACCAGATCGGGAACGCCAGGGCACCGAGGGTGGCGATCAGGGCGGCGAGGATGAGGGTGGTGCCGTTGACGCGACGCAAGCGGTCCTCCCGGTGACCTACGTCAACTCGCCGGTGCGGCGAGCTACTTGGTGGTACGGGAAGATACGGGCGGGACGGCCGTCGTGTTCAGTTCCTCGCGCGGATCGCGCCGCTCGGTCACGGTGCGTACGCGCCCCTGCCGCCTGTTGCCGGGGAATGAGCGTTAACGTCCCGTTGACCGGTCCGTCAGATGGTGGTCCCGTTCCCATGGTCTCCTTCCGGACAGGCAGCGCAGGAGCTTCGGGAGGAGTCGTCCATGGAACGCGTCGAGCTGCGCACCGTCGAGGAGCTGATGGCGGCACTGCACGCCTGCCGGGGTGCGTGGGACGCCCCCGACCGCAGCGGCGACCCCGTCGACCTGCACGACCACGCGCTGCAGACCGCGGCACTGCTGCGGCGGGGCCGCCCCAGCGACAAGGAATTGCAGGTCGCGGGGCTGGTGCACGATCTCGGGCATCTGCTGTGCCCGGGGGACGACGCCGGTCACGCGGACCGGGCGGCGGACGCGGTGCGCGGGCTGCTCGGCGAACGGGTGGCGCGCCTCGTGCGCTTGCACGTCCCGGCCAAGCGCTACCTCACCGCGGTCGAGCCCGGCCGGGGCCTGTCGGCGCAGAGCGCGCTGACGCTCGGCGCGCAGGGCGGCCCGATGACGCCGCACGAGGTCGCCGCGTTCGAGGCCGACCCGCTGGCCGAGGACGCCGTGGCGCTGCGGCAGGCGGACGACGCGGGCAAGGTGGTGGGCCTGGACGCCGGGGTTCTGGACGACTGGCGACCGGTGCTCGAACTGGTGGCGGCGGGCAGCCGCCCGACTGCCGCGTACAGCAGCTGACTTCGGCTATCGCGCGTACGTCCACGCCACCTGGATTCCACCTCGGGCGCGCACGCCGGGCACACCAACCCCCTGCGAACAGCTCATGGTTGACGCACCGTCACACCAGGTCGGGCCGTGAGACCGTACGCGCATGGAGTCAGGCCCCTCAACTCCTCGGGCCCTCGCCGGCAGAGCCGCCGTCGTGACCGGTGCCTCACGCGGCATCGGCCGGGCGATCGCCGAGGAACTCGCCCGCTCCGGGGCCGTGTTGTGTGTGACGGCCCGGGACGCCGGGGGCGTGCGGGAGACGGTCGCGGCGCTGCGGACGTGACGGAGCGGACGACGGCCGCGTACGGCCGGGTCGACATCGTCGTGAACAACGCCGCGACGAACCAGCCCCATGGGCCGTTCATGGACGCCGACCCGCGGGCTTGGCGCACCGCCTTCACGATGAACGTCGAGGCGCCGCCGCGTCTGGTGCGGTGCGCGTGGCGGGCGTGGAGGAGCGAGCACGGCGGCGCCGCCGTCAGCGTCTGCACGGAGGGCGCCGCCCATGTGGGCCCGAACGTGGGGACGTACGGCACGAGCAAGGCGGCCCTGCTGCACCTGACGGCTCCAACTGGCGGGCCAGACGGGCCCGTTGGCGCGGGTCAACCTGGACTCCCCGGGCTGGCCCGCACCGAAATGGCGCGATTCGTATGGGAGCGGGCGGAGGAATCCGTGGCGGTACGCCGGCTGGGGTCCGACGAGGCGTCGTGGATCACCGGCGCGGGCCTGCTGGTGGACGGCGGCACGCGGGTGCGCGCCGCCTCACCCACAGGCGACGCGCACGCCGTGCGCAACCGGCTCCGCTACCACTTGCCGGGTTCGTAGTCCTTCAGGAAGACGCCGTACACGTCGTCGCCGGACTCGCCGCGCACGACCGGGTCGTAGACGCGGGCGGCGCCGTCGATCAGGTCGAGCGGGGCGTGGAAGCCCTCCTCGGCGAGGCGCAGCTTGTCGTAGTGCGGGCGCTCGTCGGTGATCCAGCCGGTGTCGACCGAGGTCATGAGGATGCCGTCGGCCTGGAACATCTCCTGGGCGCTGGTCCGCGTGACCATGTTCATCGCGGCCTTGGCGGCGTTCGTGTTCGGGTGGCCCGCGCCCTTGTAGCCGCGGCCGAAGACGCCCTCCATCGCCGAGACGTTGACGACGTAGGAACGGCCGCTCGCCGCCTTCTTCGCCGCGTCGGCCATCGCCGAGCGCAGGGCGCTGATCAGGATGAACGGCGAGGTGTAGTTGCACAGCTGGGTTTCGAGGAGCTCCACAGGGGAGATCTGCTCGATGGTCTGCACCCAGGTGTTGGAGTCGACGACATCCGGGACGAGGCCGCCCGCGTCGATGGCGGTGCCGTCCAGGTGCCGGGCGACGCTGGCGTTGCCCGCGACGAGCGCGAGGTCGGCGACCTTCTGCGCGTCGAGGCCGCTGGTGCCGATGGGCAGCGCGGCGATGCCGTCGACCGCGCCGGAGTTGAAGGCGCCGATGACGGAGTGGGCGGGCAGCTCGCCGGCGGGCAGCGGCGCGCCCTCGCCGTCGACCAGGGCCGCGTAGGCGGAGGGCAGCCGGCGCACGGTCTGCGTCGCGTTGTTGATGAGGATGTCGAGCGGACCCTGCGCGGCGACCTGCTCGGCGAGCGCGACGGCCTGGGCCGGATCGCGCAGGTCGATGCCGACGACCTCCAGGCGGTCCAGCCACTGCGCCGAGTCGTCCATCGCCTTGAAACGCCGGATGGCGTCCTTGGGGAAACGCGTCGTGATGGTCGTGTGCGCGCCGTCCCGCAGCAGCCGCAGCGCGATGTACATGCCGATCTTGGCGCGGCCGCCGGTGAGCAGGGCGCGCTTGCCCGTGAGGTCGGCGCGGGCCTCGCGCTTGGACCGGTTCACGCGGGCGCAGTCGGGACAGAGCTGGTGGTAGAAGTAGTCGACCTCCACGTACCGGGCCTTGCAGGTGTAGCAGGAGCGCGGGCGCTGGAGTATCCCCGCGACCCGGCCCTCCTCGGTCCCCGACGAGGGCAGCAGGCCTTCGGTCTCGTCGTCGATGCGCTGCGCGGACCCGGTCGCGGTCGCCTCGGTGACGGCCTTGTCGTGGGCGGTCTTGGCGGCGCGGCGCTCCTGGCGGCGGCGCTGCTTCACGGTCCGGTAGATGCCGGCGGTGGCACGCCGGACCGCGATCGCGTCGGGGTGGTCCACGTCGAGCTTGTCGAGCTCGTCCAGCACGCTGAGGCAGACGGCGAGCCGGTCCGGGTCGATGCCCGGCCCATGGAGCACCCCGGAGAGGTCGGGGGCCTCCGGGGCCTGGTTGTCGTCTGTCACCGTCATCGCCGCTGCCGTTCCTGAGGTCTGCCGCGTCGCGCGCGAACCGCGCGAGCTTTCGAAACCGGAATTTTACGGAGCGGCGGCCCCAGTCTCCAAACCCGTGCCGGATCAGGGTGCGCAGGCGGCGCTCAGCGAGCCCAGCTCCTCGACCACGGCGCGGGCCAGTACGTCGAGGTCCGGGACGGCCTCCGCGTCGGCCACCAGGCCGAAGTGCACGCGCCCGCGATAGGTGGAGACGGCCACGGCGAGGGACTGCCCCTTGGCGAGCGGGGCGAGCGGGAAGACGGCGGTGAGCGGGCAGCCGCCGAGCCGCAGGCCGAGGCTGGGCAGCGGCACGCTGGTGACCAGGAGATCGAAGAGCAGCCGCGCGTTCTGTCCGACGAGGGAGCCGCCGAGCCGGTGGCCGAGCGCCGGCACGTGGTCGGCGAGCAGCGCGACGGCGCCCGCCCCCCGGTTCGGGCCGCGGTCCTTGCGCCGGTCCATGGCGGCCCGCACGACGCGCAGCCGCTCCACGGGGTCGGCCTCGGCGACGGGCAGCCGCACGAGGTACCCGGAGAGCCGGTTGCCCTGCGGGTGGGCGGTGCGCGGGCGGCGCCGCGAGACGGGGATCAGGGCGCGCGGCTCGACGCCGTCGCTGCCGTCGCCCCGCTCGTCGAGCCAGCGCCGCACGGCCCCGGCGACGACCGCGATGAGCACGTCGTTGACGGTGCCGCCCGCGCTCTTGCGGATCCGGTGCACATCGTCAAGGTCGAGCACGACGCCCGCGGTGCGCCGGCCGCCGCCGGCCTCGGAGGTCAGCGCGGGCGAGGTGCGCACGCCCCAGGCGGCGCGGGCCACGGAGGCGCCGATCGCGGTGGCCTGTGTGGCGCTTCTCACCAGGGAGCGCGCGTGGTCGGGGTAGCGCCGCGGGTCGAGGTCGCCGAGCGTGATCTCCCGCAGCCCCGTGAACGGGATCCGCAGGCCGCGAGGGGGCGCGGGCTCCTCCTTCGGAGCGCGCGGGGCCGGCAGGTCCGTGGGGTCCATGACGGCGACGGCCAGCCTCAGCGCGTGCAGTCCGTCGGCGAGGGCGTGGTGGAACTTGAAGAGCACCGCGAACGACGTGCCGTCCGCCGCGGGCAGCACATGCGCCTCCCACGGCGGCCGCGTCCGGTCCAGCGGCCGCTCCATGAGCGCGCCGGCGGCGGCGTGGAAATCAGCACCCGCCTCCACGGGGTCCGCGAGCCGTACGTGGTCGAGCGGGTCGAACTCGGTGACGGGCACCCGGGCGGCGCCGCCGACCGGCACCAGCACCCCGGCTATCCGCATGCGCAGTCCCGGCACCCCGGCGGCGCGCGCGGCCAGCAGCTCGTACGCGTGCTGGGCGGCGCCGGGGCCATCGGCTTCGAAGACTCCCAACGCGCCCAGGTGCATCGGGTGTTCGGCGGTCTCGATGTTCCAGAATGCGAGGTCGAGTGGTGCGAGCAGGTCCGAGCTCTTGGAGTTCATGGAGTGCTCTCGCGTCGATGACGGGGAACAGGCAGTCAATCGCCCCCGGTCGATTACGGTCAAGTACGATCTCGGCACGCTCCGTTAACAACTGATGAAGACCCGCCTCTGTGGTAGAGGCGGGTCTCAGGTGACTCAGGCGACCTGTTCGTTACATCACTTCAGCACGGGCGGCGCCGCGTCCGCCCCGGTCCCCCACCGCGAGGGCTCGCTGCCCACCTTGTAGCTGAGGTTCCGCAGGCCGCGCAGATCCTCGGTGGTCAGATACGTCTTGCCGTACGCGGCACCGTCCGCCCTGGCCGACTGGATGTACCGCGCGGAGTCGGACGTCCCGGGCGCCTTCACGGTCAGCTTCCCGTGCGGGTAGTAGCGGCGGTCCAGAGTGAGGTCGACCCGCTCGAAGACGGGCGTCGACAGGCCCCACGTGTCGGTACCGGGCTGCACCGGGAAGATGCCGATGGACGACAGGACGTTCCAGGCGGACATGGTGCCCAGGTCGTCGTTGCCGGTCATGCCCGTCGGGGCGTCGGTGAACAGCGTCAGCGCGGCGTGCACCACGTCAGTCGACTTCCACGGCTGCCCGGTCGACAGGTACGTGTACGGCGCGATCAGGTCGGGCTCGTTCTGCGGGTTGTACTTGTCCGCGTTGTAGTAGTCGTACGGCCCGTTGACCCACACCTCGCGGGCGGTCTTCGCGGGGTCGGCGACCAGCTGGTCGTAGGCGAAGAACGAGTCGAGGCGCTTGTTGGCCGCGTCCGTGCCGCCGATCAGGGAGACCATGCCGGACAGGTCCTGCGGCACGAGCCACTGGTACTGCCACGACGTGCCCTCGTGGAACCCTTCGCTCTGCGCGGGGTCGGCGGGGCCTGTGAAGGCACCGGAAGCGTCACGCGCACGGAAGAACCCGGTCGAAGGGTCGAAGATCTTCCGGTAGTTCTGCGCCCGCTCGGCGTACCGCTTCGCGTCGGCCTTGTGCCCGAGGTCCTTGGCCATCTGGCCGAGCATGGCGTCGGAGAGGGCGTACTCCAGGGTGGCCGAGGCCCCGTGGTCGTAGTCCGAGTCACCGGGCTTCACGTGCGCCCGGTCCTTGATGTACGGCGCGAACCCGTCGGCGAGGTACTCCTTGTTGGCCTCGCGGCCCACCGGCGCGGAGTCGGCCGGCGGCACGCCGTCGGCGTTCTTCTTCAGCGCGCGGTACGCGTCCTCGGCCTCGCCGGGTCCCTTCAACAGACCCTGCTGGTAGGCGTTGGTGAGGAAGGGGGTGACGGGGTCGCCGGTCATGATGTTGGTCTCGACCGTGCCGTAGCCCCACTTGGGCAGCCAGCCGCTGTCCTTGTCGATCTGGATGACCGACAGCGCCATGTCCCGCGACTCGCGCGGCGCGAGCAGCGACAGGAGCTGTGCCTGGGTGCGGTAGGTGTCCCACAGGGACCAGTTCTGGTAGTACGTGTACCCCTGCGCGTGGTGGGTCTTCTGGTCCCAGCCCGTGTACCGGCCGTCGACGTCGCTGCCGATGTTCGGCGCGAGGAACGAGCGGTACAGCGAGGAGTAGAAGGTGCGGCGCACGGTGTCGCTGCCGCCCTGGGCGCGCACGTCGTCGAGCCGGTCCTCCCACGCGGCCGTCGCGGCGCGGTGGACCTTGTCGAAGGAACGGCCGCCCTCCGCGCGGAGGTTGAGGTCGGCGCCCTTGGCGTCGACGTAGGAGATGGCGGTGGTCGCCTCGACAGTGCGGTCCTTGCTCGTGTCGAACCGCACGTAGGCGCCGTTGCGTTCGGCGTCCGCGTCCGAGGACTTCGAGCCCGCGGTGACGGTGTCGCCCTTCCAGGTGCCGGAGGTGGTGAAGGGGCGGTCGAACCTCGTGGTCGTGTAGACCGTGTACGGCTTGGTGTCCTGGCAGAAGCCACTGCCCGTGATGGCGGTGCGCACCGTGCGGCTGTCGAGGATCTCGACCTCGGTGTGCAGCGACTTGTGCAGGGACTGGCCCGCGTTGATCAGGACGTTGGCCTTGTCGGTGGCCGGGAAGGTGTAGCGCTGGACGCCGGTGCGCTTGGTGGCGCTCAGCTCGGCGTCGATGCCCGTCTTCAGACCGACCTTGTAGTAGCCGGGCGACGCCGTCTCGTCGTCGTGGCTGAACTCGGCGGCGTACTTCGCGTTGTCGGTACTGGTGATGTCGCCGGTCGTGGGCAGCACCGGCAGGTCGCCGCCGAGGCCGCAGCCGACACCGGAGATATGGACGGTGGAGAAGCCGCGGATGTGGTTCTCGGAGTAGTCGTAGCCGGTGTTGTGGCCGGTGTCCGGCGAGAACTGCACCATGCCGAACGGGACGGCGGCCCCGGGGTAGGTGTTGCCCTCGTTCTCGGTGCCGATGAACGGGTTGACCAGATCGGTCAGCCGCCCCGACGCGGAGGACGCGGCCTGCGCCATCGGCGCCGCGAGTCCCGTGCCGAGCAGAACGGCGGCTCCCAGCACGCCCAGCGTGCGGCGGGTGCGTCTTCCCATCGTCAGCCTTCTCGTCGTGCGCCTTGCGGTCGTGCGCCTGGTCATCGTGCGCCTTTCGACAACGTTGTCAGTAAGCGCGATCATTCTTCGTGCGTCCCACAGGCCCGTCAAGATGTCAGACGCCACAGGTGATCCTCCGTCCCGTTGTCGGTGAACTGCACCACTTGGGCACTGTTCGCCGTGGACATCCCGTCCACGCCGAGCACCTTGCCGCTGTGCTCGTTGCGCAGCAGGAACCAGCCGTCGCCCCGGTCGACACGGGTCCACAGCAGATCGGCCCGCCCGCCGTCCTCGTACTGGACGACGCGAGCACTGTCTGCCGTTGAACTACCCTCCACCGCGAGGTATTTACCGCTCTGACCATTGCGGATACGCACTCTGCCGTCGCCCGCGTCGAGCAGTTGCCAGGCGTGGTCGCCGGTGCCCGAGTTGTCGAACTGCACGACCCGCGCGTCGTTGTCGGTGGACATCGAGTCGACGGCGAGGACCTTGCCGCTGTGCTTGTTCTCGATGCGCCGGTACGCGGCCTCCGGCGTCCAGGGGTGGCCGTCGGGGGCCGCCGTGGGGAACGACGTGATCCGCAGGCGCGCCGCGCCCATGGGCACCAGCGTGACCGTCTCGACCCCCGCACGGCTCCGCGCCGGGCCGGGCTGCAGCGGCGCCACGACGTGTTCCTCGTCCGCGATCCACTCGGGGAGGCGGCGGACCCGCGCCGCGAGTGTGACGGGCGTGCCGTCGAGGGTGAACGGGTTGTCGGGCAACGGCCCGGGCCGGCGTCGCAGCGTGGGTGAACCGCCGGGCACCAGACCGTAGTTCCAGCTGGAGGCGGCGTGCACGTCGTACTCGGGGAAGGTGTCGTCGCCCCCGGTGCGCACGTACTTCTCGGCGATCTTCAGGGAGTAGGTGAGCGGCCCGTGGTCGACGCTGACACTGTCGTGGTTGCCGCTCCAGGTGCGCAGGGCGGTGCGCTGGGGCAGGCGCAGGGTGACGGTGTCGCCGTCCCGCCAGGTGCGGCGGATCTCGGCGAACGACGGGCCCGGATTCGCCTGCTCAGTAAGGCCGTTGACGGCGAGGCGCGGCTTCGCGCACCAGCCGGGAACCCGCAGCCGCAGCGGGAAGTCGACGGGCCGGTCCACGCGCACGGTCAGCGTGATCGTCTCGTCGAACGGGTAGTCCGTCTCTTCCCGTACGGTCACGGGCACGGCGTCGGCGCCGGCCTCGGCCCGCACCTCGCACGCGGCGTACAGCGCGGCGGCGAGTCCCCCGTCCGGGGTGGCCAGCCACAGTTCCTCGGTGAAGTAGGGCCAGCCCATGCCGTAGTTGTGCGGGCAGCAGCGGTACTGGTCGACGCCCGGCTGGAAGGACTGCATGGCGAACCCGTTCTGGAACTGCCCGTCTTTCTTGCGGGAGTTGTCGAGGTCCACGCCGTTGGCGCTGGTGATGTAGTGGATGCCCCTGCCCTGCGGGTCGAGGGAGGCGGGCAGCATGTTGAAGGCCAGGTCCTCGCAGCGGTCGGCCCACACGGGGTCGCCGGTGATGCGGGTGAGCAGTTCGTGGCTGGCCATGAACTCGACGATTCCGCAGGTCTCGAAGCCCTGACGCGGGTCGCCGAAGCCGGGCCGGCAGTTCTCGTCGCCGGCGATACCGCCACCGGGGAACTGCCCATAGGCGCCGATGACTTGGTCGTACGTGCGATAGGTGGCCCGCACCAGGTCGTCGGCGCCGCCTGCCGCCCACTGGGCGTACTGGGCGGGCTCGCGGAAGCCCTGGGCGATGTTCACGTTGTGCGGGCTGGGCAGCGCGCCGGTCCAGTCGGCGCCGTAGTGGTGCATCTTGTCGACGAGGCTCGCGAGGAAGGTGTCGCCGGTGCGCTCGTACAGCCAGCGCGCGGTGTCGATGCCGTCGCCCCAGCGCACGGAGACCCAGCTGGTGTCGAAGGCGCCCTTGCTCTGGGCCTCCATGAAGGTCAGGAAGCGGGTGAGGAACGGCACGATGCGGGCGTCGTGCGTGTACTCCTCGTACGTGCGCAGGGCCATGAGGAGCGGCAGGAACGGCCAGAAGTCGGGGCCGCCGTTCAGGGAGGTGCGCAGGGCGCGCGGCCCGAAGAAGCCGTCCGCCTCCTGCGTGGCGAGGATCGCGTCGATCCAGCGCTTGCCGGTGGCCAGCGCGTCGGTGTCCCGTGTGGCGATCGCGAGCGGCACGAATCCCCGTAGCCAGTAGGGGAGTTCCTCCCAGCCGCCCAGTTCCGGACGGACCCAGCCGCTGGTGTCCATGTTCAGGAAGTGGGACTTCTCCTCGTAGCGGCCGCAGAGCCCCGCGAGCTGCAGCCTGAGCTGTCCGGCGAGCCAGCCGCGGGCGGTGATGCTGCCGACGGGGAGACGGGTGAAGGCGTCGGGGGCGACGCCGGCCCGGGCGGCCGGGCCGGCGCTCGCGATGCCGGGCGCCCCGCCGAGCAGCGCGGCGGCGGCCACGGTGCCGGTCTGGAGCACGCCACGTCGTGTCACGGTCATCAACTTGCTCCTTCACGTGCGTGGTTGGAGCTGTGGTGGTTGGAGCTGTGAGAGGAAAGGGGTGGGCCCGGTGTCGGGCCCACCCCTGGGGAGATGCGGATCAGGCGCAGTTGGCCACGGTCGCCTGGGAGGCGTCCTTGATCAGCGACTGCTGGGCGTCGTGCACGCGCTTGACGTCCGGCTTGACCACCCTGCGGTCGTAGGTGATCAGACCGTTCAGCTCACCCTCCACGTCGGAGATCTGCGTGTAGACGGCGCCGTTGCCGCCCTTGCAGGCGAGCTTGTGCACCTCGTCCAGCTTGGTGAGGTAGTCGTCCGTGTACGTCGCCGGGTCCACGTCGACGTAGGACTGCTGGACCGACCACGCGTGCCCAGGCACCGCGAGGCCGAGGCCGCCGTACTCGCCCGCGACCAGAGCCCGTTTCCCGTCGGGGTTCGGTGGCAGGGCCGGGCTCGGATAGCCGTGTTCGTCGAGGATGTCGCCGGTGCCGCCGTCACGGCCCAGGTTGATGCCGGACATCGAGTTGATCAGACGGGTCGGGTCCCAGGACTTGGCCTGGTCGGCGAGGCGTGCCTCGTCGTACTGGCCCCAGCCCTCGTTGAGGGTGACCCACATGATGACCGACGGGTGGTTGTAGTGCTGGTCGATCATGATCTTCATCTCGCGCTCGAACTCGGCGCGGGCGGCGGTGGACGGGTTGACGCCGGCCGTCATGGCGGGCATGTCCTGCCACACGAGCAGGCCCAGCTTGTCGGCCCAGTAGAACCAGCGGTCGGGTTCGACCTTGATGTGCTTGCGGACGGAGTTGAAGCCCATCTGCTTGTGCATCTTCAGGTCGTACGCGAGCGCCTCGTCGCTGGGCGCGGTGTGCAGGCCGTCCGGCCAGAAGCCCTGGTCGAGCGTGGCCATCATGAAGGTGGGCTTGCCGTTGAGGACGGTGCGCGGGGTGCCGTTCACCTGCTCGACGGCGATGGAGCGCATCCCGAAGTAGCTGCCGACGCGGTCCTTGCCGACGTTCACCTTGAGGTCGTAGAGGAACGGGTCGTCCGGGGTCCACAGGTGCGGCTTGCTGATCTTCAGCGAGAGCGGCTTGCCGGAGACACCGCTGACGGTGCCGACCTTGCGCTTGCCCGCGTACGCCGTGGCCGTGACCGGGACTCCGGCGCGCACGCCCGTGGTCTCGACGGCGAGCTTGCCGTCCTTGACGTTCGGCGTGAGCTTCAGGTCACCGACGTGGTCCGTGGCGACCGGCTCCATCCACACCGTCTGCCAGATGCCGGACGACGGGGTGTACCAGATGCCGCTGGGGTCGAGGCGCTGCTTGCCCATCGGCGGGTTCTCGCCGTTCGCGGCGTCCGTCGGGTCGTAGACGCCGACGATCAGCTCCTGGGTGCGGCCCGGCTTGAGCGCGTCGGTGATGTCGGCGCTGAACTTGTCGTAGCCGCCCTTGTGGTCCGCGACCTTCTTGCCGTTTACGTAGACCTCGGACTGCCAGTCGACGGCGCCGAAGTTCAGCTGGAGGCGCTGGCCCTTACCGACCTTCCAGTCCTTGGGGACCGTGAAGGTGCGGCGGTACCACATGCGGTCCTCGTGCCGCTCGATCCCGGAGAGCTGCGACTCGACCGGGTAGGGCACGAGGATCTTCTCGCCGAGCTTCTTGCCGACCGGCACCGCGTCGCCGTCCTTGGCGGCGGCGAACTCCCAACTGCCGTTCAGGTTCTGCCAGTCCGAGCGGGTCAGCTGGGGCCGCGGGTACTCACGGTGGGCGTTCTTGGGCGTGACGTCGTCGCCCCACTTGGTGGACAGCTGGTACGTCGACCTGTTCGGGCCGCTGGACCAGAACGAGCCGACGGCCGTTCCGTCGCCGCCGGCCAGACCGCCCTTGCCGTCGTAGTTCACGTCGGCGAGGCCCGGGGCGTCGCCGTCCTTGTTCCCGACGACGGGCTCCGTCAGGTTCACGAGCAGCGCCCGCGGGTCCTTCGGGTCGGCCTTGACGCTCTTGAGCGGCCACTTGGCGCCGCCGATCACGGCGGTCAGGTGGTCGTTGACGTCGCCCGACACGGCGCCGAGCTTCTGCGCGAAGTCAAGCTTGAGGGTGCGGCCGTCACCGAGCACGGTGGTGCCGATGGCACCGTCGTACGCCCAGTCGTCGGGGACCCGGAAGGCCGAGGAGGGGATCGCTTCCTTCTTCTCGCCCGGTTCGGTCCAGCGCACGTGCAGGTTGGACCCGCCGTAGTGCTCGAAGTACTCGACCTTGAAGTTGACCGCCTGGCCGGCTGTCAACTGGACGCCCTGGGAGGTCTGTTCCTTGTCCCAGTCGTCGACCCAGTGGTCGATCACCAGCTTGTCGTCGACCCAGAGGCGGAAGCCGTTGTCACCGGTGATGGAAAACGTTGTCAGGCCGGTCTTCTCCGGCACCAGCTTTCCGGTCCAGCGCACGTTCGCGTCGTCGCCGCTGCCGGTGGCCGACTGGAGCCGGGAGTCCAGGCTGCCGAAGTCGATCTGGGGGTCGAATCCGGTGGCCTTCAACTTGTCGAAGTCAAAGGCCCCCGGGGCGGATTGGGTGTAGTACTCGCCCTTGAGCCCATGCGGCACGACCGGCTCGTCCGCGGCCGTGGCGGTGGGCGCCACGGTGAGTGCGGTGAAGCCGAGTGCCGCGGTGAGCAGCGGGGCCAGATGTCGGCCATATCGTCTGAGGGTTCTGGTGCGCACGGATCCTCCAGTGCTGGACGCGTCCGGTGGAACACGTCGAGGAAGGGTGGCGGCTCGCCGCTCTAGTCGGTACAACTCGTCTGTACAACGTTGGAAGGAACGGCAGTTGGCATGACAGCACGCATTCCGGCGCGCTGTCCAGGGGCATGACAAGCGCACCCGACGAGCGGGTGCGCCGAGCCGAAGGAGATTCCGTGCGGGTGAGCCTCAAGGATGTCGCGGAGCGCGCGGGCGTCTCGATCAAGACCGTGTCGAACGTGGTGAACAACTATCAGCACGTCACCCCGGCGATGCGGGCCCGCGTCCAGCTGGCCATCGACGAGCTCGGCTACCGCCCGAACCTGACCGCACGCAACTTGCGCAAAGGGCGTACGGGGATCATCGCGCTCGCCGTCCCGGAACTCGGCAACCCGTACTTCGCGGAGCTCGCGGGCGCCGTGATCGACGCGGCCGCCGAGCACGACGTCACGGTGCTGCTCGACCACACCCGGGGCGAGCGCGAGCAGGAGGTCCTGGTCAGCCAGGGTTTCCGGGCCCGGGTGATCGACGGCCTGATCCTCAGCCCGCTGGAGCTGGAGGCCGAGGATCTGCGCGGCCGGGACGACGACGTGCCGTTGGTGCTGCTCGGCGAGCGCGAGTACGACCTGCCCTACGACCACATCGCCATCGACAACGTCTCCGCGGCCCGCACCGCCGTGCGCCATCTGCTCGGGCGGGGCCGCACCCGGATCGCGTATCTGGGCGAGCGTACGGATTCGGCCAATCAGCCCGCGCATCTGCGACTGGCGGGCTGGCGCGCGGAGTTGCTCGAAGCGGGTCTGCCGGCGCCGGACACGCAGGTGGGGGCGACCGGCGGCTGGGACCGGGGGGACGGCGCCGAGGCGATGGCGCGGATGCTGGACTCGGGGGTGCGGCCCGACGCCGTGTTCGCGTACAACGACCTGGTCGCGATCGGTGCGATGCGGGTGCTGCACGAGCGGGGCCTGCGGGTTCCGTGGGACGTGGCGGTGGTCGGCTTCGACGACATCGCGGAGGGGCGGTTCGGGGCGGTCACGCTGACCACGATGTCCCCGGACAAACAGGCCATCGCCCGGCTCGCGGTGGAATCCCTGCTGCGCCGCCTGGACCATCCGGAGCATCGTTCGGGACGTGAACTGACCGCCGCCTACCGGCTGATCGAGCGGGAGAGCACCCTCGGCCGCCGCTGACCGTTCGGGCGGTTCACCGGGCTCTCCGGACTCCGTGCGCGAGCACGAGTCGGTGCGCAAAGCCTTTACAGCCTCCTTCCAACGATGTAAAAACCTCCCCTGTACCGCCGTTTCGACCGGTCGAACACATCCACCCCGTTCAGCGCGTTCACGCGCCGGGCCGTGCCGTTTTGGGGACCACCACATGACGCAGACCGCACGTTTTCGCCGTTCCTCCTCCCAGGCCCTGCTCGCGGCCGGCCTCGTCGCGAGCCTCGCGCTCGCCACCGGATGCGCCAAGTCCGAGGACGACAACTCCAGTTCCGACAAGGCGAGTTCCAGCGCGCAGAACGAGAACGCCGGGCAGGAGGTGGCCTCTCCCGGTACCGGCGAGACCTGTGACATCTCCGCGTACGGCGGCAAGAAGCTCGACCTGAAGGGCGCCACCGTCGGGTTCTCGCAGTCCGAGAAGGAGGCCAACCCGTTCCGCATCGCGGAGACGGCTTCCCTCAAGGCCGAAGCGGAGAAGCGTGGCATCAAGCTGCTCACCGCCAACGCCCAGTCGCAGTTCTCCAAGCAGATCAGCGACGTCCAGGACCTCATCGCCAAGGGCGCCGACCTGCTGGTCATCGCGCCGCTCAACTCGGATGGCTGGGAGCCCGTGCTGCGCGCGGCGAGCGCCAAGCACATACCGATCGTCACCGTCGACCGCAAGATCAACGCGACGGCCTGCAAGGACTACGTGTCGTTCATCGGCTCGGACTTCGTCGAGCAGGGCAAGCGCGCCGCGGACCAGATGATCGAGACGACCGGCGGCAAGGGCACGATCGGCATCCTGCTCGGCGCCGCGGGCAACAACGTGACCACCGAGCGCACCAAGGGCTTCGAGGAGCGGCTCAAGGAGAAGGCGCCGGGCCTGAAGGTCGTCTTCAAGCAGACCGGCGAGTTCGCCCGCGAGAAGGGCCAGCAGGTCACCGAGCAGCTCATCCAGTCCAAGCCCGACATCACCGGTATCTACGCCGAGAACGACGAGATGGGTCTGGGCGCCGTGAACGCGCTCAAGAGCGCGGGCAAGAAGGCCGGCGCCGTCAAGATCGTCACGGTCGACGGTACGCGCAACGCGGTGCAGGGCATCGTCGACGGCTGGATCTCCGGCGTCATCGAGTCCAACCCGCGCTTCGGTCCCCTCGCCTTCCAGACCCTGGACTCCTTCACCAAGGGCGACAAGGTCGGCCAGGACATCGTCATCAAGGACAGCGCGTACACCGAGGACAACGCCAAGACGGATCTGGACAAGGCGTTCTGACATGTTGTCGGCCAAGAATCTCAGCAAGACATTCCCCGGCGTGCGCGCCCTCGACGGTGTCGACTTCACCGCGCGCGCCGGGGAGGTGCACGCCCTCATCGGGGAGAACGGGGCGGGCAAGTCCACGCTCATCAAGGTCCTCACCGGCGTGTACCAGCCCGACCCCGCCACCGAGACCGAAGGCGGCACGCTCACCTACGACGGCCAACAGGTCCACTTCTCCACACCACTTGAGGCACAGCACGCGGGAATCTCCACCATCTATCAGGAGGTCAATCTCGTCCCCCTGATGAGCGTGGCCCGCAACCTGTTCATGGGCCGCGAGCCGCGGGGCAGGCTCGGCCTGATCGACTTCCGGCGGATGCACCGGGAGGCGGACGCGGCCCTGCGCGAGCTGGGCGTGCGCGTGGACGTGCAGCGTCCGCTGCGCGAACTCGGCATCGGCGCACAGCAGATGGTGGCCCTGGCCCGCGCGGTCTCGGTCGACGCGAAGGTCGTCATCATGGACGAGCCGACGTCGTCGCTCGAACCGCGTGAGGTGCAGACGCTCTTCGGGGTGATCCGCATGCTGCGCGAGCGCGGCATCGCCGTCGTCTACGTCAGCCACCGCCTCGACGAGCTGTACGAGGTGTGCGACGCGGTCACCGTGCTACGCGACGGCAAGGTCGTGCACACCGGCGAGCTGGCCGACCTGGACCGGCTGCGCCTGGTCTCGCTCATGCTGGGCCGCGACATCGGCGACGTACAGGACGAGGGCCTCACCAAGTTCTCCGGCGAGCACGACGCGGGGACCGAACCCATCCTGCAAGCACAGGAGTTGACGGTCCGCCACCAGTTGCACGGTGTGTCGATCGACGTGCGGCCCGGGGAGGTCGTCGGTCTCGGCGGGCTCCTCGGGTCGGGACGCAGCGAGACCGCGAAGGCGATCGCGGGCGCGCTGGCCACGGACAGCGGCCGGGTCACGGTGGCGGGCACCGCGGTGCGTACGGGCTCGACGCCCGCCGCGATCCGCGCCGGCATCAGCCTGCTGCCGGAGGACCGCAAGGCGGAGGGGATCGTGCCGGGGCTGTCGGTGCGCGAGAACATCGCGCTCGCCGCGCTGCCGAGCCTGTCCCGCTTCGGTCTGGTCGACGAGGCGCGGATCGATCGCATCGTCGACACCTTCGTACAGCGGTTGCGCATCAAGTCCGCGGGCCCGCACCAGAAGGTCGGCGAGCTGTCCGGCGGCAACCAGCAGAAGGTGCTGCTCGCGCGCTGGCTCGCGATGAACCCGAAGGTGCTGCTGCTCGACGAGCCGACCCGCGGCATCGACGTCGGGGCCAAGGCCGAGGTCCAGAAGCTCATCGACGAGCTGGCGGACGACGGACTCGGCGTACTGCTGATCTCCTCGGACATGGAGGAGCTGATCGAGGGCTCGGACCGGGTCGTCGTCCTCAAGGACGGCGCCGTGGTCGCGGAGCTCACCGGTGACGCGGTCACGGAGGACCGACTGATGCGTGCCATCGCCGCAACACCCGCTGGAGGGCCGTCCGTTGACTGACCTCTCTCTGGGCAGGGCCGGCGTCGACCGCGACCGGCTGCTGCGCCTGCTGCAGGAGTACGGCGTCTATATCGGCGTCGCCGTCCTGCTGCTGGCGAACATCGCCTTCACCCCGCACTTCCTTTCGGCCGAGAACTTCCGCACCCAGGCCGTACAGGTCGCGCCGGTCCTCATCGTGGCGCTCGGCATGGCCCTGGCGATCGGCACCGAGGGCGTCGACCTGTCGGTCGGCTCGGTGATGGCGCTCGCCACCTCGCTGATCTCCCTCTACCTCGGGTACGGGGTGTGGATCGCGCTGGTCGCCGCGCTCATCGGCGGGGCCCTGGTCGGCGTCGCGAACGGCGCGCTGATCGCGTTCATCGGTGTCCAACCCATCGTCGCCACCCTGGCGTTGATGGTCGCGGGCCGCGGCATCGCGCTCGTCCTGCTGCCGCAGCTCAAGGACGTCCGCGACCCGGGCCTGCGCTCGCTCGGCACCGGGGACGTGCTCGGCATCCCGTATCTGGTGCTGATCGCGGCGGCCCTCGCGCTGCTCGTCGCGTTCGTGGTGCGGCGCACCACGTTCGGCCGCCAGCTCCTCGCGATCGGCGACAGCCGCCCGGCGGCGAAGCTCGCGGGGCTCCCGGTGCGCCGGGTCCTGATCCTCGTCTACGTCGTGTCGGGGGTGCTGGCCGCGACGGCCGGTGTGCTGGCGACCGCCCGTCTGACCGCGAGCGACCCGACCTCGCTCGGCAATCTGATGGAACTCTCCGCGATCACCGCTGTCGTGGTCGGCGGCACCCCGCTCACCGGCGGCCGGGTGCGCATCGGCGGCACCGTCGCCGGCGCGGTCCTCATCCAGCTGCTGACGGCCACGCTCATCAAGCACGACCTGCCGCCGTCGTGGACGCAGATCGCCCAGGCCGTGGTGATCGTGCTCGCCGTCTACGCGGCCAGGGAACGGGGGAAGCGATGACGATGACCGATGTCGAAGCGGCACAGCCGGCCGAGGCAGCTCACGAGGAGCCGCTCGGTGCGACGCGCGCGGAGCGGCTGAGCGCGCTGGCCCAACAGCACGGCGCGCTGGTCACGTTGGTGATCGCGGTGATCGTCGCGTCACTCTCCTTCGACACGTTCCTGACCGGCGACAACCTGGAGAACATGGCGCTGTCGTCCGCGTTCCTCGCGATCGTGGCGCTCGGCATGACGTTCGTGATCGTGACGGGCGGCATCGACCTGTCGGTCGGTTCGCTGTTCGCGCTCGGCGGTGTGCTGGCGGCCTGGGGCTCCCAGTACGGGACGGTGGTGGCGCTGCTGCTGCCGCTGGCGGTGTGCGGGCTGATCGGCCTGGTCAACGGGCTGCTGATCGCCCGGTCGCGGCTCGCCCCGTTCATCGTCACGCTGGCCGCGATGCTCGGCGCGCGCGGCATCCTCCTCGCGGTCACCGACGAGGGGTCCACGACGTACCTCGTCGACAAGTCCACCTTCTTCGCGTCGCTCGGCCAGGAGAAGCTGTTCGGCATCGGGGTCCCGGTGTGGATCACCCTGGCGCTGTTCGTGCTCGGCGCGCTCGTGCTGCGCCGCACCCGGTTCGGACAGTACGTGTACGCGGTCGGCGGCAACGAGGACGCGGCGGCCCTGATGGGCGCGCCGGTGGCCCGCACGAAGATCGGCGTCTACACGCTGTCCGGGCTCTGCGCGGGCCTGGCCGGCGCGCTGAACGCGGCCTGGCTGGTGTCGGGCGTGACGATCCTCGGCTCCGGCATGGAGCTGGAGGCGATCTCGGCGGTCGTCATCGGCGGCACCCTGCTGTCGGGCGGCTTCGGGTTCATCAGCGGTTCGCTGGTGGGCGTGCTCCTCCTGAAGGTGATCCAGAACGTGATCAACCAGATCGGCTCGCTGGACTCCGCGTACCAGCAGGTGGTCAGCGGGGCGTTCCTGGCGGTCGTGGTGATCGCGCAGACGTGGCTGGGGCGGCGACGCCGGGTGTTGTGAGGTCGAGGTCCGGGTGCGGGCCTGCGCGCGGACGGCGGGAGACCGGCCGGCCACGCCCGGGTCAGCGCACCGCCTGGCCCTTGCCGAGGGCGATCACGCCGCCCTTCGACACCGTGTAGAGCTCCGCGTCCCGGACCGGGTTGACGCCGATCGTCGCCCCGGCCGGGACCTCCACGTTCTTGTCGAGGACGGCGCCGCGCACCACCGCTCCCCTGCCGATCCGCACGTTGTCGTGCAGGACCGAGCTCTGGACGACCGCGCCGTCGGCGACCGTCACTCCCGGCGAGAGGACGGAGCCGGTGACCTGGCCGTGGATGACGCAGCCGGGGCTGACGATCGACTCGCTCGCGATGCCGGCCGCGCAGAACTTGGCCGGCGGCAGCTGCCCGGAGTGGGTGTAGATCGGCCAGCGCCGGTTGTCCAGGTTGAACATCGGCTCGTCCGAGATGAGGTCCATGTGGGCCTCGTAGTACGTGTCGAGGGTGCCGACGTCGCGCCAGTAGCCGTGGTCCCTGACGGTCTCGCCGGGGACGTGGTTCGCGTCGAAGTCGTAGACCTGGGCGACACCGCGCTCGGTGAGCATCGGCAGGATCGAACCGCCCATGTCGTGCACCGAGTCGTCGTCCTCCGCGTCCTGCAGCAGCGCGTCGACGAGGGTCTTCGTGGTGAAGAGGTAGTTGCCCATCGAGGCGAACACCTGGTTCGCGGTGCCCGGCAGCGGCGGCGGGTCCTTCGGCTTCTCCAGGAACGCCTCGACGCGGGTGCTGTCGCGGGCCGGCGTGATGATGCCGAAGGACGGGGCCTGCGCGCGCGGCACCCGGATGCCCGCGACGGTGACTCCCGCACCGGACTCGATGTGCTGGGCGAGCATCTGCCGTGGGTCCATCCGGTACACGTGGTCGGCGCCGAACACCGCGATGAAGTCGGGCTGTTCGTCGTGGACGAGGTTGAGGGACTGCAGGATCGCGTCGGCGCTCCCCGAGTACCAGCGCGGGCCGAGGCGCTGCTGGGCCGGGACGGGTGTGACGTAGTTGCCGAGCAGGCTCGACATCCGCCACGTCGTGGTGACGTGCCGGTCCAGCGAGTGCGACTTGTACTGCGTCAGCACGCAGATGCGCAGGATGTCGCCGTTCACCAGGTTCGACAGGGCGAAGTCGACGAGGCGGTACGTGCCGCCGAACGTCACCGCGGGCTTCGCCCGGTCCGCGGTCAGCGGCATCAGCCGCTTCCCCTCTCCTCCCGCCAGTACGATCCCGAGCACCGAAGGCCCACCACGCATGCCCGCCCCCTCCAGATATCGGCGCCTCAGGCGCCGTTGAGGATCTCCTCGTACAGATCGACCGTGCGCCGGGCCACCGCCGCCCAGCCGAACTCCGCCGCCGCCCGCTCCCGTCCGGCCTCCCCCATCCGGCGCGCCGCGTCGGGGTCGCCGACCACCTCGTTCAGGGCGCGCGCGAGGCCCGCCTCGAACGCCGCCGGGTCCGCCTCCGCGTACGGCACGAGCACTCCGCTCTCGCCGTCCGTCACCACTTCGGGGATGCCGCCGACCCGGGACGCGACGACCGCGGTGCCGCAGGCCATCGCCTCCAGGTTGACGATGCCGAGCGGCTCGTACACCGACGGGCACACGAACACGGTCGCGTGCGTGAGGAGTTGGACGACCTCGGCGCGCGGCAGCATGGAGGGGATCCAGCACACTGCGTCGCGGGTCTCCTTCAACTCCGTGACCAGCTCCCGGAATTCGCGCCCGATCTCCGGCGTGTCCGGCGCCCCGGCGCAGAGCACCAGTTGTACGTCCTTGGCGAGCTCGCGGGCCGCGCGCAGCAGATGGGGCACACCCTTCTGACGCGTGATGCGGCCGACGAAGACGACGTACGGGCGCCGCGGGTCGATGCCGAAGCGGGTGAGCACGTCCGTGCCGGGGTCGGCGCGGTACAGCGACACGTCGATGCCGTTGTGCACGACGTGGACGCACTTGGGGTCCAGCGCCGGATAGCAGGCGAGGATGTCGTCGCGCATCGCACGCGACACCGCGATCACTCCGTGCGCCGCCTCGATCGCGGTGCGTTCCGCCCAGGACGACAGCGCGTAACCGCCGCCGAGCTGCTCGGCCTTCCAGGGGCGCAGCGGCTCCAGGGAGTGCGCGGTCAGCACGTGCGGGATGCCGAGCTGGAGGGCCGCCAGGTGGCCTGCCAGGTTGGTGTACCAGGTGTGGGAGTGGACGAGGTCGCGGCCGTCGAGGGCAGCGGCCATGGACAGGTCCACGGAGAGGGTGCGCAGCGCGTCGTTCGCGCCGTCGAGCGCCGGCCAGGCGCGGTGGCGGCGCACTCCGTCGGCCGTCCCCTCGCCCCAGGTGTGGACGTCGAGGTCGACGAGCGGGCGCAACTCCCTTGCCAGGAACTCGACATGGACTCCGGCGCCGCCGTAGACGTCCGGCGGGTATTCCCTGCTGAGCAGTCCCACGCGCACGCGCGGCCCCCCGTTCGCTCGTCCCCACTCGCTCAGGTCGGTCGTGCTCGCACCGCACTCATGCTCACCCATGGACGCCCCGCGCGGAAGGGTGCGTACCGTAAGTGCCCCTCCACTCCCCGTTGCCACCCGTCCTGGGGATGACTCAGGACGTGGCGTACTCCATCGGCAGTAGGACCCAATGACTGCTCAGGTCGGACGACAGGAGCGCGTGCGCGAGAGATCGTGGAGGTATGAAAACCGACCGTGCGCCGCACCGCACCGCAGGGGGCGCCAGATGAGTGCCCTTGCGCTGGCCGTGCTGCTCTCCCTGGTCTCGGCGATCGCCTACGCGGGCGGGGCGATCGTGCAGGAGCGGGTGGCGCAGACGTCGCCGGAGTCGGCGTACGCGCCGCTGCGCAGGCCTGCCTGGTGGGGTGCCGGGTGTCTGAACGGTCTGGGCGCGCTGCTGCACGTCGTCGCTCTGGCGTACGGTCCGCTGAGCCTGGTGCAGCCGCTGGGCGCCCTGACGATCGTGCTGGCGCTGCCGATGGCGGCCCTGCTCGTACGCCGCCGGGCCGGGGCCACCGCCTGGCGCGGGGCGATCATGGCGACGGTCGGGCTCGCGGGCCTGCTGGCGCTGACCGGCTCGGCCTCCGAGGACTCCCTGGACGGGGCGGAGCGCCTGCTGGTCGGGCTGACCACGGCCGGTGGCGTGCTGGTCCTGATGATGTCGGCCCGGGCCGCGCACCGGCACCCCGTGGTGCGCGCGGTACTGCTCGCGATAGCGGCGGGCAGCGCGTTCGGCATGGCCTCGGTGTTCACGAAGTCGGTGGCCGTCGACTGGTCGGGCCATCCCTTCGAGCAGCTGACCACCCTGCTGGCGATCGCGGCCCTGGCCACGACGGGCATGCTGCTGTCGCAGGCCTCCTACCGGGGCGCGGGTCTGGCGGCACCGCTGGCGACCGCGACCGTGGTGAACCCGGTGGTGGCGGCGGCCGTCGGCCTCACGCTGTTCGGCGAGTCGTTCCGGCACGGCACGATCGGCACGGTCCTGGCGCTCGGCTGCGGCGTGGTGGCAGCGGGCGGCCTGATCCTGCTGACCACCGAGCGCATCGGCCGGGACCGCGGCGCCCAGGTGGTCGCGCAGCACACCCCGACCGTGCCGGACAGCCCGGCCGGGCTCGACACCATGCCGAACCGGACCGGGCAGAACCGGCAGCAGCCGCCGTCCGACGGCTCAGCGGTCGGGGGGAACGTCAGATCCTGACGCCGTGGGCCCGCAGATACGCGAGCGGGTCGATGTCGCTGCCGAAGCCGGGCCCGGTCCGCACCTCGAAGTGCAGATGCGGGCCCGTGCTGTTGCCGGTGGACCCGGAGCGGGCGATGCGCTGGCCCTCCACCACGCGCTGCCCGCTCTTCACCGAGAGCGCCGACAGGTGCCCGTACTGGCTGTAGTGGCCGTCCGCGTGGCGGATCACCACCTCGTAGCCGTACGAGCCGCCCCAGCCGGCCGAGACGACCTGGCCCGCGGCGACGGCCTTGACGGTGGTGCCGGTGGGCACCGCGAAGTCCACGCCGGTGTGGTAGCCCTTCGACCAGGAGGCGCCCGCCGCGTGGTACGGCGTGCCGATCGAGGCGCTCACCGGGGCCACCGCGCCGCGCGAGGCGGTTTTCGTCGCCGCGGCCGTCTTGGTCTCGGCCTTCTTGGTCTCGGCCTTCTTGGTCTCGGCCTTCTTCGGCTGGGTCTTCTTGGGCTCGGCCTTCTGGGACTGCTGAGTCTTCTGGGGCGGCTGGGCCTTGTGGGCCTTCTTGGGTTCGGTCTTCTTCGCGTCCGCGCCGGGCATCGAGAGCCGCTGGCCCGGAACGATCAGATCGGGGTCGGCGCCGACGGTCTTGCGGTTGGCCGAGTACAGGTGTTCCCAGCCGCCGGGCACCTTGCGGGTCTCCGCGATGCCGGAGAGCGTGTCGCCGCCGATCACGGTGTACATCTCGGCGTGGCCCGCGGTCGACTGCGGGGTCACCTCGGGCTTCACGTCCTTGACCGTGCGGACGGAGGGGCGCTCGGGTGTGCTCCGGGGTGTGTGCTCCGGGGTACGGGACAGGCTCGCGCGCTGCGAGCACACCGGCCAGGCGCCCGGCCCCTGCCCCTTCAGGACCTTCTCGGCGACCGCGATCTGCTGGTCCTTGGTGGCCAGGTCGGCGCGCGAGGCGTATGCCGTGCCGCCGTAAGCGGCCCAGGTGGAGCGGGTGAACTGCAGGCCGCCGTAGAAGCCGTTGCCCGTGTTGATGCTCCAGTTGTTGCTGGACTCGCACGCGGCGACCTTGTTCCACGTCTGCACGTCCGCGGCCTGCGCGGTACCCGCGCCGATCAGCGGGATCGCCATGCCGGCGCCGCCGACGGTCACGGTCAGCGACGCCCGGTTGACCCGGCTCGGCTGGTACCGGCGGTGCCGGCCGCGTAACGCCATGGGAACTCCCTCTTGAAACCTGAAATCAGTACAGGCACATGTAGGAGCGGCAAATTAGCCGCTCCTCCACACTCGTGACAAGAGTGCCGACAGCCCCCCTGGCTGCTTTCAGCCCCTCAAGTGGCCGGGAATCCACCGCAGTTGTACGGCTTGCTGGAAGGGGCCGCCGCCCTCGTGGTCATTGAAGGCGTACACCTCCATGGAGCGCTCCGTGCCTGCCCAGTGGTTGTGCGCCGCGAATACCGTGGACGGCGGGCAGGTCAGGTCCTCCAGGGCCGCGGAGAACAGGCCGGGCGCGGTCGCGCGGGCCGCGAAATTCATGCCGTCGAAGTACGAAAGCGTCCGGAAGACGCGCTCGTCCTCACCGATGTGCGCCTTGAGGTAGAGGGCGATCTCCCGGTAGGGGTGACGCTCCGTGAGCGTCGCCGCGCGGCCGAAGTGGCACAGGAACGGCACGTCGGACGCGGCCGCCTTCAGGTCCGGTACGAGGCCGGCCACGGCGATCGTGATGCCGCCGCCCTGGCTGCCGCCGGTCACGGCGATGCGCGAGGCGTCGATCAGCGGGTGCGAGCGCGCCGCGTCGACGGCGCGCACGGCGTCGGTGTAGACGCGCCGGTAGTAGTAGTCGTGCGGATCCTGGATACCCCGCGTCATGAATCCGGGGCTCGCCGGTCCGCTGCCGACCGGGTCCGGGGTGTCCCCCACGGAGCCGCCGCTGCCCTGGCCCCTGGTGTCCATCACGAAGTGCGCGAACCCGGCGGCGGCCCATCTGAGGTGGGTGTGCGGCAGGCCCCGGCCGCCCCCGTAGCCGATGTACTCGACGACGGCCGGTATCGGCTCCGTGGTGCCCGCGGGAAGGATCAGCCAGCCCTTCACGGGATGCCCGCCGAAGCCCGCGTACGTAACGTCGAATACGTCGACCGCGGTGAGCGGGACGTCGACCGGCTGGAACCGCGCGTCGAGGTCGTGGTCCCTGGCCTCGGCCAGGGTCTTCTCCCAGAAGGCGTCGAAGTCGTCGAGGGCCGTCAAGGCAGGCTTGTATGCACGCAGTTCGTCGAGCGGCAGGTCGAAATGAGGCACGCACGGCTCCAGCATCGTAGAGAGTTCACGAGAGGGTGGGTGGGGGGCGGAGGCCCACGCTACGCCCCGCCGCACGACAACCGCACAAGATCTTTCATTTTCCCAATCCAGGAGCGACAGGCATGAGCACTTCAGCCCAGATCGGTGTCACCGGGCTCGCTGTCATGGGGCGCAACCTCGCCCGCAACTTCGCACGGAACGGATACACGGTCGCCCTCCACAACCGCACCGCGTCCCGGACGCACCAGTTGGTGGAGGAGTTCGGCGAGGAGGGCATCTTCGTCCCGGTCGAGTCGGCCGAGGAGTTCGTGGCCGCCCTCGAACGGCCGCGGCGCCTCGTCGTCATGGTGAAGGCGGGCGAGCCGACAGACGCCGTGATCAAGGAGTTCGCGCCCCTCCTGGAGCCCGGAGACATGATCGTCGACGGCGGCAACGCGCACTTCGCCGACACCCGCCGCCGCGAGAAGGAGCTGCGCGAGCAGGGCATCCACTTCGTCGGCACCGGTGTCTCCGGCGGCGAGGAGGGCGCGCTGCACGGGCCGAGCATCATGCCCGGCGGCAGCGTCGAGTCGTACGAATCGCTCGGCCCGATGCTGGAGAAGATCTCCGCGAAGGCGAAGGACGGCGCCCCGTGCGTGACGCACGTAGGCCCGGACGGCGCGGGCCACTTCGTCAAGATGGTGCACAACGGCATCGAGTACGCCGACATGCAACTCATCGGCGAGGCCTACCAGTTGCTGCGCGAGGTCGCCGGGTACTCCCCCGCGCGGATCGCGGACATCTTCCGCACGTGGAACACGGGCCGCCTCGACTCGTACCTGATCGAGATCACGGCGGAGGTCCTCTCCCACGTGGACGCCGCCACCGGCAAGCCGTTCGTGGACGTCGTCGAGGACCAGGCCGAGCAGAAGGGCACCGGCCGCTGGACAGTGCAGATCGCGCTCGACCTGGGCGTGCCGGTGTCCGGCATCGCGGAAGCGGTGTTCGCCCGCTCGCTGTCCGGGCACGCCGGACTGCGCGCCGCGTCCAAGGAGTTGGCGGGCCCGACGGCCACGCCGCTGAGCGAGTCGGAAGCCTCGGCCTTCGCCGACAAGGTCGAGCAGGCCCTCTACGCCTCGAAGATCGTGTCGTACACCCAGGGCTTCCACGAGATCGCCGCGGGCAGCGAGCAGTACGACTGGAACATCGACTCGGGCGCGGTGGCCCGCATCTGGCGCGGCGGCTGCATCATCCGGGCGGCGTTCCTCGACCGGATCACCGCGGCGTACGAGGCAGAGCCCGGCCTGGTCTCGCTCCTTTCGGACAAGAGCTTCGCGGACGAGATCGCGGCGGCGCAGGACGACTGGCGTGCCGTCCTGGTCGCCGCGACCACGCAGGGCGTGCCCACGCCGGGCTTCGCCGCCGCGCTGGCGTACTACGACGCGCTGCGCGCCGAACGCCTGCCGGCCGCGCTCACGCAGGGCCAGCGGGACTACTTCGGCGCGCACACGTACCGCAGGGTCGACCGGGAGGGCTCGTTCCACACGCTGTGGGGCGGCGACCGCTCCGAGACCGACGCCTAGGAGGCACCGCCTCCCGGCTGCGTCACACAGGTGACGGCTCGGGCTCCGGCGGCGTCGGGTCGGGGTCCGGCAGCGGGCCCGGCGGCGCCGGGGCCGGCGGAGGCTGCGGCGCCGGGGGCGGGCCGGGCTTCGGGAAGGGGTCCGGAGCCGGCACCGGGGCCGGCTCCGGGACGTCCGGCCCGGGGCCCGGGACCGGGCTCGGCGGGGCGGGCTCGGGGAAAGGCTGGGTCATCGCACTGCCTCCATGGGTTCGGAGGGGAGGTCGTGTCCACTGTCTCCCGTGTCGCGTGCCCACGCTCGCCGAGCTCACGCGTACGGCGACGTCCCGTCAGCCGTCCGTGCGGCTCAGACGCACCACGGGAATGTCCCGGCTGGTCTTCTTCTGGTAGTCCGCGTAGGGCGGGAACAGCTCGACCAGGGAGTCCCAGACCCGGGCCTTGTCCTCGGGCGACAGCGTCTCGGCACGCGCGGTGAACCGCTCGGTGCCGACACGCAGCCGTACGTCGGGGTTGGCCTGCAGGTTCAGGTACCACAGCGGGTGATCGTCGGCACCGCCGTAGGAGGCCACGATCAGGTAGTCGTCGCCGTCCCGGCCGTAGATCAGGACGGTGCGCCGCCACTGCCCCGACTTACGGCCCTCGTAGTCGAGCAGCAGGCACGGAGCGCCCTGCAGGGTGGTGCCCTTGGTGCCGCCGGACTCCTCGTAGACACGGGCCTGTTTCGCCACCCATCCGGCGGGGCTGACGGCGATGTCGCTGTCGGTCATGTCGGCTCCTCTGACTCGGTGCTCGATGCGGTGGGCCGGTGCTGTCATGCACTCGGCGTTGCGCGCCAACTCTGCTCAACCTAAGCCTTTTTGGCGGCCGCGCATTCCGTGGCCGCGGCGTCGAGTCCGGGGCGCGGGCTGGACAGCACGGGGAGCGCGGTGCGGGCGCGGCCGGCGGCGTCGGTCATGGAAGCCTGCGCGAGGACGATCGCGTCGGCGTCGGCGACGGAGTCGACGGCGGCGGCGATCCGGTCGAGGTAGCCGTCCCGGTCACCGGCGAGGAACCGCTCCCAGGCCCCGTCGACGAACACGGTGCGTACGTCCACGGCCCGCCCGGCCCGTGCGCCTTCCTCCTCGACGAGGGCGACGGTCGGCGCGAAGGTGCTGTGCACCGTGGCGACGACGGCGATCCGGTCCCCCGCGGCGACGGCGAGCGCCGCCATCGGCCGGTCCACGCGGAGCACCGGGACGCCGAGGGCGGGCGCCAGCTCCTCCGCGACGCCGCCGATGCTGGAGCAGGTGCACAGCACGGTGTCGGCGCCGTCCCGCTCCGCCGCCACCAGGAGTTCTCGCACGTCCTCGGCGACGGAGTCCGGGCCCGTCTCCCCGGCCCGCACCAACAGGTCCTCGCGCACGACGTGGCGCAGGGTGAGCTCCGGGTGACCGGCGTCCCGCAGTGCGTCGAAGACGGGGATATGCGCTGGTGAGGTGTGCAGGAGCGTGAGAATCATGTCCGGCACCCTACTGATGGCGAGGAGGGCGGGTCACCACTTCTCCGGGTCGGCGGCGAGCGCTGCCTCAGCGGCGGCGAGCAGTTCGGCGGGTGCGGCGGGAGCCTCGCCGGGATGCCGCTCGGCCCACGTGACGACGAACGAGCACAAGGGTGCGACGGCGACCGTCTCGCGGGCGGCCATCGCGTACAGCTCGCGCGCGAGCGAGCCCGCGATGCCCTTGCCCTCGTGGGCGGGCTCCACGACGGTGTGCACCGCCACGAGGGCGCGCCGCGGTTCGTCGAGCACGAAGTACTGGATGCGACCGACGACCTCGCCGCGGGCGCCGCCGGCGCGGGCTTCCAGGAGGCCCCGGTCGCGGTCGTCGTGGATCTCGATGTCGCTCATGGGGCTCTCCCGGGGTGTTCAGGCGGGCACGGCGGGCACGGCCTGGGGGCTCCGCTTCGCGTCGCTGCCCGGGGCGGGCTCGGAGGGGTCCGCGCCGAGCGCCACGATCGCGTTGTCCCGGTCCACGTGCACGACCTTGGGCCGCAGGGACCGCGCCTCGGCGTCGTCGACCTGAGCGTAACTGATGATGATCACGAGGTCGCCCGGGTGCACGAGGTGGGCGGCCGCCCCGTTGATCCCGATGACACCGGAGCCGCGCTCGCCCTCGATGACATAGGTCTCCAGACGGGCCCCGTTGTCGATGTCTACGATGTGCACGAGCTCGCCGGGCAGCAGATCGGCGGCGTCGAGCAGCTCCGCGTCGATGGTGACCGAGCCGACGTAGTGCAGGTCGGCCTGGGTGACGGTGGCACGGTGAATTTTGGACTTGAACATGGTGCGCAGCATGTGGGCACTCCCGAATCTCGGCTCCCTGCCTGCGTATTTGCAGGTCAAGGGCGTCTTCTCACTGTACAGCGGGACGCTCCGGACTCAAGGAATCCGGGGAGTACCGGTTCACTCTGCGAGCAGGAACCGGCGCGGATCGGCTCCGCGGATCACGTGCTCCGGTCCCGCGCCCGGGTCAGCTGCTTCAGTTCGATGATGGTCGCGACGGCGTGCAACCAGGTGGCCGCCGTGTCGTCGACAGTGACCCCGCCGGCGAGTTCGCTGCCGGCCCGCAGCCACTCCCGTACGAAGACGGCCGCCTCCCGGCGGGGCAGGGGCTCGGGCAGTTCCGCGGCGCGGGCGAGTCCGCCGGCGCGCACGGTGTCGGCGAGGAAGGCGACCGAGCGCGGCTCGGTACCGAGGCGGTCGAGGATGACGGCGGCGGCCACGGCGCCGTCGCCGGACAGGGCGGTGCGCCGGGTGCCGGACTCGGCGGTGAGGCCGTGGCGCAGCAGGGCGGTGATGTCGAGCCGGGCCAGCTCGTCGTCCGTGCGGTCCGGCGGGTACGGGGTGTCGTTCATGGCGGGGCCTTCTCGTCTCATCCGGCTGGTCCGCTGCGGCTCAGTCGACGGTGACGGTGTAGGTGGTGCGCTCGGGTGCCTGGGCGGGGGCCGACGCCCCTGTGGTCGGGGTGGCGGAGGGTCCGGTGGTCTCGGGGGGCCGGGCGGAGGTGTTGCCCTGGCAGGTGGTGAAGGTGCAGTGCAGCAGCGTGAACCGGGTGGTTCCCTCGCCCTTGGCCTCGAAGGTGAAGGTGAGCCGGCTGCCGGCACCAGGCGCCTGCTCGCCGCCGGAGTCCGACGCGGCGTCGTGTCCGCGGCTGACCAGGACCGAGCTGTCGGGCTTGGGGTCGACGAGGTACCAGTACTCGCGGGTCGAGGCGTTCTGGTCGACGGTGAGCGTGAAGCGCTCGCCCGGCGCGGCGGTGATGCTGGTGTCCTTCACCGGGTGGCTCGTCGTGCGGCCCGTGGACCCGCCGGCCGGGTCGTCGGTGTCCGAGCCGCAGCCCGTGGCGAGAGCGAGGAGCGCGCTCGCCGCGATCACGGCGCCGCCCCTGCTACCGCGGAAGATAGACGCTGTACGCATTGGGGAGATCACTGCTGGATGCCTTGCCCATGTGGCCGTTGATGAAGTCGTCCTCGCTGACCCAGGTGGTCGTGCCCCAGGGGTTGTACACCTGAAGCATGTCACCCTCCTGGGCGATGATGGTCATGGCGTGGGCGCCCTCCTTGCCCGAGACGTCGACCGGCACCGGCTGCCCCTGCGCCACCGACTTCTCCACTTCGGTGAGGGCCGCCCTGCGGTCGGCGGCGCTGTCCAGGTCCTGGCGCTGGTAGTCAGTGCCGGTGGCGGCGCCGACGGTGCTGTCGTTGATCCGTTCCTGCCCCTCGGGCCCCATGCCGGTCCAGTCCTTTCCGCCGTCGCCTTGGGTGTGCAGCCGGTGCTGTTCGGCCACCAGGCGCTGCTTGAAGGCCTCGGGGTCGTCCTGCTGTCCGTCGGGGCCGCCGGTGAGGTCGAGCGCGTAGAGGGGGTCGACCATGGCGCGGGATGTGACGGTGGACGAGGCCACGCAGGTGCCCTCGGAGCCGTCGCCGCCCTGGATCCATGCCTGGCCGTCGAAGGTGACGGAGTCCTTGTTGTTGTTCGCGCCGTCCGGCGCCAGGCCTTCGTCGTCCATGCTGTCCGATGCGGTGACCACCGGGGTGAGGTGCCGGCGCAGCCAGGCGGGGTCCTTGCCGTGGATCTTGTCCTGGAACTCCCCGATCTCGGCGACGCTGTGGCCGGAGGCCAGGGCCTTCATCAAGTAGGCCCGCTCCTGCGGGCTGTCCGACGTCGCCAGCATCCGCTCCATGGCCATCTCGTCGTCGAGGCTCAGCCGGTCCATCCGCGTCGACGCGCGCTCCAGGTCGCCGGCCGTGAGGATCTCGTTCAGCTCGGTGTCGGCGCCCGCGACGCCGGTGTCGGCGAGCATCAGCTTGTCGACGGCGGTGAGTTCGCTGGTCTCCATCTTTCCGGCCCGTGCCTCGGCGGCCCACTTGTTCAGGTCACGGGCGGCGATGCGGGTGGCTTCCTGTGCCTCGGAGACGGCGGCGTGCATCAGGTCGGCCGCGTAGGAGCCGAAGTGGGCGGCGTTCTTGCGGTCCCACTCCTCCTCGTCGTTCTCGTGCAGGTCGTCGAAGAAGCCGTCCTTGCCGCCGAGCGTCTTCTTCTGCTCCAGCAGCTGTCCGCGGCCCTGTTCGTCCTTGCGCTGTGCCGCGCCGATCGCGTCGGCCAGCGTCAGCAGCACCGACGCGCACCCCTGGAACGCCTCGCTCATCTGGGTCGCGGACCGTCCGGCGGCGTTCACCACGTCGGAGGCGAGGACGCTGGTGTCGCCGACCCACACCTCCGGGAGACCCTTGCGGCCCACCCGGTCGACCTGGTCGAAGACGCCGCCGACCGGATCGAGCTGGCCGCGGTAGAGCTGCGCCATGTCCTCCAGCAGAGCCTGGTCGCCGCCCGGTTCCGGCACCGAGAGGGCATTGTCGATCAGGTCGAGGAGCTCGTTCTTGCTTCCGGCACCGAGCATCTTCTTGGAGAGCCCGGCCAGCCATTCGAGGCGGAAGGAGGGGGATTCGAGGGGGGAGGTGAAGAACGACATCGGCCCGTTCCTCAGTAACTCGACAGGGCCGAGGCGCGCTCGCCCTGCGTCGATGTGTCGGTGAGGCTGCTCGTGCCGCCGCTGGGGACGCGGCCCACGTGCGTCTTCACCAGGCCGTCGGTGCCACGGTAGGTCTTCTTGGCCAACTGCACCTTGCCACCGAGCTCGTGCAACGCCGACGCCAGTGTCTTGGCCTCTGCTTCCCAGGCCTTGACGAATGCGGTCAGCGCCGACGCGGCGTCGTTGCCGCCGACGTTGTCGTACGAGAAGCTCGTGCGGGACTTGACGGCCGCGCTGACGCCGTCCATGTCCGTCCCGGCGTCGTCGAGCTGCCGGGCCTGCCCGGTCATGCCTGCCTTGACCTGGTAGCCGTCCGAGCCCACCGTGCCTCCCCCGTGTGCATGCGATCGTGTGCGTCGGATCGCGAACGCGGGCAGGCTAACACGCACTGTTTATACGACGATCACTCATCGTCCGCCGTACACGCCTCCTCCACATCACCCGCCGTGAGGCGGTTCTACGCTGTCCGCCATGGAGTTCCGAGGTGACCGCGCGAGCCTTGCGGCCGGGGTGCAGGAGGTACTTGAGCGGGGCTGTCCCGGTGCCCGGACGAGGCTGTCGGGCTCTCTCGCGGCGGGTCGCGCGGACGTCTACAGCGACATCGACGTCGAGTGGATCGTTCCCGACGCCGGGTTCGCCGCGTGCCTGGCACAGGTCGGAGAGCTCCTGCGTCAGGTGCAACCGGTGGCGGACGTACGCGTCGATCCGGACTTCCTGCATTCCGACCGCCGCCGTCTGCTGTTCGTCCGTTTTGAAGAGGTTCCGCTGTTCTGGCGACTGGACTTGTCGGTGCGCGCGCGGTCCGTCGCCGACGAGGCGGACTACGACAAGGGGAACCCGGCGGCCCGAGCCCGTGAGGGAGAGTGGTCGCGGCCCGCCAGTGCCCTGGCCAACGCGATCGGCGCCGTCAAGGCTGCGGCGAGACACCGCACCGGTGATGCCTTTGGGCTCGTGGACCGTGGTTTCGCCCGTATCGGAGAGGCCGATTCGGCAACCGGTGCGTGGACCGGTGACGTCGAGCGCCTGGCCCTGGCCGCAGCCCGTCGCGAGCCGCAACTCACCAACCTCGCAAAGCGAGTTGCGGCACTGGCCCACGAGCACCTCGGTCAAAGGTAGGTGCGAGACCTATTCCACGTTCCGCGCCAGAATTCCGAGGGTAGCGCGCAGTCCTGCCTCGGGGATGACCGGGAAAATTCCCGCGTCCCGGTATCGCTCCTCGATCTCGCTCCAGTCGTAGTACGAGGTGACCAGGGTGCCGCCCTCATGGGCCGTGAGCCGGTAACCGTAGAGGTGCCGGATGGGAGGCTGCACCTGCCCGGAGATGGTCCATTCGAGAAGCGCGTCCTGCTCGAACTTCGTAATGATCACCGTGACGTCGTACTTGCCCAACGGATAGTCGTTGAGCGCCTCACGGTCCATGTGGACGACGAATTCGTCGCCGGCCCGGCGCACAGATTCGCCCTCCGCGGACTGCAGCATTCCTGAGCTGTCGATGGCCACATGTCCGGCGGGGGCGCACAACAGCGCGAAGATCTTTTCCGGGGGTGCGGCTATCTGTCGCTGTACTTCGAATCGCTCGGTCGTCATATGGGCCACCCTCGCACGATCACGGGAGCCAGGTCTCATACCAGCCCTGTGACGGTCACGGTGACCCGCGCTCCCGCCGCCTGCGCCGGAAATGCCGCCGAAAGGTGTTCCTCGGCGGCCCTGCGGACGGCGCGGGCGACATCCAGCGCGCGGGCCTGTCGCAGGGCGACGAGCCGGACATCGAGGTGCCAGGCACCCGCGTCGCCGTCCGGCCTGGTCAGCCGGACCCCGGCCGGTGATGGCGCCGTGTCCGCCCCCGGTCCCTGCCGGGTGAGCGCGGAGCGCAGCCGGCCGGTGAGGTCGGGCTTGAGGAAGGCGACGCCGGGCAGGTCCGCCACGGCCCGGGCGATGTCCGCGGTGAGCGTGGGGCGGGCGGGTTGCTGAGTCATCGGGTGCCACCTTCCTGGCCGTGGGCCGCGCTGTCGACGAGGTCGGTGATGCTGATTTCCACCGCACCGATGTCCAGGCCCAGTTCGCGGTCCGCCACGTCGCGTGCCCGCGTGCGGACGTCCTCCGCGACGTCGGGAAGGAAGGCGTGGGACGGCGCGTGGATCTCCAGGCGGACCTCCACCGGACCGGTCGCCGCGCCGCTCCGCCACATGGGTTCGATGCGGCAGGAGCCGGCTCTGACGCCGGGCACGGTCTCCGCCGCCGCCCGCAGGGTCCGGGCGGCGACCGCCTCCATGATCCACAGGTCCTCGTCCGGTTCTCCCAGGGGCAGCGGGCGTCCGGGGCGCAGTTCGAGGCGTACGACGTCCATCACCCGCCGGGTCAGCGTCGAAGCGTCGCTGTCGGTGATCTCCGCGGGTTCGTCCCGCAGGCCGCGCACCGCGACCTCAAGCTGGTCCAGGTCGCGCACCGCTTCCTGGCAGTGGGGGCACGTGTCCATATGCGGGTCGTGGCCCGGTGCCTCCCACGCGTCCCAGACCTCGGACAGCAGTCTCCCGCAGGGCAGTTGCTCGTCGCCGTCGGCATCGGCGTGGGTGTTGGGCGGGTCGGTGTGAGCGGTCATCGCCAGGCCCCCAGTGCTTGTGTCAGGCAGCGTCGTGCGCGGAAGACGCGGCCGCGGACGGCTTCCTGGCTGATGCCGACCGCGTCCGCGATGAACTCGTAGGAGCGGCCGTCCAGTTCACGCAGCACCCAGCATGCGCGCTGTTCGGCCGACAGTTGTTCAAGGGCGTCCCGCAGGTCGCGGACCGCACCGCGTGCCTCGGTGATCCGGGCCGGGGAGACCGCGTGCTCGGGTGCGGGCACCTCTCCCGCCGCCTCCAGGGATGCCTCGGGTTTGCGGGCGCGCAGGATGTTCAGGCAGCGGTTGGTGACGATGCGGTACGTCCAGGTCCCGAACGATGCCCGGCCATGGAACTCCGGAAGCCGCCGCCAGGCACTGATGAACGCTTCCTGTACGGCGTCCTCCGCCTCGGAGCGCGTCCCGAGCAGACGCGTGGCCAGCCGGATCAGCGCCGGGGCATGGCCTTGCACCAGTGCCGCGAAAGCGTCCTCGTCGCCTTCCGCGGCCCGGATCGCCAGCAGGGCGTCGTCGCCTTCGCCCCGGCCGTCCGGCGGTTCGGTCTGTCTGCGGGCGCCCGCCACGGAGCGGCTCCTCTCGTCTCGTCCTGACCGTTGGACACATCCGCGCCGCGGTTGTTACGCAGCACTTCGTCGGAAGACCGGCAACGGCCTTCTCCGTGTTCATCCGTGGCCGGAGGGGACACGGATTGCCGCCGCCCGAAACGTCACCTGATCGAGATCGGGGGAAAGATTCTCGGAGATGGTGCGTAACAGGCGTCCTCGGACCGGGTCTATCGGGGTGAGAGCAACTCGGCGGCTACAGGAAGAAGGACGCGCCATGAGCACGACCACGCAGACCGCGACGCCTTTCAAGGACGTCTCCTCGGGGCGGGCCGGCCAGTCGGTGCAGACGACGGCGGTGTCCGGTGGCGTCACCGGAGCCGGCCAGCCTGCCGCGAACCGCGGCAGAACCTCCATCGCCGATGTCGTGGTGGTGAAGGTGGCCGGCATCGCGGCACGGGAGATCCCGGGCGTGTACGACATGGGCGGCGGCCTCTCGCGGACCATCGGCGCCGTCCGCGACCGGGTGCCGGGCGGCCGTCCGAACGTCGGGCGCGGAGTGAAGGTCGAGGTCGGCGAGCGGCAGACGGCCATCGATCTCGACCTGGTGGTGGAGTACGGCGTCCCGATCACCGATGTGGCGCGCGACGTGCGGGAGAACGTGATCTCCGCGGTGGAGCGCATCACCGGCCTGGACGTGGTCGAGGTGAACGTCACCATCAACGACGTCCAGCTGCCCGAGGACGACAGCGAGACGCTGTCCACGGACTCCCGCGTGGAGTGAGCGGTCCGCTGTTCATGTACGCCAGGAGGTTGCCGGCCGATGCACGTCATCGTGCCGGCCGAGAGGGGAGATCGTGGCAGTGAGCAGGGCGTTCGCCGGAATGATCGCCGGCATGGCGTTGGCCTTCGCGGGATACTTCGGAGGCTTCGGGGCGTTCCTGCTCGTGGCCGCCCTCGGCGCCGTGGGCTGGGCGGCGGGCCGCTGGTTCGACGACGGGGGCCGCGTGCAGGACCTGCGGGACGCCTACGAGCGGAGCCGTCGATGACCACGGCCGCCCAGCGGGGCACCACCGTCGTGTCGGACAGGGCCGTGCGCAAGATCGCCGAACAGGCGGCCGCCGAGGCCGCGGCGACGCCCCGGAACGAGGGCGCGAAGGGCACGGCGACCGTACGCGGCCGCCGCGCGGTTGTCGGGGTCGAGGTCGCGCTGCCCTACCCCGGCCCCCTGCCCGAGGCGGTCCGCCACCTCCAGACGCATGTCACCAGCCGTACGCGCCGGTTGACGGGCCTCGATGTCGGCACGACACGCGTCGCGGTCACCGCTCTGGTGCCGGCTTCGCGCCGCACCGCGACGCCTGAAGCGCTCTCCGCTCCCCCGGCCCGGGCGGGCACCGTGGCGCGGGTGCCGCTGCGGTGGTGGTCGCAGCGCAGGCTGCCGACGGCGCTGCTCACCCTGGTGGGCGCGGCGGCGTGCGGCTCCTTGGCGTTCGATGTGATCCGCGTGCGTCTCACGCACCGCCCGGCCGCGTTCTGGCGCACCGACTCGCTGCACTGGCTGGCGCACCACGGCCCCGACGATCCGGCTGTCGGTGTCGCCGCCGGCGTACTCGCCGTCCTCGGGCTGCTGTTGATCGTCCTGGCGCTCGCTCCGGGCCGGCGCGGGCTTCTCACGCTCGCGTCGCCCGCCGGACACGTGCGGGCGGCCATGGACCGCGGGGCGGTCGCGCTCCTGATCACCGATGTGGTGCGGGACGTCCAGGGGATCGGCCCGCTCCGCGTGCGGGTGCGCCGTCGACGCATCACCGTCCGGGCCCAACTGGCCTTCGGCGAGGGCGACATGGCGCGCCAGTGCGTGACCGAGGCGGCACGCCGGGCACTGGACGACTGCTGCCTGCGTCGTACGCCGCGGCTTCGTGTCAGGGTCCGGCCCGGCGACGACTGGGAACCGGGGCCGCCGCAGAACGCCGACGCGGCGCAACGCCGGCTCGCACCCGGCGTGCAGGGAGCGGAAGTTGAAGGAGTGAGTCACTGATGCCCCGCGGACGAACGATCCTCAACAGGAGCACCCTGGCCCTGACCGGCCTGGTGTCTCTCGTGGCCGGTGCCTGGCTGTCCCTCTCCCGCGCGCCGGGGGCCCCGCACCTTCCCGGCCCCCATACGGCGCTCGTGAACCCGGAACAACTCGCCGCACTCCGCGACCAGGCCTGGTGGACGCCCACGGTCACCACGGTCTCCGTCGCCGCCACTCTGCTGCTCGCCTTCTGCTGTGCACGGCAACTGCGCGGCGGTTCCCGCCGACACGTGCCCCTGCCCGTGCCCGGCAGCGTCCTGCGAACCCGGGCCCTGCAGGACGCCCTCACCTCTCACGCGGTGGCCCACGGCGACATCGACCACTGCCGCACCCGCGTGCGGGTACGACCGGACCAACTGGACGTCGCCCTGCGCGTCCAGCTCCGCCAGGACAGCACTCCCGCCGCCGTGCTGCCCGCCCTCGCAGCACTCGCCCGCGACACGGAAGCCACCGTCGCCCCTTACAGTTTGCGCATGCACGTTCGCTTCACCACGTCCCCGCGCGGCAGGACCCATGTCCGCTGAACCACAGAGCCCCGCGCCCCAACGTCTCACCTCTGTACGGCGCGGCCGGTGCCGGCCGGCTTGGAGAGACGCCTTGCGCCGCACACCGGCGTCGATGTGGCGCGACGACATATCCGACTACGCGGCCGCCCTCACCTACTACTCCATCCTGGCCGTGCTCCCCGCCATGCTGGTCACCGCCGTGGCGTTCAGCCTGGTCAGCCCGGGCACGGCCGAGGACTTCATCGCCCACGTCACCACGTACTCGCCGGGACCGTCCGGCGCACAGTTCCACGACGTACTGTCCCGGACCCTGCGGGACGGCACAGCCGCATGGACTCTGTTGTGCGGCGGCACCGTCAGCGCCCTGTGGTCCGCCTCCAGCTACCTGGCCGTGTTCCGCCGCGCGCTGCACCGCATGCACCGGGTGGACGACCGCCGCTCCCCCTGGCACAAGGCGCACCGCATCCTCGGCACCGCCCTGGCGCTGCTCGGTCTGCTCGTGGCCGGGTCCCTCGTCCTGCTGCTGACCGGACCGGTGGCCGAGCACATCGGCCGCTACTTCGGCCTCGGGTCCGTGGCCACCTGGACCTGGGGACTGCTGCGCTGGCCGCTGCTGTTGTGCGTGGTCGCCCTCCTGGTCGTCACCGTCTTCCACACCGGCCCCGCTGCGGCCCGCAGCCGCCGGCACAGCCTGCCCGGCGGCGCCCTGGCCGCCGCCCTGTGGCTCTGCGCCTCCGCGGCCCTCGCTCTGTACACCTCCGTACTGAGCACCTACAGCAGGCTCTACGGCTCCCTCGCCGGCATCGTGGTCTTCCTCATCTGGCTGTGGCTGACCAACCTGGCCCTGCTCAGCGGCGCCCAGTTCACCGCCGAACTGAGCCGGCCCGGCCGGAGAGCGGAAGCAGAACAAGCCGCTCCGCCGACGGCACCCTCCACGGCCGCCCGATGAGCCACGCACACCAGGGGCGTGGAGTCCAACTCCGCGACACCGTACGGGCGTTGTCCGTCACGCCCTAGGGTGGGCATCCGGACATGATCCACGGACGGCACGAGAGGAACCCCGTGACGAGCGACGCACTCCCCGGCGGCCATCGCGACCGGATCGACACCACCAGGCCGCACACGGCGCGGATCTGGAACTACTGGCTGGGCGGCAAGGACAACCATCCGGTCGACGAGGAGGCGGGTGAACAGATCCGGCGGCTCCACCCGGGCATCGTCGACTACGCCCTCGCCGACCGGGCCTTCCTGGGGCGCGCTGTCCGTCATCTGACCGCCGAGGTGGGAATACGCCAGTTCCTGGACATCGGCACCGGGCTCCCCACCGTCGACAACACGCATGAGGTCGCCCAGCGGATCGCGCCGGATTCCCGGATCGTCTACGTCGACAACGACCCCCTCGTCCTGCGGCACGCCCAGGCCCTGCTCACCAGCGCGCCGGAGGGCAGGACCGACTACATCGACGCCGACCTGCGCGACGTCGGGGAGATCCTTGAGCACGCCGCCAAGACGCTCGACCTCACACAGCCCGTCGCGCTCGTCCTGCTCGGCGTGGTCATCTTCGTCGGCGACGACGAGGACCCCTACGGCATCGTGCGGCGCCTGGTCGACGCCCTGCCCGCCGGCAGCCATCTCGTGCTGTCCCACACCATCACCAGCCCGGCCATGCCGGACGTGGACGAGGCCGTGGCGTTCTGGAACGAGCACGGGACGCCGAAGCTGAACCAGCGCACGCCGGACCAGGTCGCCCGCTTCTTCGACGGCCTGGAACTGCTGGATCCCGGCGTGCTCTCCTGCTCGCGCTGGCGCCCCGAGGACACCGAAGAGGGCACCCCCGACGAGGTGGCGATGTTCGGCGGCGTCGGACGGAAGTCCTAGCCTCAGCCAGCGAAGCGGGCCATCCACGCCTCGATGTCGGCCGCCGACCGGGGCAGGCCCGCCGACAGGTTCTCGTGGCCGTCCTCGGTGACGACGAGGTCGTCCTCGATCCGGACTCCGATGCCGCGCCACTCCTCGGGCACCGTGAGATCGTCCGGCTGGAAGTACAGGCCGGGCTCGACGGTGAGCACCATGCCCGGCTCCAGGACGGCGTCGACGTACTCCTCGTTGCGGGCCTGGGCGCAGTCGTGGACGTCCAGGCCCAGCATGTGGCCGGTGCCGGCCATGGTGAAGCGTCGTTGGAGGCCGAGTGCGTACGCACGGTCGGCCGGGCCCTCGATGAAGCCCCACTCGACCAGCCGGCGGGCGAGGTGGCGCTGGGACGCCTCGTGGAAGGCACGGTAGGCGGCGCCGGGCCGGACCGCGGCGAAGCCGGCCTCCTGAGCCTCGTACACCGCGTCGTAGACCTCGCGCTGCAGGGCGGTGAAGGTTCCGCTGATCGGCAGCGTGCGCGTGACGTCGGCGGTGTAGAGGGTGTGTGTCTCCACACCCGCGTCCAGCAGGAGCAGGTCCCCCGGGCGCACCGGACCGTCGTTGTCCGTCCAGTGCATGATCGTGGCGTGCTCGCCCGCGGCGCAGATCGAGCCGTAGCCGACGGCGTTGCCTTCAAGGCGCGCGCGGCGGAAGAACGTGCCCTCGATCCATCGCTCGGAGGAGGCGACCGCCCGGGAGAGTTCGCCGATCACGTCGGTGAATCCGCGCACGGTGGAGTCCACCGCCTTGCGGACCTCGGTGACCTCCCAGTCGTCCTTGACGAGGCGGAGATCGCTGAGCGCCTCTTCGAGTGCGTCGTCGCGCTCCTCGTCGGTGGCGACCGCGGCTTCCAGGGCCGGGTCGACGCCGCGGACGATCCGGGTGGGTACGGCGGACACGGCGGCCAGGTCGGCCGCCGCCGTACGGACGTCCCGGCACGGCAGGCCGAGCACCGTCTCCGACTCGGCCAGGGAACGGCGCCGGCCCATCCAGAGTTCCGCCGTCGGGCCGGTCCAGAACTCGTCGTTGTCCCGGCTGTCCCGCGGCAGTTGGTAGCAGTAGGCGTCGTGGCCGCCGTCCGCGCGGGGTTCGAGGACGAGGGCGCCGTCCCGGGCCTGGTCTCCGGTCATGTGCACGTACGCCGAGTGCGGCCGGAACGGGTAGGTGTCGTCGTTCGACCGGACCTTGAGGTTTCCCGAGGGCACCACGAGGCGTTCGCCGGGGAAGCGTGCCGAGAGCGCGGCGCGGCGGGCGGCCGCGTACGGGGCCTGTTCCGCGGGCCGCAGGTCGTGCCGCTCGGTGTCCGCCCAGCCCGAGCGCATCAGGGCGGACAGTTCCTCGGAGATCCCTGAGTAGAGACCGTTCTTCCGGCTTTTCGCCATGACGCGCACCTTTCTCTGGCGGGGGTTCTGCCGACGGCCCCCGGACGGTATCCGGCATCGGGCGCGCCGGGGGCCGAAGTGTGCCAGTGGCACAGATCGGCCATCCCGGGTCGGGTGCGGCAGATAATGCGCGTATGAGGAAAGTGCGCGGATGACGAACGCGAAACTCGGTGAGGCCCTTCGGCTGCTGGGGCTCGATCATGCGGCGAGTCGGGTCTATCTGGCGCTGCTCGAGCTGGCCCCCGCCCCGCTGGGCACGATCGCGGCCGCGGCCGGTGATCTCGACGAGGTGGAGATCACCGCGGCCTACGGCGTTCTGGTCGATGCCGGTCTGGCCAGCGCCGCCGAACGGGGCGCGGACGTGGTGGCGCCGGTTCCGCCCGGCGCGGGCCTCGAGATCCTCGCCCGGCACCGGGCGGCGGAGGTGGAGGAGTCGCGCATCGCCGTCTCGGGCGCCTTCGACTCGTTCCGGCGGCAGCGTCTCGCCGCGTACAACGACGATCTCGTCGAGGTCGTCACCGGAGACGCCGTCGGCCCCAGGATCCGGCACGCCTGGGCGAGCGCCCGTGACCAGATCCGGCAGTTCGAGTCGCCGCCGTACTTCCCTCTGCCCGGCGCCACGGACGACGCCCTGGCGACGCTCGCCCGTGGCGTGACGCAGCGTGTGGTGTACTCCCGGGCGTCGCTGGAGCATCCGGGCCACGTCAGGGACGTCATCGAACCGTGCGTCAAGGCCGGTGAGCAGGCCCGGGTGCTGGCGGCGGTGCCGGTCAAACTCGTGATCATCGATGACGCGTACGCGCTCGTGTCCTTGTCGATCAAAGAGGCGGACGTGCACAACACCATGCTGGTCGTGCAGCCGTGCGGACTGCTCTCGGCGCTCATGGCCCTGTTCGAGCAGTCCTGGCAGAACGCCCTGCCGTTCCACGGCCGCACCACCCGGCCCGGCGGCCTGCCGCCCGAGGACCGCCGTCTGCTGTGGCTCCTCGCCGGCGGGGCGGGCGACGACGTCATCGCCCGTGAGCTGGGCATCAGCCGCCGCACGCTGTACCGCCGTCTGCAGATCCTCATGGCCCGGCTGGGCGCCGCGAACCGCTTCCAGATGGCCCTGCGGGCGCAGCGCAGCGGATGGTTGTGACGCTCACGGCCGCTCGCCCGGCCAGTCCAGCAGGCGGGCGCCGAGGACCGCGGTCTGCAGGGTGTAGCGCTGGGCCGGGTCCGCCGGGTCCGCGCCGGTGAGCTGGTGGATGCGGGCCAGGCGGTAGGTGAGGGCACGGACGCTGAGCGAGAGGCGGCGGGCGGCCTCGGCGGCGACGCACCCCGCGTCGAAGTAGGCGCTGAGGGTGTCGAGGAGCGGGCGGGCGCCGCCGCGGGCGCCCTGCAGTGGGTCGAGCGTGTGGTGGACCAGGTCGACGATGGCTTCCCGGTCGCGGGCGAGCACGGGGTAGACGAGCAGGTCGGCGGCGCGCAGCACGGGGGCGTTGAGTTCGAGTCGCGCCGCGAGGTCGAGGGCGCCCAGGGCCTCCTCGTAGGAGCGGACGACACCGCCGGCGCCCGGTTGCGGGCGGCCGATGGCGACCTGCCCCGCGGTGGCGGCGAACGCGTGCTTGGCGAAGAAGGCGAGGACTTCGTCCTGGTCGCCGGGGGCGACGCAGATCAGCCGTCCCTCTTTGGTGGTGAGGAGGATGCTGCGGTCGCCGAAGCGGGCGACGAGGGCGCTCTCCACTTCGCGGGGCACCGGGTCGCCCTCCTCGTACGCGTTCGCGCCCTGGGCGACGGCGACGGCGTGCCCGGAGGACAGGCGCAGGCCGAAGCGTTCGGCGCGCTGGGCGAGTCGGCCCAGGTCGCTGCGGCCGTAGAGCAGGTCGTCGACGAACTCGCGGCGTGCGGCTTCCTCCCGTCGTACGGCGAGTCGCTGGGCTCGCTCGTACCCTTCGGCGAAGGCGTCGACGGCTTGTTCCACGGCGGCGAGGAGGCCCTCGGCGTCGGGCGTGCGCGGCCAGTGGGCGCGGGTCTCGGCCAGGTGGGCGGCGACCAGGGCGCGCAGTCCGAGACCTGCTTCCGCGGCGCGCAGGCCGAGGGCGCGGCGCCGGTCGAGTTCGTCGCGGGTCAGCCGGCGGCCGGTGGCGGACGCGGTCGCGATGAGGTCGGCGTAGCCCTCCAAGTACGCGTCGGGTGTCCCCTGTTCCGGCATCGACCGCTCCGTTCCTTGTTCCGGGGGCAGTGTGTGATGCGGGCCCGGCCCCAGGAGAGCGTAAAAGACTGCCGGGTTCCGGCAAGACACCGAGGTCACCGGTCGACGCCCGCGCGACTACTGCAGCGGTCGTACGCTCCCGGGCCGCGAATCCAGGGTTTTCACCGTGGCCCGGTGCTCCGGAAAGGTCCATCGTGGAGGGCACGGAAGCGCACGGGGTCTTCCGGCACGGGGGGAACAACGGGGGGGACGGGGGTGCCCGGTCGGGCACCCCCGCTACGCGTGTCACGTCCCCTCATGTCCCGGCCGACCGGCTGATCAGGCGCACCAGTTGGGCCCTGCGATGTACCCCTTCCAGCTTGCGGTAGATGTTGCCGAGGTGGAACTCGACCGTCTTGACGCTGAGAAAGAGCTGTTCGGCGGCCTCGTGATTGGTGACGCCGCGGCCGACGGCGAGCGCGACGCGCAGTTCCTGCGGGGTGAGGCCGTCGAGCGGGGTGGGCCCGGGCCGTATCCGGTCGCCGCCCGCCGCGTGCAGTTCGGCGGCGGCGCGGGCCGCCCAGCCGCCGGCACCGAGCCGCTCGAACGTGGCGAGGCCGCGCTGCAGCCAGCGCCGCGCCTCGCTGCGCCGTCCTTGGCGCCGCAGGAGTTCCCCGCGCGTGAACTCGGTGCGGCCGCGCTCGAACGGGGCGGCTACAGAGTCGAGTTGAGAGAGTGCCCGGTCCATGTGGCGCTCGGCCTGCGCCGGTTCGAGCATGCCGCGGCAGCGGGCGGCCGCGGCGGCGGCGATCGGGCGGTGACCGCGGCCCGCCTCGTGCTCCAGGACGCGCAGCACCTCGTACGCCTCCTCGGTGCGGTGGAGGTGGGCGTAGGCGTCGGCGAGGTCGGCGGCCCAGGAGAGGTAGGGGCCGTCGCCGCGGCCGTTGGCGAGCGAGAACTCCCTTACCTGCTCCAGGTGTTGGGTCGCTTCGTCGAAACGTCCGAGACCCAGTTCGAGGAAGCCGAGGGCGCCGTGGGCGCGGGCCGCGTCCATGGGCAGTTCGGCGGTCGTGGCGAGCGCGGCGGCCTGCGCTCCGTGGTGGCGGCAGTCGGCCTCCCGGTTCAGGGCGGCCTCGGCCTTGGCCTGGGCGGCGAGGGCGCGGCACACCTCGATGACGCGTCCGGTGTCCTCGCCGAGGCGGGCGGACTCGTCGGCGTGGGCGAGCGCCGCGTTCCACTGGCCGCGCCAGAACTCGACGACCGACAGCGTCGCGAGGAGGTGCGCGAGCAGCCCCACGGTGCTGGCGGCGCGCGCGGCGTGCACGGCGCGGTCGAGCAGGGCGTGCGCCTCGTCGAGTTCCTCGGCGGCGAGATAGCAGAGGCCGCCGACGCCGGAGACGGGGTACGGGAACGCCAGGTCGGTTTCGGCGAGCGGCTTTTCGAGCTCGCGCAGCAGGGCGCGCCCGTCGTGCGCGTCGCCGCCGAGCAGTTCGACGAGGGCGTGCAGCAGGCGTACGGGCAGGGCCGCGGCGGGATCCGTGGCGGCCTCGGCGATCTGCATCGACTCGGCGGAGGTGGCGCGGGCCGCCGTGAGGTCGCCGATGGCGAGTTCGGTGAAGGTGATGCCGCCGAGCATGACAGCGGCGAGGGCGGGGTCGACGCGGCGGGCTTCGCCGACGGCGGCGCGCAGCTGCTCGCGGGCGCGGGCCGGGCGGCCCCGGTTGATGTCGACGTAGCAACGGAGTTGACGGATGTCGAGGCGGGTCCGTGGGCGTGCGGCGTGGCCGAGGGCGCGGTCCAGGAGGTCGGCGGCCTCGTCGAGGGAGCCGGCGGCCTGCGCGGCGCGGGCGGCGGACAGGAGGCGGGCCGCCTTGTGCTCGCCCTCGGGGGTGAAGCGGGCGGCGTGCGCGTAGAGGCGGGCGGCGAGGGGGTAGGTGAGGCTGCCGGGGCCGCCGGACGCGGCGCGTTCCAGGGAGGCGGCGACTTTTTCGTCGGGGTCGGCGCCGGACTCGGCGAGGTGCCAGGCGTAGCGTTCGAGGGCGGTGGGGGCCTCGGCGCCCTGGAGTGCGTGGGCGATGGTGCGGTGGGCGCGCCAGCGGTGGACGGCACGCGCACCGTGGTAGACGCCGGAGCGGACGAGCGGATGGCGGAAGACGTACGCGCCTTCTTCCACGGCCATCAGGCCCGCGCGCTCGGCGGGTTCGAGTGAGGCGTAGGTCAACCCGTGGGCGCGCAGTACCCGTTCGGTGCCGGCGAGGGGGCGCGGCCCGAGGACGGCGAGCAACAGCATGGCGTCCTGGGCCTGTTCGGGCAGTCGGGTGATGGCGCTGTGGAAGGTGCGGGCGAGCATTTCGCCGATGGGCAGCGGCGCTCCGGTGTCGGGGCGGTGTCCGCCCCGGGCGAGCAGTGCGGGCAGCTCGACGAGGGCGAGGGGGTTGCCGCGCGCCTCCGCGAGGAGCCAGGTGATGTCGTGCGGGGAGAGCGGTTCGCCGGCGATCAGCTGTCGCGCGGCGGCGGTGTCGAGGCCGCGCAGGGTGAGGGTCTCGACGGGGGCGAGCCGGGAGGCGGTCTCGTCGGTGTCGCGGGTCGCGAAGAGGGCGACGACGCCTTCGCGGCTCAGGCGGCGGGTGGCGAAGGCCAGGGCGTCCAGGGAGTACGGGTCGAGCCACTGCGCGTCGTCGACGACGACCAGCACGGGACCGGACTCGCTGACCGCGCCGAGCAGGCTGAGCGTGCCGGCCGCGACGCCGAACCGGTCCCCGGCGACGGTGGGGCCGAGCGCCAGGGCGCCGGTGAGGGCGGCCGCCTGCCGGCCCGGGATGCGGTCCAGGTGGTCGGTGACCGGGCGGAACAGGTCGGCGAGACCCACGTACGGCAGTCTGTATTCGGCCTCGATGCCCTGCGTACGGAGCTGGGTGAGGTCCCCGGCGATCGACGCGGCGCAGCCGAGCAGGCTGCTCTTGCCGATGCCTGCCTCGCCGCGGATGACGAGGGCGGCGCTGCGCCCTCTGCGTGCGTCGTCGACGAGGTCGGCGATCCGCGCGCATTCCGCTGTGCGACCCAGCAGCATGGGTTCAGGGTATCCGCGGCGAGGGCGCCACTGTATGAGCCAACTGGCCTTTTGTCAGGCGCAGTTGACTCATCGAGTGGACCGCTCACGCCGCTTCCTGGACCTCGTCCGTGGCGAACTGGGTGCGGTACAGCTCCGCGTAGCGGCCGGCTTCGGCCAGGAGTTCGGTGTGGGTGCCGCGTTCCACGATGCGGCCGTCCTCGACCACGAGGATCTGATCCGCGGAGCGGATCGTGGAGAGGCGGTGGGCGATGACGATCGCCGTGCGGTCCGCGAGGGCCTCGGCCAGGGCCTCCTGGACCGCGGCCTCCGAGGTGTTGTCGAGGTGGGCGGTGGCCTCGTCGAGGATGACCACGCGCTGGCGGGCCAGCAGCAGGCGGGCGATGGTCATGCGCTGGCGTTCGCCGCCGGAGAGCCGGTAGCCGCGCTCGCCGACGACCGTGTCCAGGCCGTCGGGCAGCTCCTGGACGAGTCCTTCGAGGCGGGCCCGGCGCAGGGCGTCCCACAGTTCCTCCTCGGACGCGTCGGGCCGGGCCAGCAGCAGGTTCGCGCGGACCGAGTCGTGGAAGAGGTGCCCGTCCTGGGTGACCATGCCGAGCGTGGCCCGCATCGACGTGGCGCTCAGGTCGCGTACGTCGACGCCGCCGATCCGCACGGCCCCGGCGTCGGTGTCGTAGAGGCGGGGCAGCAGTTGCGCGATCGTCGACTTGCCCGCACCGGACGAGCCGACCAGGGCGATCGTCCGGCCCGGTTCGGCGCGGAAGCTCACGCCGTGCAGGACCTCCGCGCCGCCGCGGGTGTCGAGCGAGGCGACTTCTTCGAGGGAGGCGAGGGAGACCTTGTCGGCGGACGGGTAGCCGAAGCGGACGTCGTCGAACTCGACGGCGACCGGCCCGTCCGGGACCTCGCGGGCGTCCGGCTTCTCGTCGATCAGCGGCTTCAGGTCCAGGACTTCGAAGACGCGCTCGAAGCTGACCAGGGCACTCATGACCTCGACGCGTGCCCCGGCCAGGGACGTCAGCGGCGCGTACAGGCGGGTGAGGAGCAGAGCGAGGGAGACCACCGCGCCCGCTTCCAGCGTGCCGTCGAGCGCGAAGTAGCCGCCGAGTCCGTAGACGAGCGCCAGGGCCAGGGCGGAGACCAGGGTCAGTGCCGTGATGAACGCCGACTGGGCCATCGCCGTGCGGACGCCGATGTCCCGGACCCGGCGCGCCCTGGCGGCGAACTCGGCCGACTCGTCCTCGGGCCTGCCGAACAGCTTCACGAGCGTGGCGCCGGGGGCGGAGAACCGCTCGGTCATCCGTGTCCCCATGGCCGCGTTGTGGGTGGCGGCCTCGCGCTGGAGTCTGGCCATCCGGGTGCCCATGCGGCGGGCCGGCAGCACGAAGACGGGCAGCAGGACGAGGGAGAGGAGGGTGATCTGCCAGGACAGCGTGAGCATGACGACCAGGGTGAGCAGCAGGGTGACCACATTGCCGACGACCCCGGACAGGGTGTTGCTGAAGGCGCGCTGGGCGCCGATGACGTCGTTGTTGAGGCGGCTGACGAGCGCGCCGGTGCGGGTGCGGGTGAAGAACGCGACGGGCATCCGCTGGACGTGGTCGAAGACGGCGGTGCGCAGGTCGAGGATGAGGCCCTCGCCGAGATTGGCGGAGAGCCAGCGGGCGACCAGTCCGAGGCCCGCCTCGGCGAGCGCGATGACGGCGATGAGCACGGCGAGGCGGACCACCACGTGCTGCGAGTCGCCGCGGACGATCGCGTCGACGACGTGTCCGGCGAGGACCGGCGTCGCCACCGCGAGCAGCGCGCCGAGGATGCTCAGGATCACGAACTGGGTGATGCGGCGCCGGTGCGGCCGGGCGAACGCGGCGATCCTGCGCAGGGTCTCGCGGGCGAAGGGGTGCTTGCGCGGTCCGCCGTTCTGGGCGTTCATCACGCTGTGCAATTGCGACCAGGCTGTCGTTTCCATGCTCATGCGCATGACCCTAGGACCTCAACCAATGTTGAGGTCAACCATGGGCAGGTGGCCCGCAGGGTCGGCCCGGCCGTACCTCTTGACCCTCGGATAAGCGGAACGTAGCTTCTCATCAATTCTTTTACCCATCACAGAAGTTGTGGGTCTCGGACTATCGGGAAGCGAATCGATGCCGGAGCTACGAAGGCGTACTCTGCTGTCCGCGATCGGCGTCACCGCCGCCGCTGGGGCCGCCGTGACCAGCCAGTCCCCCAGCGCGTACGCGGCGAGCGGGAAGGCCGGGGCGCGGTACGAGAGCAAAGTCCAGGGCCTCCTCTCACGTATGACTCTCGAAGAGAAGCTGGGGCAGCTGCAACAGCTCCCCTGGGCGTACGACCTCAACCCCGGCTCGGGCTCCACCAAGGAGGTCGAGGACGCGGCGCGCTCGGGCCGGCTCGGCTCGGTGCTCAGCATCTTCGGCGCGAAGGCCACCAACGAGCTGCAGCGTCTCGCGGTCGAGGAGTCCCGGCTCGGCATCCCGCTGCTGTTCGGCCTCGACGTCATCCACGGCTTCTGGACGAACTTCCCGATCCCGCTGGCGCAGGCGTCGAGCTTCGATCCGGAGGTGACGCGGAGCGACGCCGAGGTGTCGGCGAAGGAGGCCCGCTCCAACGGGGTGCACTGGACGTTCTCGCCGATGATGGACGTCACGCACGAGCCGCGCTGGGGCCGGATCGCCGAGGGCACCGGCGAGGACCCGTACCTGACGGCGCGGTTCGCGGCCGCCAAGGTCGAGGGCTACCAGGGCTCGGGCTACGGCACGAAGGAGACCCTGGCCGCCTGCGCCAAGCACTTCGTCGCGTACGGCGGTGCGGAGGGCGGCCGTGACTACAACACGGTCGACGTGTCCGAGTCCCGGCTGCGCAATCTGTATCTCCCGCCGTTCAAGGCCGCGTTGGACGCGGGTGTCGCCACGGTGATGGCGTCCTTCAACACGATCGGCGGTGTCCCCGCGCACGGCAACGCGCACACGCTGACCGACATCCTGAAGAAGGAGTGGGACTTCGACGGGCTCGTCGTCTCCGACTGGACGGGCGTGCAGGAGCTGATCGCGCACGGTTTCGCCGAGGACGGCGCGGACGCGGCGCGCCTCGCTCTGAACGCGGGCGTCGACATGGAGATGAGCAGCACGAATCTCCTCACCAACGGCAAGAAGCTGCTGCGCGCCGGGAAGATCTCCCAGCGGCGGATCGACGACGCGGTGGCGCGCGTGCTGCGTCTGAAACACGCGCTCGGCCTCTTCGACGACCCGTACGTGGAGGAGTCCGCGGCGATCACCGAGCCGTCGGCGGCCGCGCGGAAGGCGGCCCGCGCCGCCGCCGCTCGTTCGATGGTCCTGCTGAAGAACGACGGGGACGTCCTGCCGCTGAAGAAGTCCGTCGGCTCCCTCGCCGTGGTGGGGCCGTTCGCCGACTCGACGGATCTGCTCGGTACGTGGGTGGTACCGGCGTCGGCGGAGCGGTTCCCGGCGGTGAAGGTCCTCGACGCGGTGCGCAAGGCCGCGCCGGACGCGAAGGTCACGTACGCGCAAGGCGTCGACCCGGAGGGCAAGGACGCCGGGGGTGTCGACAAGGCGGTCGCGGCGGCGAAGGCCGCGGACGTGACGGTCGTGGTCGTGGGCGAGCCGGCCGCGATGAGCGGCGAGGCGTCGGCGCGCAGTGACATCTCGCTGCCTGGTGACCAGGAGAAGCTGATCTCCGCGATCGCGGAGACGGGCAAGCCGTTCGTGGTGGTGCTCGTCAACGGGCGCCCGCTGACCGTCGGCGACTGGCTGGACTCCGCGCCCGCCGTCCTGGAGGCCTGGCACCCCGGCACCGAGGCGGGCAACGCCGTCGCGGACGTGCTCTTCGGCACGGTGAACCCGGGCGGCAAACTGCCGGTGTCGTTCCCGCGCACGGTCGGCCAGATCCCGATCCACTACAACCACGAGTCGACGGGCCGCCCCTACGACGCGGACAACAAGTACACCTCGAAGTACCTGGACCTGCCGCCGAGCCCGCAGTTCCCCTTCGGGTTCGGACTGAGCTACACGAAGTTCGAGCTCGGCACGCCCGCCCTGAGCCGGGGCAGCGTCTCCGCGCGGGCGCTGCGCAAGGGCGACACCGTCGAGGTGTCGGTGTCCGTGCGCAACACCGGCTCGCGCGCGGGCGACGAGGTGGTGCAGCTGTACGTCCGTGATGTCGCCGCGAGCATCACGCAACCGGTGCGCAGGCTGCGCGGATTCAAACGGGTCACGCTCGACGCGGGCGCGTCCACGAAGGTCCGCTTCCAGCTCGGTGCGGACGATCTCGGGTTCTGGACCAATGACGTCGAGGGTGAATTCCGTTTGGAAGAGGGCGCGTTCGAGCTGTTCGTCGGAACGTCCTCGACGGCGGAGGCCAAACTGGCCCTGAAGGTCACCTAGCCACCCGGTCATCCGCGTGAAAGGAACCGCCCATGCCGTCCGTCCGTGTCGAACGCGCCGGTCATGTCACCACGGTCGTGCTGTCGCGCCCCGAGGCCCGCAACGCCGTCGACGGGCCGACGGCCGGGCAACTGGTCGCCGTGTTCCGGGCGTTCGAGGCGGACGAGACGGCGAGGGCGGCGGTGCTGTGGGGCGACGGCGGCACGTTCTGCGCGGGCGCCGACCTCAAGGCGGTCGGCACCGCGCGCGGCAACCGGGTGGCCGAGGACGGCGACGGCCCGATGGGGCCGACGCGGCTGCGCCTGACGAAGCCGGTGATAGCGGCCGTCAGCGGCCACGCGGTGGCGGGCGGCCTCGAACTCGCCCTGTGGTGCGATCTGCGGGTGGCCGAGGAGGACGCCGTGTTCGGGGTGTTCTGCCGCCGCTGGGGCGTCCCGCTGATCGACGGAGGCACGGTGCGGCTGCCGCGCCTGATCGGGGAGAGCCGCGCCATGGACCTGATCCTGACCGGCCGCCCCGTCCCGGCGCGGGAGGCCTACGAGATGGGCCTCGCCAACCGTCTGGTGCCCCCGGGCCGGGCCCGCGCCGCCGCGGAGGAACTCGCCGCGCACCTCGCGGCGTTCCCGCAGTCCTGTCTGCGCAGCGACCGGGCGTCGGTGCGCGAGCAGGGCTGCCGGGACGAGGAATCCGCCATGCGGGCCGAACTTCGTTACGGGGCAGGCGTGTTGGCGGAGGGGCTGAAGGGCGCGGAGCGGTTCACGGCAGGAGAGGGGCGCCACGGGGCCTTCGACGCGGGGGCCGAGGACGGGCTCTGAGCACTCAGCGCATGCCGAGGTGCCGCAGGAGCGGAGGCACGGCGCGGCGGCCCTCGGCGGCGGCCGCCCGCGCGGGCCGGTTCACGTGGACCAGGTTGCCGAGCGCGAAGACGCCGGGGCGGGAGCTACGGCTCGCCGCGTCGGCGGTCGGGCCGTGTGTGTCCGGGTCGAGCGACAGGCCGCCTCTCCGGGCCAGTTCGTGGTCGGGGACGAAGTCACCGGTGAGGACGATGGTGTCGCAGGGCAGCACGACGCAGCGGCCGTCGGCGTGCCGGACACGGGCGCCCGTGGCGCGGGGTCTGCCCAGGATCTCGGTGAGCGTGGTGCGGGTGAGCACCGGTACGCCGAGACGCATGCGGGCGTCCAGACCGCGGCGGCCGGCGCCGCCCTCGGTGATCAGCGCGGTGACGGCGGCGCCGGCCCGGCGCAGGGTGCCCACGGCGGCGTGCCCGACGGATTCGCCGCCGACGACGACGGCCCGCGCGCCCACGTAGTGGCCGAACAGGTGGACCGATTGCTGGAGTTCGCCCGTGCTGAGGATGCCGGCGGGCCGGGTGCCCGGTACGAGGCGGGCCGCGCGGGGCCGTTCGCGGGCTCCGGTGGCGAGCACGACCGCCCGGGCCGCGATCCGTTCGTGTCCGTGGACCCCGACCGTGTCCAGCGTCGGCGTCGTGGCGTCCGCCCAGCCGAGGGCGGTCACCCCGGTCCGCACGGCGGCCCCCGCGTCCTCGGCGGCCCGCACCGAGCGGCTCGCGTAGGCCGGCCCGCTCAACGGCCGCCACGGCGTCCCGAACCCGCCGTGCCGACAGTGCCGCGGGACCCCGCCCGCCTGCTGCTCACGCTCCAGGACCTCGACCCCTCGGACCCCGGCCGCGGCGAGCCCGGTGGCGACCGCGAGTCCGGCGGGGCCCGAGCCGATGACGAGCACGTCGACGCGGCGCACGGCGTGGTTCACGCCCCGGCCCCGTTTCTCCGGCCGAGGAGTTCGCGCACCGCGGCCCCGCAGGAGAATCCCTGGCAGCGTCCGCCGCGCGCCCGCGTCCTGCGCCGCAGCCCCTCCGCCGAGACGGGCGGGATGGTACTGGTCAGCGCCGCGCGGATCTCGCCCCGCGTGACGCGCTCGCAATGGCAGACGATCGTCCCGAACTCCGGGTCCTCGGCGATGAGTTCGGGCTGCTGGTAGGGGCGGGGAAATGCCTCGCCCAGGTTCGGCATGGTGACCGGCGGCAGATCGCGCGGCGTGCCGAGCGTCGTGCACCCGCTGTCGGCCAGCAGGTCGGCGACGTACGTGGCGATGCCCATCGACGCGGTGAGTCCCGTGGAGCGGATGCCGCCGACGGTGACGCAGCGCTGCGCGGGCCGGGCGTCGATGCGGTAGTCGTCCTGTCCGGTGGCCGCGCGCAGCCCGGCGTAGACGGCGGTGACCTCCTCCTCGACGAGCCTCGGCAGGATGCGCCGCCCCTTCTCCCGTAGCAGGCCGAGCGCGTCGGCGGTGGTGTGCGTGGCCCGCTTGTCGTCGAGGTCCTCGGCCGTGGGCCCCAGGAGTACGTTCCCGTGGACGGTCGGGGCGACGAGCACACCCTTGCCGAGGGCGGTGGGGACGGGCAGCAGGATGTGGTGCACGAGGTCGCGGGCGAACTTGTCGTAGACGATCAGCTGGCCGCGGCGCGGGGTGACGGTGAACGTGTCGTGGCCGAGCAGCCGGTCGACGGTGTCGGCGTGCAGCCCGGCCGCGTTGACGAGCCACCGGGTGCGCAGGAGTCCGCGCCCGGTCGTCAGGTGGTGCGTGCCGCCACGACTCCTGTCGGCCGCACGCACAGGGGAGTCGAGGTGCAGATCGACGCCGGCGCGGACGGCCTGGGTGGCGTACGCGAGCGTCGTCGTCCAGGGGCAGATGACACTCTCGCCGGGCACGTCGAGGGCGCCGAGGGCGCCCGGCCCCAAGTGGGGTTCCCTGGAACGGAGTTCGTCGGGGCCGATGATGCGGCTCTCGGTGTACGCGTTGCGGACGGCCTTCGCGGCGAGGCCGGTCAGGGCATCGCGTTGGGCGGTGTCCCAGGCGACGAGGAGAGCGCCGACCGGTTCGACCGGGATCCCGGACTCGCTGGCATACGCGGCTAGTTCACGTTGACCTTCGCGCACGAGCCGCGCCTCCAGGGAGCCGGGCACGGCATCGAACCCCGTGTGCAGGATCGCCGTATTGGCCTTGGACGTCCCCTCGCCGACGTCGTGCGCCGCGTCGAGCAGCGCGATCCTCGCCGCGGGCGCACGCCGGATCAGTTCCCGGGCGAGCGCGCAGCCGACGACTCCGGCGCCGATGACCGTGATGTCGTACGGGAGCGTGGGCAGCGGCCCGACGCGGGTGACGGTCACGGTGTGCGGTCCACGGCGGCGCGGAAGCGGGCCATGCGCGCCTCGGCCCGCGCCGCGTCGATGCGCGGCTCGTAGACACGGACCGGCGCGCGGGCACCCACCGCCTCCTCGACGGTCAGGGCCGGGTCGAGACCGAGGCGGGCGGCGGCCGCCACGCCGAGCGCCGTCGTGTCGGCCGACTCGGCGACTTCCACCGGAGCTTGCAGAAGGTCGGCCTGGGTCTGCATGAGCAGCTCCGAGCGGGTCAGGCCGCCGTCGACCCGGAGCGAGACGAGGGGCGCGCCCAGATCGGCGGCGACCGCGTCGGCGAGTGCGACGACCTGCCCGGCGATCCCGTCGCACAGCGCGTGCACCAGGTTCCCCGGCGAGGTGTCCAGGCCGAGTCCGGTGAGCGAGCCGCGGGCGTCGCCGCGCCACCACGGGGCGGCGAGCCCGGACAGCGCGGGCACGAACGTGACATCTCCGCTGTCGGGCACCTTCGCGCCGACGGCGTCCAGCGCGTGGGGGCCTTCGATGACGCCGAGGTCGGTGAGCCAGCGGACGGCGGACGCGGCGGCGTACACTTGGCCGTCGAGGCAGTAGTCGGTGCCGCGTCCGGCGAGCCGCCACGCCACGCACGAGACCAGCCCGGAGGAGCCGCGGCGCGGCCGGTCCCCGGTGTGCGCGAGCAGGAACGCCCCTGTGCCGTAGGTGCACTTGGCGGCACCCGGCTCGGTCACGCCGTGGGCGAGCAAGGACGCCTGCTGGTCGACGAGGAGACCGGTGAGCGGTATCGGCGGCCCGCCGAGAGCCGTGATGACCCCGAACTCCCCCGCCGCATCGACCACTTCGGGCAGTTTCTCGCCGCCGAGTCCGTACAGCTCGACGGCGCGCGGCGACCAGTCGACGGTGTCGAGGTCGAGCAGCTGGGTGCGGCTCGCGGTGGCCGCGTCGGTGACGAAGGCGCCGGTCAGCCGGTGCACCAGCCAGGCATCGCTGGTGGTGACGACACCGGACCGGGTGAGGTGGCGGCGGATCCACGCCATCTTCGGGGCGGCGAAGTAGGGGTCGAGCGGCAGCCCGGACAGCGCGAGCAACTCAGCGTCATGCCTTGCGAGTTCCGCGCATACGCTCTCCGCGCGCCGGTCCTGCCAGACGATCGCGTCCGTGAGCGGCTCGCCCGTGGCAGGGTCCCAGGCGAGGACGGTTTCGCCCTGGTTGGCGAGGCCCGCGGCGACGACCGGCTCGCCGGCCTCGGCAAGCGCGCGGGCACCGGCGTCGAGGACGGAGCCGAGCAGGTGCGCGGGATCGACCTCGACGCGCCCGCCGGGCAGATACCGGGGCCGCACGGGCGCCGTCGCGGCGCCGAGGACGCCGCGCTCCGGGCAGACGACGAGCGCCTTGGTGCCGGAGGTGCCCTGGTCGACGGCGAGTACGGGACCACTCACCATGCCGTCCCCTCCCCCGTCCACGTCTTGATCGCCGTCGGCCAGCCTGCGGCACGGTCCCGATCCGCGTCAAGGACACCCAACTTGGCTGCGCCCCCTGGCCGTTGGAGCCCTCCGCATGGATCATGGGCGGCCGCACCCCCGCCCCCCACCGGAGGGAAGACCGTGTCGAGCGCACCGCCCGACGAGGAGCAGCGCCTGCGCGCCCTCGGCTACCGGCCCGTCCTGGCCCGCCGCATGAACGGCTTCGGCAACTTCGCCATCAGCTTCTCCGTCATCTCCGTGCTGTCCGGCTGCATGACCCTGTACGGCTTCGGGCTCGGCACCGGCGGGCCCGCCGTCATGCTGTGGGGCTGGGCGGGCGTCGGCCTCTTCGTGCTGTTCGTGGGCCTCGCCCTGGCGGAGGTGACCAGCGCCTATCCCACGTCGGGCGCCCTGTACTACATGGCGGACCGGCTCGGCGGGCGGCGCTGGGGCTGGTACACGGGCTGGCTGAACCTGCTCGGCCTGCTCGGCGCGATCGCCGGCATCGACTACGGCGCGGCCCTGTTCACGGGCGCGTTCCTGAACCTCCAGTGGGGTTTCACGCCGACCCCCGGCAAAACGATGCTGATCTTCGCGGCGATCCTGCTCCTGCACGCCGTCCTCAACCTCTTCGGCGTCCGCCTCGTCAGCATCCTCAACTCCGTCAGCGTGTGGTGGCACTTGGCGGGTGTCGGAGCGATCGTCGGCGCCCTCGCCCTCGTGCCCGACCACCACCAGTCGCCGTCGTTCGTCTTCACGCACTTCGTCAACGACACCGGCTGGCACAACCCGTTGTACGTCGCCGCGATCGGACTGCTGCTCGCGCAGTACACGTTCAGCGGCTACGACGCCTCCGCCCACCTCTCCGAGGAGACGTCCGGGGCGTCGGTGGCGGCGGCGCGCGGCATCGTGCGGGCGATCTGGGCGTCCTGGATCGCCGGGTTCGTACTGCTCGCCGGGCTCACCTTCGCCATCCAGGACTACGCGGGGACGCGGGACAGCGCGACGGGGGTGCCGCCCGCGCAGATCCTGCTGGACGCGCTCGGCTCGGGCGGCGCCACGGCGCTGCTCCTCGTGGTGATCGTGGCCCAGCTCTTCTGCGGCAACGCGGAGGTGGCCGCCGCGAGCCGGATGGTGTTCGCGTTCAGCCGGGACGGGGCCCTGCCGGGCTCGCGCCTGTGGCGCCGGGTGAGCACCCGGACGCGTACACCGGTCGCGGCGGTCTGGCTGTCGGTGTCGGCGGCCTGCGTGCTGGCCCTGCCGTCGCTGTGGTCGGCGACCGCGTACGGGGCCGTGACCGCGATCAACGTCATCGGTATCACGCCGGCGTACGCGATCCCCGTACTGCTGCGGCTGCGGGCGGGGGACCGCTTCGAGCGCGGGCCGTGGCACCTGGGCCGCTGGAGCCGGCCGATCGGCTGGATCGCGGTCGTGTGGGTGGCGTGCGTGACGGTGCTGTTCTGCCTGCCGCAGGCCTCCCCGGTCACCGTCGACTCGATGAACTACGCGGTCGTGGCGCTCGCCGCGGTCCTCCTCCTCGCGACGGGATGGTGGTACGCGGCGAAGAACACGTACGCCACCCCGCAACTCCCCGCCGACTCAGCCGAGTTCGAGCGTGGTCACCCCGAAGACGCGTCCTTGGGCGAATGACCGGACGGGCCCGGTGTACATCCGGGCCGTCTCGAACCCGGCCGACAGGCCGCGCGACCGAACGAGCGCGACGGCCTCGGCGTTCGTTTCCGGTACGTCGATGCCGACCGGCTCTGCGCCGGGCGCGAGGGCGTCGAACAGGGCCCGCGCGTCGTCGGCGGTGTCCGCGAAGAGCGGCCCGATGCGCCATGTGTCCCGCGCCGGGCGCACCACGCCGTACCCGGTGACGCGGCCGTCGACGACGCGGGCGAGCGCCGTGTGTCCGTCCGTGGTCAGCCAGGACTTCAGGAAGCGGGGCCGGTCGGCGGGGTAGCACGCGTTGTCGTAGGCGAGGACGGGAGCGAGGTCGTCGCCGACCGGCACGATCCCGTCGCCGGTCGCGGCCGGGGTGCTGTGCGTGGCGACCCCGGTGAACCGCACGGTGCGGTGGGCCGGTTCGAAGCCGGACCTGCGGTAGTTGTCCTGCTGGGCGACGACGCCGTCGAGCCCGACGGTGCGCGCGCCCGCGTGCGCGAGACCGGCCCGCCAGGTGGCGCTGCCGTGGCCGCGGCCGCGCAGGTCGGGCCGGACGAGATAGCAGCCCAGAAAGGCGTACGCGGCACCGTAGTTGACGACGGAGATCGCCGAGACGGGCTCCCCGTCGATCCGCCCGAGGAAGAATCCGTCGGGGTCCTGCGCGAAGAAGCTGTCCCCGTCGAGGCGGCCCGGGTTCCAGCCTTCGTCGGCGGCCCAGCCGCTGATCACCGGCCAGTCGGCGGGACCGGCCCGGGAGATGTCGAGGCGCTGCGGAACGTCACTCATGCGCACTGCTCCTGTTCGCGTGCGGCCTGGAGGCGGGCTCGGGACGGCGGCCATCCTCCCCGATCACGCCCCACACGTCACACGCGTACGGCAGGATGATCGGACGTACGCTCGAACAGAGCTCGCCGACCCGGGAGTTGACCCATGACGGATACGTCCCCCGCCACGCCCAGCATCGATACCAGCAATCCGCACCCGGCGCGGGTGTACGACTGGTTCCTCGGCGGCAAGGACAACTATCCGGTGGACGAGGCGCTCGGCCGGCAGATCACGGCGATGGAGCCGACCGCCAAGTACGGGGCGCGGCACAACCGCTGGTTCATGCAGCGCGCGACGCGGATGCTCGCCGCGCGGCTCGGAGTGCGCCAGTTCCTCGACATCGGCACGGGCATCCCGACGGAACCGAACCTGCACCGCATCGCACAGACCGCGGCCCCCGAGACGAGCGTCGTCTACGTCGACAACGACCCGATCGTGCTGGCCCACGCGGAGGCGCTGCTGCGCGGCACACCGGAGGGCGTGACGCGCTACCTCCAGGCCGACGCCCGCGAGCCGCAGAAAATCCTCGAACTGGCCGGGGAGATTCTCGACTTCGACCGTCCGGTCGCGGTCTCGCTCATCGCGCTCCTGCATTTCATCCCCGACGAGCAGGGCGCGCACGACATGATCCGCACGCTGGTCGACGCGCTCCCCTCGGGCAGCTACCTGGTCCTGTCCCAACTGGCCTCCGATCACGACCCCGAGCGCACCCGTCAGGCCGTCGACATGTACGCGGCCGGCGGCGTCACGCTGGTGCCGCGTACACGCGCGGAGATGACCACGTTCTTCGAGGGCCTGGAGTTGCTCGACCCGGGCGTGGTCTGGTTGCCGGAGTGGCATCCGGAGCTGGCCGTCGACGAGGAGCGGGACGGCACTCCCGTGCCGCTGTACGCGGGTGTTGCACGTAAACCGTGAGAGGTTGCGCGCCATGGCGAACATCACACATGGCGATGCCCACGTGACGGACCGGAGCGCATTGGCGTACTGATCCCCTACCCTCGTTCACATGTCCTCCACTCCCACCCCGCGCTCCGCACGGTCCGCCGACATGGTCAACCAGCAGATTCGCGACCTTTGGGCGCGTACCGGCGGCCAGTTGACCGACGAGGACCGGGCGGAGTACGAGACGCTGGTCACGGAGTGGGCGACGGCGGCCGGTGAAGGACTCGTGCAGAGGGCGTGACGCCTTCAGGACTGCGGTCGGCTGCCGTGGTTCGCGGCGTGCTTGCGACGGGCCTTCTTCTTACGGCGGCGCTTCGAGGACATGACGCCTCCTCAGGGTATGAACGGGCCTGCGCGGCCCTCGACGGGCATGTTCGGTCGAGCGGCGACAGCCCCGATCGCCCGGCCACAAACGCGACCTAGCGGTACCTAACGGGACATATCACCCGCCACCCTTCCACAGGACACGCGACGCCGCGATTCCGGATGTCGAGCGTGGGGGGGGCGGGTCGGCCGCTCAGGCGCAGGCCGCGCGCCCGGCATCGGGCCGGTGATCGGGTCGGCCCCGTCACGAATGCCCCGCACCCGGTGCTGTGCGGGGCGGGGCCTCTTCGAGTAGCCATCCGTCCGCAAAGGCTGATGGTTGCTCGCAGCCTAGCGGCCCCCACTGACAGTGAAGGCCGCTGGCGCCGGGGCGTGCAGGCGCCCGGCGCCAGCGGCTCTGGGGACAGCGGGCGAGATGGTGCTGCTCACTGCCCTGCTCGTCATTCGCCGCCCGACCGCGGAACGGATGCACCGGCCGCGCAGAAATTTGCCCGCGCCCCCATTTCGAGGGGCGCCCACCCCAACTCGCCCCGCCCGGAGGACGCCGCACGCTAGCGTCGCGCCATCGCACAGCTCGGCGGGGAGGACGAAGATGAGCCGTTCGGAGGGGCACGTCGCGCTACTGCAACGCGTCGCGGACACGCAGCTCAGGCCGGACGGCTGGGCCACAGCAGGCCCCGGAGTCGACGCACGCGCCGCGGCCCGGCTGGTCAGGCTCGGCCTGGCCCGGATGGCCGCCGCCGAGGACCAGGCAGAACTCGCCGCGCGGACCGGCCGACCGGTCCCCTGGGCGGTCCAGCTCACGGCCGACGGCTGGGACGCGCTGCTCTACGCCCATGTGCGGGCCGCACCCACAACCGTCGAGGCCCCCGAGCCCGGCCTGCAGATGGTCGCCCTGCGCCGCTCTAACCTCGACGTACTGAAGCGGTTCGTCGCGCTGAGCGGGCGGCTGCACCGCGGCCCGGCGCGCGGCCTGGAGACGGCCGTGGACACGGCCCGCTTCCACGCCGCCTCCAACAGATGGATCATGCACGTGGACGGCGACCAGATGCGGTCCATCGCCCGCGCGTTCTTCCTCGAACGGATCGGCGGTTCCGCCGCGCCCGCCAACCGTTTCGCCCGCGTCTACGGGGTGACCCACCCCGAAGCGCGGAGCGACGACCCCGCCTAGACCGGATCGAGGCCGCATGTAGCGGGCCCCGAGCAGCAGGCCCTGACGTGCCGCGCATGTGCCCCAGCTCCGTCGGCGAAGCCGGGGCTCTACGGGTCCGCCCCTGGCCGTCGCGGACTTACCCAGCGATGACCCCGGCCGTGCGCGAGACCGGCTCCCCGCGCCGCGGAACCGGCTCGCTGGCGGCGGAGTCTCTTATTCCGCTCGCCGCCGCCGTTGCGTTTCACAAGATCCACACGTCGGGCCGACCGGCCCGGCACGGCCCGACGGACCCCCCTCAAAGGAAGAATTAAGACAAGCGTGCCTTTTTCCAAGGATTCACCCAGGTCGCCCAGGCACCATTCGACACCGCAGAGGCCGACCCCAACGGCCATGGATCAGGTGGAGCAGGAAGGCTCGGCGTGGGCGACTCTCGGGTTCGGATAGCGGACGGTACGGATCGCTGGTCGCGGCGCGGAGTGCTCGCCGCGCTGGGGGCGGCCTCGGTGGTGGCGGTCGCGGGCTGCGCCGGGGAGGCCGGAGCGCAGGGCGGCGCGGCCGAGGCCGACAGCAAGGCCGAGGTCGGCGTCACCCCCGCCGATGGGACTCGGGCCGCCGACTTCGGCACTCCGGTCACCGTCACGGTCAGCGGCGGGACCTTGAGCGCCGTCGAGGTCGCCACGGCCGGCGGCACGCGCCTGAAGGGGACGTACAACGACAAGCGGACCAAGTGGACCTCGTCCGCCCATCCCGCCTCCGGGACCGACTACACCGTGAGCGCGAAGGTCGACGGCGCGGATTCCGCGCACACCACCCGCTTCACCACCAAGAAGCCGGGTGCGACCTTCGTCGGGTACTTCACCCCGGAGGACGGCTCGACGTCCGGTGTCGGCATGCCCGTCTCGCTCAACTTCACGAAGGCCGTCACGGACCGGGCCGCCGTACAGAAGGCGATCACCGTGACCGCGGACCCGGACGTGGAGATCGCGGGGCACTGGTTCAGCGACACCCGGCTCGATTTCCGCCCCGAGGCGTACTGGGCGGCCGGCACGAAGATCACGTTGAGTCTGCGGCTGAAGGACGTCGAGGGCTCCGACGGCGTGTTCGGCACACAGGACAAGGACGTGACCTTCCACATCGGGCGCGAGCAGATCAGCGTCGTGGACCTCAGCGCCAAGTCGATGACCGTGCGACGCGACGGCAAGGAGATCGCCACGTACGACGTCAGCGGCGGCGACGCCGAACACCCCACGTGGGCGGGGAAGATGGTGATCTCCGAGCGGTTCAAGGAGACCCGGATGGACTCGACGACGGTCGGCCTCGGCGACGAGTACGACATCGACGACGTGCCGCACGCCCAGCGGCTCACCACCTCCGGCACCTTCATCCACGGCAACTACTGGGGGGCTCCGTCCCTCTTCGGCACGAGCAACACCAGCCACGGCTGCGTCGGACTGCGGGACGCGCAGGGCGCGGACGACTCGTCGACGCCGGGCGCGAAGTTCTACACGAGCTCGATGGTCGGCGACGTCGTGGAGGTGCGCCGCTCGGGCGAGGAGACGGTCAATCCGGCCAACGGGCTCAATGGCTGGAACTTGTCGTGGGCCGACTGGCAGGCGGGCAGCGCGGTCTGAGCGGGCCCGAACAGGAGTGCGGGAGAAGGGCGCGATGTACGTTCCACGCCAGATGTTCACCGGATCTCCGCCGGGCGTTGACGGCGCAGGAACGCCTCTGACAGGGTCGCCAGGCCTGTCCCCCGCCCCCGAACAAGGGACCGAGGAGCCCCCAGCCCCGATGAAGCGCAGCTGCCGACCCTCCCCCGCACCTGCCCCGCCCGCCGACGCCTGGCGACACTTCGCGGACCAGCACTGGGCGAAAGAACCGGTGGTCGTCCCGGGCGCACCCGGGTCCGGACTCGACGCGGCGGGGGCCCACCGCCTCCTGGTGGCCGCGGCCGTCGCCCCGGAACCGACGCGGATGCGGCTGGCCGTCGCGGACGGCGTACTCCGTGATCCCGGACCGCTGCTGCCCTCGCCGCAGGACAGGGACACCGCCGGCTACGCCGCCCGCCTGGCGGCGCCCGGACAACTGGACGGCGAGGGCTGGCTGTTGACCGCCGAGCACGCGCTGAGCCTCGACTTCACTCTGTGGTCGCGGGTCCGCGACGCCGTGGCGGGGTTATGGCGGCACGTCGGCCGGCCCCCACTGCCCGTCACGGCGGAGCTGGCCGTCGGCACCCGGCACCAGTCCGCCGAGGATTTCGGGGCGCGCCCCGACGCGGCGGCCCTCACCTGGGTCCTGGACGGCTCCCTGACGATGCGAGTACGGCCGGAACACACCGGCACCGAGTTCGAACTGCACGCCACAGCGGGCGACTTGGCGTACTGGCCCGCGGGCAGCACCCACCTCGAAGACCGTACGCGGCCGTGCACGACGCTGCGCCTGACCGTGCCCGCGCGCACCACCGCGGCCCTCCCCTACGTCGGCGAGGTCGTCGGGGAACTGCTGCGGCTCCACCCGCTGCCCGCCGACGAGCAGCCCAGCGTCCCGCACCCCGTCTCCGCGGACGCCGACGGACACCTCACCCCCGCATCGCAGTTCACCGAACCCGCCCGGCGCTACGTCACGGCTCTGACCGGCGACGGACCCGAGCGCGCGCTGTTGCTGCGCTGGGCCGCTCTGCGCTCGGCGGCGGGCCTGCACCCTGCCCCGCCGCCCCGGCCGGGCGTCGCGCTCACCCCGCGGAGCCGGCTGCGGCGCACCACCGAGATCCTGCATGTGCGGGCCGGTGCCGGTCCGCTGGTCTGGGCCGCCCACGGGCATGCGCGGACCGGCACCGAACCGGCGGCCCGCCGCGCCCTCGCCCACCTCGGCACGGTCTCGCGGATCACCGTCAGCGCGCTCGCCGACGCCTGCGATCTGCACCCCCAGGATCCCGAACTACTGACTCTGGTCGGGGAGTTGTATCAAGTGCGAGCTCTGGAGCTGGAATCGTGAGCCCGGCTCCGATATCCCGCGTCGATGGCGTCGATGGCGTCGATGGCGTCGATGTGCTGGAGTCGTTCGACTGGGAGAGGTTCACCGAGACCTACTGGGACCGGCGACCCGTGCTGATCAGGGGCGCCGCACTCGGCGCCGCGCCGTTCGACGCGCACGAGGTCTTCGAGAGTTCCGTCGGCGCGGCGCGACGGCCCGGAGCCGGGAGGGGCCAGGTGAGTTTCGCCCTCGGGCCGCGACACCTGGCCGATCCCGGGGATCTGCTGCCGCGGCCGGAGGACGGTTCCTTCGCCCGGTACGGACGGCGGCTCCTCGGCGGACACACGGCGCGCGAGCCCTTCGCGTTCGTCGTGCGCTGCCTGCACGCCTTCCACCATCCCGTGTGGCTCAGGGCGCGGGACTTCCTCTCCGGACTGTGGGACCGCACGGGCCAGCCGCTGCTCGGGGCGAGCACCACCCTGTGGCACGGGACGTGCGGCCCGGACCGGCTGCCGCAGACCCGGGGCTCGACGTTTCTCCACATCCTGCTCGGGCGGCCACGGCTGCGGCTGGAACGGGCCGGGCGGTGGTCGGTCGCCCGGCCCGTGCCCGGCGACCTGCTCTACTGGCCGGCCGGTCAGCGCTACGTCGCCGAGCCCGGCCGGTCACCGACGGCCGTCGTGCATCTGGGTGTCCCGCGGGCCTCGCCCGCCCCCGGACACGGGCTGCGGTCCCTGCTCGCGCCCGGCCCCAACCTCGCGACCCCGCAAGCCCGTTGGGGCGGTGACGACATCCTCGTACGCGACGAAGGAGACGGGCTGCCACCGGTCCTCGCCGAGGCGCTCGCCCACTATCGCGAGGCCGCGCGTCCGGCGGCACTGCGGCGCCGGATGGTGCGCGAAGCGCTGCTGCACGCGACGGACGGCGGGCTGCGGCCGGTGCCGCCGCCCGCCCGGCCCGGCCGCTTCACCGATGACGACGCCGTACGGGCCGTCGAGCGGGTGCTGTGGGCCGAGGCCTCGGGGCGCCGGCTCGTGGCCGCGTGCGGGCACATCCTGGAGACCGACCTGACCGGGCCGGAACTCTCCGCGATCGTCGGGCCGCTGAACGCGGGCGAGGAGGTCGCCATGGCCGAACTCTCCCCGCCCGCACAGTCGTTGCTGTCCCGCCTCGCCGGGTTCCGTGCCGTGGAGCGGTTATGAGCCGGTGGGCACGGCCAGGTACTTGTACTCCAGGAACTCGTCGATGCCCACGCGGCCGCCCTCCCGGCCGAGGCCCGACTGTTTGACGCCGCCGAAGGGGGCGGCCGGGTTCGAGACGAGGCCGGTGTTGAGGCCGACCATGCCCGTCTCCAGACGTTCGCCGACGCGCAGCGCACGGTCCAGGTCGCGCGTGTAGACGTAGCTGACGAGGCCCCACTCGGTGTCGTTCGCGGCCTGTACGACGTCGTCCTCCTCGTCGAACGTGAACAGCGCGGCGACCGGACCGAAGATCTCGGTGCCGGTGAGTTCGGCGTCGCGCGGGACCTGGGCGAGGACGGTGGGCGGATAGAAGTTCCCCTCGCCGGCCGGGAGTTCACCGCCGGTCAGGATCTTCGCGCCGCGCTCGACGGCGTCGCGCACCAGGGTATCGACCTTGGCGCGGCCCGCCGCGTCGATGAGCGGCCCGACGTCGGTGCCGGGCGCGGTGCCGTCCCCGACGGTCAGGGAGGACATCCGCGCGGTCAGCCGGGTCGCGAACTCCTCGGCGACGGAGCTGTGCACGTAGATCCGGTTGGCGGCGGTGCAGGCCTCCCCCATGTTGCGCATCTTGGCGACCATCGCGCCGTCCACGGCCGCCTCGACGTCGGCGTCGCCGAAGACGATGAACGGGGCGTTGCCGCCGAGTTCGAGCGAGGTCCGCACGACCGTGTCGGCGCACTGGGCCAGCAGGATCCGGCCGACCTGCGTGGAGCCGGTGAAGGACAGTTTGCGGATGCCGCCGCCGCGCAGCAGGGGTTCGACGAGGCCTGCGGCGTCACTGGTCGTGACCGTGTTAAGGACGCCCGGCGGCAGGCCCGCCTCGGTCAGGATCCCGGTCAGCGCGAGGGTGGACAGCGGGGTCTGCGGGGCCGGTTTGAGGATCATGGTGCAGCCCGCGGCGACGGCGGGGCCGATCTTGCGGGTGCCCATGGCGAGCGGGAAGTTCCAGGGCGTGACGAGCAGACAGGGGCCGATCGGCTGCCGCAGGACCAGGTGGCGGTTGCGGCCGTCGGGGCTGGTGGCGTAGCCGCCGTCGATGCGGACCGCCTCCTCGGCGAACCAGCGGAAGAACTCCGCGGCGTACGTGACCTCGCCGCGGGCCTCCGCGAGGGGCTTGCCCATTTCCAGGGTCATGAGGAGGGCGAGGTCCTCGGTGCGGTCGAGGATGATCTCGTGGGCCCGGCGCAGGATCTCCGAGCGGGCCCGTGGGGCGGTCGCGGCCCAGTCCCGCTGGGCCGCGACCGCCGCGTCCAGGGCTGCCCGGCCGTCCTGCGGGCTCGCGTCGGCGACGTCGCAGAGGGGGGCGTTGGTGGCGGGGTTGTCCACCGTCATCGTGCGGTTCGCTGCCGCGTTCTGCCAGGTGCCGGCTATGTGGAGTTGCTTCGGTACGGCTTGGATTACGGGGGGTGTCGTCATGGGCGGGCTCCATGGGGCGCTGGGTGTTGGGGGGCGGGTGTTGTTGTGGGGCGGGTTTCGTATGCCGGGCGCGCCATTGCCTGCGGCCCCTGATCGGGGGGCGGCGCCGTGGGACTCGCTCGTGCGGTGTCGTCGGGTGGGGGTTTCGTGGTGGCCGGGCACGCCGTTCCCCGCGCCCCTGACGAGACTCGAGCGGTGTCG
>NZ_JBFAKV010000011.1:142048-303609 GCF_040655895.1 Streptomyces sp. NPDC050264
GCCGGGCACGCCGTTCCCCGCGCCCCTGACGAGACTCGAGCGGTGTCGCCGCATGCGAGTTTCGTCGAGGCCGGGCACGCCGTTCCCCGCGCCCCCGACGAGACTCGAGCGGTGTCGCCGCATGCGAGTTTCGTCGAGGCCGGGCACGCCGTTCCCCGCACCCCCGACGGGACTCGTGCGGTGTCGCCGCGTGCGAGTTTCGTCGTGGCTGGGCAGCGCCGTTCCCCGCACCCCCGACGAGACTCGTGCGGTGTCGCCGCGTGCGAGTTTCGTCGTGGCTGGGCAGCGCCGCTCCCCGCACCCCTGACGGGGGCGCATGCGAGGACACCGCCTGCCGGCCTCATTGACGGGGTGCGGGCATCGGGTCTTGTTCCGCGACTGTGTTGATGGGCTACGAACCCGTCGCCCCCGCCACCGCGGACGACCACGCCCGTAGCGCCTCGTCCACCTGGGTCTCCGTCACCACCAGCGCCGGGATCATCCGGACCACGTTGCCCCAGGGGCCGCACGTGAGGAGCAGGAGGCCCTCGTCCGCTGCCGCCTGCTGGGCCCGGAGGGCGGTCGTCGGGTCGGGGTCGCCGGACGGGGTCGTGAATTCGCTGGCGAGCATCAGGCCGAGGCCTCGTACGTCGCCGATGGCCGGGGTTTTCGCCGCGACGTCCTCCAGGCCGGCCCGCAGCCGCGTGCCCATCGCCGCGGCGTTGGCCACCAGGCCCTCCTCGGCGATGACGTCGAGCGTGGCGACGGCCGCCGCGCAGGCGACCGCGTTGCCGCCGTACGTGCCGCCCTGCGAGCCCGGCCTGGCCTTGTGCATCAGGTCCGCCGGCGCCGCGATGCCCGACAGCGGGAAGCCGCTGGCCAGGCCCTTCGCGGTGATCAGGACGTCGGGCCGTACGTCGAAGTGGTCGTGGCCCCAGAAGCGTCCGGTGCGGCCGACGCCGGTCTGGATCTCGTCGAGGATGAGGAGGATGCCGTGGCGGTCGGCGCGTTCGCGCAGGCCTTGCAGGAAGGCCGTGTTGGCGGGGACGTAGCCGCCTTCGCCGAGGACCGGTTCGATGAGGATCGCCGCCGTGTCGTCGGGGTCGGTGACCGTCTGCAGCAGGTGGTCGAACTCGCGCAGCGCGAACCGCGTGGCCGTCTCCTCGTCCCAGCCGTAGTGGTAGGCGTTCGGGAACGGCGTGATGGCCACGCCCGCCATGAGCGGGCCGAAGCCCGTACGGATCTTGGTGCCGGACGTGGTCAGGGACGCCGCCGCCACGGTCCGGCCGTGGAAGCCGCCGTGCGCGACCACGATGTTGGGCCGCCCCGTGGCCTGCCGGGCGAGCCGCATCGCCGCCTCGACGGCCTCGCTTCCCGAGTTCACGAAGAACAGGCTGTCGAGGCCCGTGGGCAGCACGTCGCCGAGCTTCTCGACGAGGCGTTGCAGCGGCTGGTGCATGACGGTCGTGTACTGGCCGTGGATGAGGGTGGCCACCTGTTCCTGCGCGGCGGCGACGACGCGGGGATGACAGTGGCCGGTGCTGGTGACCCCGATCCCGGCGGTGAAGTCCAGATAGCGACGGCCGTCGATGCCGTAGAGGTGGACGCCTTCCCCGCGCTGCGCGACGACGGGGGTGGCCTGGCGCAGATGCTCGGACAGTTGGGTCATGCCCTCCACCCTCAGTCCCGGGCCGAAGAGGCGTCAATGGGGCATGTGTGACGAACTCCGGCCACGTCCGCGGCGCCTCCGCTCCTTCAATTGGCAGGAGTTCTACGTAATTTCGGTCCGGGCGGGCTTCCCAAGCCCTCGGAGTTATGCAACAGTCCTGCGCAACCCGACCGACCGGCGCTCGGAGGGAAACAGGCCATGGCGGTGCACAACGGGGCTCGCGGGCACGACCTCGCGGCGCTGCGCGGTCTCAACACGGCCGTGGTGCTGCGGGCGTTGCGGCAGGAGAGCCCCCGGACCGTGAGCGGTCTCGCCACCGCGACGGGGCTGTCCCGGCCGACGGTCGAGGCGCTCGTGGAGGAGCTGGCCGGGCAGGGCTGGATCGCCGAGACGGACGCCCCGGCGGCCGGGCGCGCGCCGGGGCGGCCCGCGCGCCGGTTCCGGTTCCGTGCCGAGGCCGGGCACGTGATCGGGGTCGACATCGGGCTCCGGAAGCTGGTGCTGCTCCTCGCCCGGCTCGACGGCGAGGTCGTCGCGCGTCAACGTGAGGATTTTCCGGCGGAGTTGACGGGCACCGAACGCATCGAGCTGCTGCGCGGCCGCCTGCGCCGCTTCCTGGCGGACCAGTGCCTCGGCCCGGACGACGTGTGGTCGATGGGCATCGGCGTGCCGGGCATGGTCGACGACACCGGGCGGATCCGCTCGGTGATCGTGCCGGAGTGGACCGACCTGGACCTGGCGCGACGCCTCGCCGACGACATCCCCTGCCGCGTCTTCGTGGAGAACGACGTGAACCTCGCCGTGCTGGCCGAGCACTGGCGGGGCGCGGCTGTGCTGGCGGACGACGTGGCGTGCGTGCTCGTGGGGCGGCGCATCTCGTGCGGCCTGATGATCGACGGCCGGCTGCACCGGGGGCGCCGCGGCGGCGCGGGCGAGCTGGGCATCCTGCCGCAACTCGGCCTGGACGAGGCCGCGAAGGCCCTCTCATGGGACAAGGAGCGGCTGCCCGCGGAGTCGGGGACGGACGCGCTCGCGCGGGCCGTGCGCGCCGGCGACCCCGGGGCCCTCGACGTCCTCGACCGGTACCTGGCCGGGGTCGCCCCCGGCATCGCGGCGCTCGTCCTCGCGCTCGACCCCGAACTCCTGGTGCTGTCCGGGGCGTTGGCCCCGGTCGGCGCTCCGCTCGGGCCGCTCCTCACCGAGCACCTGCGCCCCCTGACCCTGCACGTGCCGCGCATCGCGGTCAGCACCCTCGGCCGCGAGGGTGTGGCCCTGGGAGCGGTGCGCCGCGCCCTGGACGCCGTCGAGGCTCACCTCCCCCATTCGGCGGGCCCCTTGAAGCTGCCCGCTCCGCACTGACCCCCTCTCCCTCTCCATCCCCACTCTCCTCCTATCGACCGGAGACGCGTATGCGCAGGAGAACGCTTCTCGCCGGTGCGCTCGCGGCGGCGCCGCTCGCCACCGGCTGCAGCAGCGGCGGCGGAGCTTCCGACACCGCCTCGGCGCGTGGCCACACCACCCTCTCGTACGGCATCTGGGACGTCACCCAGGCCCCGGTGCTGCAGCAGATCATCGATGCCTTCGAGCGCGACAACCCCGGGATATCCGTGGAGATCCAGCTCACGCCCTGGTCCTCGTACTGGACGACGCTGCGCACGTCGATGCGCGGCGGCACCGCGCCGGACGTGTTCTGGATGAACGCGGTGAACATCCAGCTGTACGCGGCGAACGGCGCGCTGGAGCCGCTGAGCGAGCACATCGCCCGGGACCGCACCCCGGTCGGCAAGCACCCCGACGCGCTCGTCGACATCTACGCGTACGAGGGCAAGCAGTACGGGCTGCCGAAGGACTTCGACACCATCGGGCTCTGGTACAACAAGGCGCTCTTCGACAAGGCGGGGATCAAGTACCCGGATGACACGTGGACTTGGGACGATCTGCGGGACGCCGCGCACGAGCTGACGAATCCGGGGAAGCGGGTCTACGGGATCGCCGCCGAGATGGACCGGCAGGCGAAGTTCTATCCGACGGTGTTCGGCGCCGGCGGGTATGTGCTGCGCGACGGACGCTCCGGGTTCGCCGATCCGCGGTCCGTCGAGGGCCTGCGGTTCTGGACGGACCTGGTGGACAGGGGCTGGTCGCCGCCGCAGAGCGCCATGTCGGAGGTGCGGGCCCGCAATCTGTTCCTGTCGGAGCAGGTGGCGATGAACTACGACCTCTCCGCGATGGCGGCGCTCATGTACACCGGGCCCGCCATCAAGGACCACGGCGGTGTCGCCGTGCTGCCGAAGGGCCGCGAGCGCGCCACTGTCATCCACGGGCTCGCGAACGTCGTGAGTGCCAAGTCCCGCAAGAAGCAGGCGGCGTGGAAGTTCGTGGACTTCATGGCACGGCGCGAGGCGGCGGAGATCCAGGCCAAGGGCGGCATCACCATCTCCTCGTACGAGGGGACGCAGGGCGCCTGGCTGAAGTCGATGCCGGAGTTCGACCTGAAGTACTTCGTCGAGATGCTCGACTACGCGGTCCCGTACCCGAGTTCACGCAACACGGCCGTCTGGGAGGACCAGGAGTATCTGCTGCTCGGTGCTCCGTTCAGCGGCAAGGGCGGTGTCGAGCAGGCGGCGCGGACGCTGGCGAAACAGATGGACCGGGCACTCGTCGAGGAGGACAAGTAATGGCTGTGTTCCCGTCGACGGCCGCCGCGGAGGCGGACGGCCGGATCAGGAAACCGCGCTCGAAGGCCGGACCCGACGGTGTCACGCGCGGCCCGAACTCCCGTACGCAGAAGGCCGCTTATGTCTTCATCGCGCCGATCGGCCTCGGTTTCCTGGTGTTCTACATCGGGCCGATGATCCAGACGTTCGGCTTCAGCTTCACCCACTTCGGGCCGTTCGGCGGCAACACCTGGACCGGCGGCGACAACTACGCGCGGGTCGTCAAGGACGTCACGGTGTGGCGGGCCGTCGGCAACACGCTGCTGTACGGAGCGATCGGCCTGGTCACCCTGCCGCTCTCGATCACGGTGGCGGCACTCCTCAACCGGCGCGGACTGCGCGGCGTGGGCGTCTACCGCGCCCTGTACTTCCTCCCGTTCGTCACGCTGCCGGTCGCGGTGGGTCTCGTCTGGAACTGGCTCTACAACGGCAACTTCGGCCTCCTGAACGAGATGTTGTCGTGGTTCGGCGTCTCCCGGCACTTCTGGGCCTCGGATCCGTCGACCGCGCTGTGGGCGATCGGCGTCGTCTCCGTGTGGCAGAGCGTCGGCTACTACTTGATCATCTTCATCGCGGGGATCAAGGGCATTCCGCAGGACTACTACGAGGCGGCCGAGCTGGACGGCGCGGGGCCTGTGCGGCGCTTCTTCACGATCACGCTGCCGCTGCTGACCCCGAGCATCTTCTTCGCGGCCATCATCTGCGTGATCAACTCGCTCCAGATGTTCGACCTGATCTACGTGATGATGAGCCCGACGAACCCGGCGCTCGGCTCCACGCAATCGGTCGTGAGCCTCTTCTACCAGTGGGCGTTCCAGCAGAACAACCAGGGCGCGGCGGCGGCCCTCGCGTTCCTCCTGATGCTGCTCACCGCAGCCCTGACCTACCTCCAGTTCCGGCTGCAGAAGAAGTGGGTGCACTATGCGTGAACGGCTGCGTCGCGTGGACGGCGGCGCCGTCGCCACGCATCTCCTCCTGTCGCTCGGCGCGCTCGTCATGGTCTTCCCGTTCCTGTGGCAGCTCCTCACGGCGTTGAAGACGCTGCCGGAAGCCGTGCACGTACCGACGACGTTCTTTCCCGAGCGGTGGAACTGGGCGGCGTTCCATGACGTGTTCACCGCGATGCCCTATGGCGAGATGCTCGGCAACAGCGTCATCAACACGGTCGGACGCACCGTAGGCCAGCTGGTGTTCTGCTCGCTCGCCGCGTACGCCTTCGCCCGGATGCGGTTCCGCGGCAAGAACGTGCTGTTCGCCCTCTTCCTGTCCGTGCTGCTCGTCCCGTCCTCGCTGCTGATCCTGCCGCAATACGACATCATCCAGCGGCTCGGCCTGCTGAACTCGCCGCCCGCGCTGTTCCTGCCCGGCATGTTCAGCGCGTTCGGCACGTTCATGCTGCGCCAGTTCTTCCTGTCCCTGCCACAGGAGTTGGAGGAGGCGGCCCGCATCGACGGCGCGGGCCCGTTCCGCATCTTCTGGTCGATCATGCTGCCGCTGATCCGGCCGGCGCTCGCCGCGCTCGCGGTGATCACGGCGATGTGGTCGTGGAACGACCTGCTGTGGCCGCTGGTCGTGAACACCGACCCGGCGAAGATGCCGATCAGCGCCGGACTGACCTCCCTTGAAGGGCAGTTCGAGACCAACTACCCGGTGATGATGGCCGGTTCGCTGATCGCGAGCCTTCCGATGATCCTCCTCTACCTCTTCCTCCAGCGGCACTTCGTGCAGGGCATCGCCCAGAGCGGCACGAAGGGCTGACGTCCCGTACTCCTAGCGAAAGGACCTTCATGGCACGCCTCGACGTGGGTCTGCTCGGCGCCGGCGGCATCGCCCGCGCGCATCTGCCCGCCTGGACGGAGCTCGGCGCACGCGTCACGATCCTGTCCACCGACGGTCAGGCGGAACAACTGGCCGCCCGATACGCGGAGTTCGGCGTCACGTCGGTGAGCAGTCTCGGCGAGCTGCTCGACCGCAGCACGGTCGTGGACGTGTGCACCCCGACGTTCACGCACCGGCGGCTCGCCCTCGACGCGATCGCCGCGGGCAAGCACGTCGTCTGCGAGAAGCCGCTCGCGCTGACCGTCGACGAGGCCCAGCACATGGTGGACGCGGCCGAGGCGGCGGGGGTACTGCTGTTCCCGGCACACGTCGTGCGCTACTTCCCCGCGTACGCGGCGCTCGCCGAGGCCGTCGCGGCGGGCGGCATCGGCGCGCCCGCCGTCCTGCGGTTCACCCGCTCGGGCCGCTACCCGGTGTGGGCGCCGTGGTTCTCCGACCCGGCACTGTCCGGGGGCATCCTGGTCGACCAGATGATCCACGACCTCGACTTCGCACGTCTTCTCGCGGGTGAGGTCGTCCGGGTCCACGCGCAGGTCCGCGGCCGCCAGGAGCCGGGCGCGGCCGACGGGGACGTGGCGACGGGCACGGCCGTGCTCACCCACGCGTCCGGCGCGGTCAGCCACGTCCTCGGCGTGTGGGGCCTCCCGGACCTCCCGTTCCGCACGACGTTCCGCGTGGCCGGACCCGGCGGAATCCTGGAGCACGACTCAACTGCCCACACGGGGTTCCGTGTTCTGGCCCAGGGCGCACGGTCTCTCGGCGAGGGCATCCCCGGCAGCGCGATGACGGAGAGCCCCTATCTGACGGAGCTGCGGGAGTTCGCGGCCGCCGTCACCGGCGGGCCCGCGCCCCGGGTGTCGGCGCGCGACGGCGTCGAGGCCGTCCGTATCGCGGCAGCGGCCGCCGAGTCCGCGCGCACCGGAGAACCCGTCGAACCGAAGCCGACCGAGGAGGCCGGACTGTGAAGGGCATGCGGGGCGTGAAGGTCGGGGTGTTGTCGTTCGCGCACGTCCACGCGGGCGGGTTCGCCCGCCTGCTCGCCGCCATGGACGGGGTGGAGGTTCTGGCGGCCGACCCGGACACGGATCTGGCGGCGCCGGGCGAGGTCCGCGGCAAGGACTTCGCGGACCAGCTGGGCGTGAACTACGTAGACACATATGAGGAGTTGTTCGCCTGGGGGCCCGACAAGGTGGTGATCTGCTCCGAGAACGTGCGGCACCGCCCCCTGGTCGAACTCGCCGCCGCGCACGGCGTGGACGTGCTGTGCGAGAAGCCCCTCGCCACCACGCCCGAGGACGGCGCGGCCATGGTCGAGGCGTGCCGGGCGGCCGGGGTGCGGCTGGCGGTGGCGCACCCGGTGCGGTTCAGCCCCGCCTATCTCGCGGTGCGCGACGCGGTGCGCGCGGGCACGGCGGGCGAGGTGCTCGCGGTGTCCGGCACGAACAACGGCTACATGCCGGGCGCGCGGCGCCGCTGGTTCGTCGACCCCGAACTCGCGGGCGGCGGCGCCCTGATGGACCACACGGTGCACATCGCGGACCTCCTCGACGACCTGCTCGGCGGCGTCCCCGCGGCTTCCGTCTACGCGCAGACCAACAACGTCCTGTACGAGGGCGAGGTCCCTGTCGAGACGGCGGGCCTGCTCACCCTCACGTACGCGAACGGGGCCGTGGCCACGATCGACTGCAGCTGGAGCCAGCCGCGGCACCACCCGGCGTGGGGCGGCCTCGCGATGCAGGTGATCGGCGACCGGGCGACCCTGGAGATGGACGCCTTCGACCAGAAGGTGCACGGCTTCAGCGAGACATCGCGCTCCGGGGTCGAACTCCCCTACGGGGTCGACCTGGACGCGCTGATGCTGCGCGCGTTCCTCTTCGGGGACGACACCGGCCCGATCGGGGTGACGGACGGCGAGGCCGGGGTGCGGGCCCTGCGGATCGTGGCGGCCGCCTACGAGTCGGCGCGGGTGGGGCGCACGGTGGCCGTGAGGTAGCGGAGGCAGGCCGGCGGGGGGCCGGTGGCCCGAGGGACGCCCTTGTGGCGGCGGAGCGGTCCCGCGTGCGGCAGGATGGCCCGGCGTGCGGCGCTCCGGTGGCCGCGCCGGCCCCACCCCCTACCGAGCAGGTGCACGTGACGAAACATCACATACCCGTCCCCATCGCAGCGTTGTGTGCGGGAGGCGTCCGATGACTCGCGGACTCGAACTCCACGACCTGATCATCGCGGGCGTCGCGCTCGTCGTGGGGCTGCTGGCCGGGCTGCTCCTGCGGATCCTGCTGCGCTGGCTCGGCGAGCGGGCCAGCCGGACGCGCTGGGGCGGCGACGATGTGCTCGTCGACGCGCTGCGCACGCTCGTCCCGTGGGCCGCCGTCGCCGCGGGCGCGGCGGTGGCGGCCGAGGCGCTGCCGCTGACCGTCCGCACCGGGCGCAATGTGAACATGGCGCTGACGGCGTTCGTCATCGTCGCGGCGACGCTCACTGCCGCCCGCATCGTCACCGGACTCGTCCGGGCGGTGGCGCAGTCCCGCGCGGCGGTGGCCGGTTCGGCGACGATCTTCGTGAACATCACGCGGGTCGTGGTCCTCGCGATGGGCTTCCTGGTCGTCCTGCAGACGCTCGGGATCTCCATCGCGCCGCTGCTCACCGCGCTGGGCGTGGGCGGTCTCGCGGTGGCGCTCGCCCTCCAGGACACGCTCGCCAACCTCTTCGCGGGCGTGCACATCCTGGCGTCGAAGACGGTGCAGCCGGGCGACTACATCCGGCTCAGCAGCGGTGAGGAGGGGTATGTCGTCGACATCAACTGGCGCAACACCGTGGTGCGGCAGCTCTCCAACAACCTCGTGATCATCCCGAACACCCAGCTCTCGGGCACGAACATGACCAACTTCAGCCGCCCCGAGCAGGAGATGACGCTGCTCGTGCAGGCGGGAGTCGGCTACGACAGCGACCTGGAGCACGTAGAGCGCGTGACCGTCGAGGTCGTCGCGGAGGTCATGAAGGACGTCGAGGGTGCGATGCCGGAGCACGAACCGGCCGTCCGCTTCCACACGTTCGGGGATTCGCGGATCAGCTTCACGGTGATCCTCGGCGTCGGCGAGTTCAGCGACCAGTACCGGATCAAGCACGAGTTCATCAAACGGCTGCACCGGCGCTTCCGCGAGGAGGGCATCCGCATCCCGGCGCCGACGCGGACGGTGGCCCTGTCGCAGGGCAGCGCGCCGGTCGTCATCCCGCACCAGCGGGACGCGTCGGACAGCCCTTCGATCACGCCGGTCATGTAGTCCGGTGGCTCAGGCGCGGCACTCGGCCAGTACCTCCCCGATGACGCGCTCGGCGGTCCGCGCCATGAACGGGTTCGACTCCCGGTAGTACACGAGTTCGTGGGCCGCGATGGTCAGGGCCCAGCCCCGCCCGCGCGCCCAGGCGTCCGCGTCCGCTCCGAGAGACGCGCGGAAGACCTGGCGGGCCCCGGCGTCCAGGACGTACCAGGCGACGATGAGGTCGACGGCCGGATCGCCGGTGCCCATGCACTCGAAGTCGATGACGGCACTGAGCCGGCCGTCGTCGACCAGGAGATTCCCGGGTTGCAGATCGGCGTGCAGCCACACATCGGGGAGCGGGCCGCGCGGGGCGCGCACGGCGGCGTCCCAGACGGCGAGGGCCGCGTCGGAGTCGATCGCGCCGGCCAGGCGTCCCAGTACCTCGCGGGTGTCGCTGTCCCGTCCGGTGAGCGGGCGGCCCCGGTAGGCCACGGGGGCGCCCGCGGTCTCGATCCGTCGGAGTGCGGCGACGAACGCGGCCAGGTCCCCGGCCAGCGCCTCCGGCTCCGCCAGGCTCCCCACGACCGGGATCGCGCCGGGCAGCCAGCGGTGCACCGCCCACGGAAAGGGGAACCCGTGCCCCGGCTTCCCCTCGGCGACGGGCTCGGGCACGGCGACCGGCAGCCGCGCGGCCAGGAACGGCATCCACCGGCTCCCGCCCGCCGGGTCCGGAACCGACCCGCGTACGCGCGGCAGCCGGATGACGTACGCGTCGCCGAGCCGGTACAGGACGTTCGACGTGCCGTGCGACTCGACGTGCCGCAGGGGCAGCGCCGCCCACCGTGGGAACTGCTCGTCGACCAGCGCGCGGACGAGCGCCTCGTCGATGTCGGCCTCGTCGGAATGCAGCTTGCGAACGCCCATGGTCGTCTTTTCGCCTTTCCAGGCGGGGATCTGCGGGGATCGTCAACGCCGCGCGAGCGTATCCGGCACCGATCCTGCGGTGCACGGCGTTTTCTGCGGCGCCGGGCCTCAGGGCCGTACGCTCTCCAGTGCCCGCCCCGTCGTGCGCGGCCCGAGGAGTGCCACGTCCAGGCAGAGCAGCGCCATGAGGACGGCGCACCCGGCGAACATCCCGGTCGCGCCGAACGCGTCGAGGACCGCGAGGCCCACGAAGGGCAGGACGCCGCCGGTGAGCCGGGACAGCGAGTACGCGATGCCGACGGCGCTGCCGCGCATCGCGGTGGGGAACAGTTCGGCCTGGTAGACGTGGAAGGCGTTGGAGAAGATGTTCTGGGTGAGCGTCATGAGGACGCCCGCCGCGACGATCGCCACCGACGACTCCGCGGTGCCGAAGGCGAGGCCGAACACGGCGATCCCCGCGGCCGACGTGATGACCAGTGTCTTGCGCTCGATCCGTTCGATGAACAGGATCGAGACGGCGGAGCCGATCGGATAGCCGAGAAAGCTCAGCGCCGTGTACGTCAACGAGTGCACCACGTCGTGGCCCTTGGCCATCAGGACGAGGGGCGCGAGGGAACCGAAGCCGTAGTAGCCGACGGTCTGCAACACCTGGAAGATCCAGAGCATCACGGTGCTACGAAGGTAGGGCGGCCGGAAAAGTTCCCGCACGGGTACGACAGTCTCGGTCTGCGTCGGCTGTGGTGCGGGCGGCGGCAGTTGGGCCGCGGGAGGCGGAGTGAGCCCGGCGCCGCGCTCCACGTCGGCGACGATCCGGTCCGCCTCGGCGTGCCGTCCCTGGGCGCTCAGCCAGCGCGGCGACTCGGGCAGGGAGCGACGCAGCACCCAGACGAACGCCGCGCCGAGGCCGCCGAAGATCAGCAGCCACCGCCAGCCGTCGATCAGCAGCTCCCGTTCGGCGACGAGCTGTCCGCCGAGCAGGGCGGCGACCGGCGCGCCGCAGAAGCCGAGGGTGTACGCGACGGCGATGAAGCGCCCGCGGACCGCGCCGGGCAGCAGTTCACTGACGTACGTGTCGACGAGCGGGAGTTCGGCGCCGAGGAAGACGCCGGCGACGACGCGCAGCACGATCAGCCACGTCAGGTCGGGGGCGAAGGCCGCGAGCAGCGAACTGACGCTGTAGCCCGCGAGGTTGAGCATGAACAGCGGGCGCCGGCCGAAGCGGTCAGCCGCCCTGCCGAGCAGCACCGCCCCCGCGAACATGCCGAAGAAGGGCGCACCGACGAGCAGCGCCTTGCCGTCCGAGTCCAACTGCCACTGCTCGGTGAGCACGCCGCCGAGGAACACCTCGTACAGGTCGAAGAAGGTGGCCAGTCCGGCGAGCAGGGTGATCCGCCAGTGCCACGCGCTGACGGGCACGGCGTCCAGGCGCGCGGCGACGGTGAGCCGGGCGGGCCCGTCCACGCCCGCCGCCGCGCCGTCGTCAGGTGTCGCCTCAACCGCCCCGCCGGACATGCCCGTTCCCGTCCCTCCGCTGTAACCGATGGTTCAACCGCCGTTTTAACTGCTGCTTACATGCATGCTGCCATGAGGGGCGCCACGCACCGGCCGCCTCCACGATCCCTCCTCGGGACTGACGTATCACTGACCCCATGTGCCACTACTGCGAATGCCGGGACATTCCCCTCATCAAAGAGTTCATCGCCGAGCACGAGCGGGTCACGGACGCCGCGGGAGACGCGCTGCGGGCTCTCGTCCGCGGGGACCCGGAGCGGGCACGTGCCCTCGTGGACCGGATGGCCGAGGAACTCGCGGCGCACTGGCGCGGCGAGGAGGACGGCCTGTTCCGGGTGATGCGCGAGGACCCCGAGTACGCGGACTACATCGCGGCCCTGGTGACGGAGCACCGCGAACTGGCCGCGCTGCTCCCCGCGTTGGACCTGACGGACCCCGACGACGTGCGCGCCTTCGCCGAGGCGGCGCACGAACTGCACCGGCACATCGCGAAGGAGGAGGACGGTCTGTTCCCGGCGTCGCTGACCGCGCTGTCGGGGGACGACTGGGACGCGTCCATGGCGGCCTGGCGCGCGGCACACCCCGGGTGAGGGGCGCGGCGGGAAACCCGGGAACGACTGCGGGGCCGCCTCAGATCTCTCTGAAACAGCCCCACGACCCGCGACTTCATTAAGTCGGGACGACAGGATTTGAACCTGCGACCCCTTGACCCCCAGTCAAGTGCGCTACCAAGCTGCGCCACGTCCCGATGTCGGCTGCCTTCCGGAGTCCCGTCCGGCGGCGACAGACAGAACGATACCCCAAGCTCACGGGTGGTTTGAAACCGATTCCGCGGCCGTCGCCGGACGTGGGCGAGAATCGGGCCATGAGCACTTCGCGCAGCGACGGCCGGGACCGCGACGAGGAGGGCCGGGCCCGTAACGCCCGCCCCCGTGACGGTCTCGGCCGTCCCCTCCCCTACGGCACCCCCGGCGTCGAACGCCAGCCGGAGGGCATCGTGCGCACCCCCGCCGAGACCCTCACCGAGGCGCAGGACCTGCTCGACGCGGGCCGCCCCTTCCACGCCCACGAGGTCTTCGAGGACGCCTGGAAATCCGGCCCCGGGTCCGAGCGCGCCCTGTGGCGGGCGCTGGCCCAGGCGGCGGTGGGCCTCACCCACGCGGCGCGCGGCAACGCCAGGGGCGGCGCCCGCCTGCTCCGCCGCGGAGCGGACGGCCTGGCGGCCTGGACGGGCGAGGCCCCGGCGGGCCTGGACACGGAGGGGCTCATCCGCTGGGCGCGCGCCCTCGCGGCCCGGGTGGACCGAGGGGCCCCCGTGGACGCGGCAGGCTCCGCGCCCCGGCTGAGGCGAGCCGCGTAAGGGGCGCGGGCCGTACCGATCAGCGGCGCCGACGCGTCACCGGTCCGGCCCCTACCCGAATGCGCCCCCCGCCGCCCCGGGTGACCCTGCAACAGTGACAGCCACCGATACCTCCCAGCCGACCGCAGAGGCCCCGGCCCAGCCGGTACTGGACAAGCGCCGCCGCAACGTCGTCTTCGTCACGATCATGCTGGGCATGCTGCTCGCCGCCCTGGACCAGACGATCGTCGGCACGGCCCTGCCCACGATCGTCTCGGACCTGGGCGGCGCGGCCCACATGTCGTGGGTGGTGACGGCGTACCTGCTGGCGGAGACGGTCGCCACCGTGCTCGTCGGCAAATTCGGTGACCTGTTCGGGCGCAAGGTGGTCTTCCAGGTCTCGGCGGTCGTCTTCATCACCGGTTCGTTCCTGTGCGGCCTCGCGGGGAACATGACGCTGCTGATCGCCTGGCGGGCGATGCAGGGCATCGGCGCGGGCGGTCTGATGGTGACGGCGATGGCGCTGATCGCGGACGTCATCCCGCTGCGCGAGCGCGGCAAGTACCAGGGTGCGATCGGGGCCGTGTTCGGCGTGGCCACGGTCATCGGGCCGCTCCTCGGCGGACTGTTCACGGACCATCTCACCTGGCGCTGGGCCTTCTACGTCAACGTACCGATCGCGATCATCGTGGTGATCGCCGCGGCGCGCACCATCCCGGTGGTGAAGTCGGCGACGCGGCCGGTGATCGACTACCTGGGCATCGCGCTGGTCGCGATCGGCGCGAGCGCGCTGATCCTCGCCACGAGCTGGGGCGGCAACCAGTACGCGTGGGGCTCGGCCACCATCATCGGCCTGTTCGCGGGCGGCATCGTCGCGCTCGGCCTGTTCTGCTGGGTGGAGTCGCGCGCGGCCGAACCTATGCTGCCGATGCGGCTCTTCGGCAATCCCGTCTTCACGGTCTGCTCGATCCTCAGTTTCATCGTGGGCTTCGCGATGCTGGGCGCGATGACGTTCCTGCCGACGTATCTGCAGTACGTCGACGGGGACTCGGCCACGATCTCCGGCGTGCGGACGCTGCCCATGGTGATCGGCCTGCTGATCGCGTCGGTCTTCTCCGGCAACGTGGTCAGTAAAACCGGCAAGTACCGGATCTTCCCGATCGTCGGTTCGCTCGTCATGGCGCTCGGCCTGTATCTCCTTTCCTTGATGGGGAGTTCGTCGGGCATCTGGCTCGAATCGCTGTACATGTTCGTGCTCGGCGTCGGCATCGGCCTGTGCATGCAGGTGCTGACGATCGCCGTGCAGAACACCGTCGAGTACGCGGATCTGGGCACGGCGACCTCGGGCGTCACGTTCTTCCGTACGCTCGGCAGCTCCTTCGGGACGGCAGTCTTCGGCACGATCTACGCCAACACGCTCAAGCCGAATCTGGCGGACGGGGTGGCCGAGGCCGCCAGGGCCGGTACGGGGATCGACCCGGCGGCGCTGGCGAAGGCCGCGCAGAATCCGGAGGGTCTGCACGCGCTGCCGGCCGCCGCGCGGGCGCCGATCGTCGAGGCGTACGCGGACTCGCTGCACACGGTGTTCCTGTGGACGGTGCCGGTGGCCGTGATCGGGTTCCTGGTGGCGCTCTTCCTCAAGCAGGTGCAACTGCGCGACAGCGCGCGGATGGGCTCCTCCGACATGGGCGAGGGCTTCGCGCAGCCGACCACCGGCGATCCGGCGCATCTGCTGGAGCGGACCGTCGGCACCATCGTGAAGACGACGGACCTGGAGACCGCCCGGCGGATCCTCACGGCCTCCGACACCCGGCTCGACATCGCGGGGGCCTGGGCGGTGATGCAGGTGGAGTTCTTCACGCGGATGGTCGGGCACGCGAGCCTCGGCATGATCTCGGCACGGCGCATGCTGCCGCCGGAGGTCCTGGTGCCGGTGTTCCAGCGCATGGTCGACGAGGGCTATCTGTCGCGTACGGGCTCGTACTTCTCGCACACGGAGGCGGGCCGCAGGGAGGCCGGTGTCATCAACCAGGCCTGGGGCGAGTGGCTGGCGGACAAGGTCGAGGCGGATCTGGGCCGGCCGCCGGGCGAGGATCTGCGGGCGGCGGTCGACACGATCGCGAAGCGGCTGCTCGCGGAGGATCTGGAGCAGGGGCTGCCGCACCAGCCGGGTTCCGACCGCACGCTCAGCCCTACGTAGCACCGCCCTACGTAGGTCAGCGCAACAGGAGCTGCAGGCCGCCGAGGATCGTGGCCGCGATGACCAGGCGCTCGAACAATCGCTGGTTGATACGGGTCACAGCCCATTTGCCGAGCAGCGCGCCCGGCACGACGAATGCGACGAGGGCCGCGTCGAGGAGCAGCGAGCGGCCGTCGATGAGGCCGAGGCCCACGCTGAACGGCACCTTCGCGGAGTTCACGATGAGGAAGAACCACGCGGAGGTGCCGAGGAAGCCAAGCTTCCGGAAGCCCGCGGAGAGCAGGTACATCGACATCACGGGGCCGCCCGCGTTGGCGACCATCGTGGTGAAGCCACCGAGCACTCCATAGGAGCCCGCTTTGACCCGGGCCGCTCGGGTCGCCGTCTCCTCGGCCTCGGGGGCTCCTGCCTTCCGGCGCCGCCAGAGGGTGACCGCGGCCATCAGCAGCAGGATCGCGCCGATGGACGTGCGCACGGCCCCGTCGCCGGCGAAGGCGAGGAAGACCGTGCCGAGCACCACTCCCCCGGCGACGGCGGGGAACAGCCGCCACAGGGTGGGCCAGTGGGCGTGCCGCCGGTAGGTGAGGACGGCGAGGATGTCGCCGCAGATCAGGATCGGCAGCAGCACGCCGGTCGAGGCGCGGGCGGGCAGGATCGCGGCGAAGACGGCGAGGCTGACCGTGTTGGCGCCGCTGACGGCGGTCTTGGAGAAGCCCACCAGCAGTGCCGCGGCGGCCAGGGCGGTGAAGCCCCAGGCGGTGATCCCGAATATGTCGTGCATAGCGGGCCGATGGTAGACCCACCTATTCGGCGCGCGTCAGGGGCACCACATGGTGATACGCGTTGCCTCGTGCCTACGTAGGACAGGTCCTAGCTGCCCGCATACGTAGCCCGCAGTTCGCGCTTGAGGATCTTCATGCTGGGGCCGAGCGGCAGTTGGTCGGTGAACTCGATGCGGCGCGGGTACTTGTGTTTGCCGAGGTGATCCTTGGACCAGGCGGTGAGTTCCGCCGCGTCCAGTTCGGTGCCGGGCTTCAGGACGATCACCGCGCAGACCTCTTCGCCGTGCACGTCGTCGGGCAGGCCGATGACCGCGGCGTGGCCGATGGCGGGGTGGCGCATCAGGACCTCCTCGACCTCGCGCGGGTACACGTTGTAGCCGCCGCGGATGATGATGTCCTTCTTCCGGTCGACGATGCGCAGATAGCCGTCCTCGTCCTTGGTGCCGAGGTCGCCGGTGCGGAACCAGCCGTCGACCAGGGCCTCGGCGGTCGCCTCGGGACGGCCCAGGTAGCCGGTGAAGACACAGTGGCCGCGGACGACGACCTCGCCGAGTTCTCCCGTCGGCAGCAGGTCGACGCGGTCCTCGACCTCGGCGCGCGCGATCTCCACGTCGACGCCCCACAGGGGCTGTCCGATGGTGCCCGGGCGGGCCCCGAACACGGGCTGGTTGGCGGCGGCCGCCGGGGACGTCTCCGAGAGGCCGTAGCCCTCGTAGACGGTCGCGCCGAAGGCCTGCTCGAAGCCCTCCAGGACAGCGACCGGGAGCGAGGCGCCGCCCGAGACGCAGATCTTGAGCTGCGGCAGCTTCTCGGCCCCCGGCGCCGCGGAGAGCAGGTTCACGTACATCGTCGGGACACCGTGGAACGTGTTGACGTTCTCGGTGACCATCAGGTCGATCGCGCGGGCCGCGTCGAAGCGGGGCAGCAGGACGAGGGTCGCGCCCGCCCGCCAGGTCGCGTTCATGGAGACGGTCTGGCCGAACGCGTGGAAGAGCGGCAGCGCGCCGAGCGCGATGTCGTCGGGGTGCACGTCGTGGGCGTCGAATGCGCTGACCGTCGCGTTCATCACCAGGTTGAAGTGGCTGAGTTCGGCGCCCTTGGGGACGCCGGTGGTGCCGCTGGTGTAGAAGATGACGGCCGGGTCGTCGGCCTCGCGCGTGACGTAGGACGCCAACGGCTCGGCGGCTTCGGTCAGTTGCTCCAGCTCACCGGCCGCGCCGAGCGTCACCATGCGCACGCCCGTGGCCTCGGCGGCGGCCGCGCCGACCGCGGCCTGCCCGGGGTGGCACAGGAGCAGAGTCGCTTCGCTGTCCTGAAGGACGTGCCGTACTTCTTCGGCCGACAGCAGCAGGTGTACGGGCACGACGACCGCGCCGGCCGCGAGGGCCGCGTAGTAGGCGCGCGGGAATTCGGCGGTGTTGGGTGCCATCAGGGCGACCCGGTCCCCCGGGCGGACTCCGAGACCGGTCAGGGCCGCGGCCTGCTTGCGGGCCTGCAACCACAACTCCGCGAAGGTGAGGCGCAGTTCACCCTCCACGAGCCCGATCTTGTCGGGGCGGCGCCGCGCGGACTCGGCGAGGATCGCGGCGAGGGACAGGGTTGCCATGGGGTGGTGCTCCGTTCGGTGCTGACTGCTGGTACGGCTCTGGACCAGGTCTCGGCGGTGGAACCGGCTCAGCGGGCGCCGCCGTTGACGTACAGCGTCTGGCCGCTGACGTAAGAGGCGTCGTCGCAGGCGAGGAACGCGACCACCGCGGCGATGTCCTCGGGCTGCCCGACGCGGCCCAGCGGGGTGCGTTCGGCGGCGAGCTTCTGGTGCTCGTCGGCGCTGGAACCGACGCGCTCAGCGGTGGCGGCCGTCATCGCGGTGGCGATGTAACCGGGGGCCACGGCGTTGACGTTGATGTTGAAGCGGCCCAGCTCGATGGCGAGGGTCGCGGTGAAGCCCTGGATTCCGGCCTTGGCCGCGGCGTAGTTGGCCTGGCCGCGGTTGCCGAGCGCGGACCGCGACGACAGGGAGACGATCTTGCCGTACTTCTGTCGCGACATGTACTTCTGCGCGGCCTGCGAGCAGGTGTAGACGCTGTTCAGGTTGACGTTGATGACGGCGTCCCAGTCGGTCTTCGGCATCTTGAAGAACATGCCGTCGCGGGTGATGCCCGCGTTGTTGACGAGGATGTGCAGGCCGCCGAGGTCCTCGTGGAGTTGCGCGAAGGTGGCTTCGACGGCGTCCTGGTCGGTCACGTCGCAGCCGTAGGCGCGGGCCGTGCCGCCCTTCGCCTCGATCGCGTCCACGGTGCCCTGCGCGCGCTCGGCGGTGAGGTCGACGACGGCGACGGTCGCGCCCTCCTCGGCGAGCCGCATCGCGGTGGCGGCGCCGATGCCCTGGGCGGCGCCGGTGACGACGGCGACACGGCCGGTGAACCTGCTCATCTTTTCTCGGCTTCCTTGAGTTGCTTGCGTGGAAAGGGAGTTCAGCCGCGCTCGACGAGTACGGCGCTGCCCTGGCCGACGCCGACACACATGGTGGCGAGGCCGCGGGTGGCGCCGGTGCGGCGCAGCCGGTGCAGCAGGGTGGTGAGGATGCGGGCGCCGGAGCAGCCGAGGGGATGGCCGAGCGCGATGGCGCCGCCGGTGGGATTGACGAGCTCAGGGTCGATACCGAGGCCGTCGACGCAGGCGAGGGCCTGCGCGGCGAAGGCCTCGTTGAACTCGGCCTCCGCGATGTCGTCGATCGACCAGCCGACGCGGCCGAGCGCCTTCTGCGTGGCGGGCACCGGGCCGATGCCCATGACGTCGGGGTGGACGCCGGCCGAGGCTCCGGCGACGTAGCGGCCGAGGGATTCCAGGCCCAGGTCGTGCAGGACTTCCTCGCTGACGAGGAGCAGTCCCGCGGCGCCGTCGTTCATCGGGGAGGCGTTGCCCGCGGTGACCGAACCGCCCTTGCGGAACACGGGCTTGAGGCCGCCCAGCTTCTCCAGGGACGTATGGGGGCGGATGCACTCGTCGGCGTCGACGACGACGCCGTCGGGGCGCGTGACCGGGAGGAGTTCGGCGTCGAACAGGCCGTCCTTGCGGGCGGCGGCGGCCCGCTGATGGCTGCGCAGCGCGAACGCGTCCTGCCGCTCGCGCGAGACCTCGTACCGGTCGGCGACCTCCTCCGCGGTCTCGCCCATCGCGAGGACGCCGTGCAGCTCCTGCATCTTCGGGTTGACCAGGCGCCAGCCCAGGCGGGTGTCGTACGTCTGCATCGCGTGCGGCAGCGCCTCCTCGGGGCGGGGCAGCAGGAAGGGGGCGCGGCTCATAGACTCGGAGCCGCCCGCGAGCACGATGTCGGCCTCGCCCGCGGCGATGGTGCGGGCCGCGGTGGTGACGGCCTCCAGGCCGGAGGCGCAGAGCCGGTTCACGGTCGCGCCGGGCACCGATTCGGGCAGGCCGGCGAGGAGGGCGGCCATCCGCGCGACGTTGCGGTTGTCCTCGCCGGCCTGGTTGGCGGCGCCCCAGTAGATGTCGTCGATCCGGGCCGGGTCGAGCCCGGGCGCGTCCGCCAGTACGCCCCGCATCACGGTCGCCGCGAGGTCGTCGGGGCGGATGACGGAGAGGGCTCCGCGCAGCTTTCCGATCGGGGTGCGGCGGGCGGCGGCGAAGTGGACGGGGCGCACGGTCAGCTCCAAGGGACAGCGGTAAATTAGCACTGCTAGTTTTGGACTATAGACCCGGGCCGCGGGCACTGTGAAGAGGCACAGGGGAGCAATCACCCGAGCGATCACCCGGTGAGCAAAAGGGGACATGCCGTGATCAAAGAGGTGAGCGCGGTTCCACATCTCAGGGCTGGCCCTGATGTCCCGGCACCCCGTCCCGCCTACATTGGAAGTCCGGCACCGCTCCGCAGACGATGTACGGGGGCCACGGGGGAAAACGGGGGACGACGTCGTCTCCGGAGCGGACAGCCGGGACCTCTTGCACGGGTCCGCGCGGGATTCAGCCGCGCAGATACGTGAGAACGGCCATGACCCGCCGGTGCTCCAGCAGGTCGGGCTCCAGGCGCAGCTTGCCGAAGATGTTGCGGACGTGGGTCTCGACGGTCTTGCCGCCGATGACCAGCTGCTGCGCGATGGCCTCGTTCGAGCGGCCCTCGGCCATCAGCGTCAGCACGTCGCGCTCGCGCCCGGTCAGCTCGTCGAGCGGGCCCGGCGCCCGCGGCGCCTCCATCAGCCGGGCCACCACGAGCGGGTCGAGGACGGTCTCACCCGCGGCGACCCGCTTCAGCGCACCGTGCAGCTCCTCGATGTCGGCGACGCGCTCCTTGAGCAGATAGCCGAAGCCTTCCGGCCGCTCGGCCAGCGCCTGCACGGTGGACGACGTCTCCACGTACTGCGACAGCAGCAGGACGCCGGTGCCCGGGTGGGCGGCGCGGATCGCGGCCGCCGCGACGAGGCCCTCGTCCGTGTGGGTGGGCGGCATCCGGATGTCGAGCAGCACGGCGTCGGGCGCGTGCTCGGCGACGAGAGCGAGCAGCGGCACGGTGTCCGCGCACTCGGCGATCACCTCGATCCCCTCGTCGGTGAGCAGCCGCACGATCCCCTGCCGAAGGAGCGCCGAGTCCTCGGCCACGATCACCCGCACGGAAGCTCCGCCCTGATCCTGGTCCCGCCACCGGCGGGACTGTGTATGTGCAGTACGCCGTCGACGGCGGCGAGCCGGTCGGCGAGGCCGCGCAGTCCGGTGCCGCTGCCGGTGTCGGCGCCGCCGACGCCGTCGTCGACGGTCTCCACGACGAGCAGGCCGTCCTGGTGCCGGGCCGAGACGCTGACGGCGCGGGCCCGCGCGTGCTTGGCCGCGTTCGAGAGGGCCTCGCAGACGGTGAAGTAGGCGGTGCTCTCGACGAGCGGGTCGTAGCGCCGGGGCTCGGCCGCGACGACGACCGGCATCGCGGCCTCCTTCGCGAGGGCGTTGAGCGCGGGCGCGAGCCCTTCGCGGGTGAGCACCGCCGGGTGGATGCCCTGGGCGATGCCGCGCAGCTCATCGATGGCCAGGCGCAGGCTCGACTCGGCCTCGCCCGCGGCCGCGCGCAACGTCTCGTCGGCGTGGTCGGCGAGGCCGCGCTGCACCCGGCGTACGGCCATGAGCGCGAAGACGAGGCGGGCCTGCGCCCCGTCGTGCAGGTCCCGTTCGAGGCGCCCGCGTTCGGCGTCCGCGGCCTGGACGATGCGGGTGGCGACGTCCTTGGCGCGGGTGCGCAGCCAGACGTTCTCCAGGGCGAGACGCAGCGCGGCCGCGACGGACTCCAGCAGTTCGGGGTCCTCCAGCAGGGCCGGGTCGTGGTGCAGCAGGGCCAGGGGACGGCCGTCGGAGGCGTCGACCCGGGTGCGTCCGGTCCCCTCGGGGCTCACCTCGCGGCCCGCGCCGTCGACGTACGCGTCCCGCTCCTCGCGCCACAGGCCGAGCCGCAGCGTCGGGTCGCCGAGGACGCGCACGAGGGCCTCGCGGACCTTGGACGGGTCGGGGTCCGTGCCGATGTCGATGACAAGGCCGCTGACCTCGGCCCGCTGCAGACGCATGCGCAGCAGGCCGCCGAGGAAGGCGAAGGGGACGGCGACCTGGGCGAGGTCGGAGAGCAGGTACACGGCCTGTTCGGCGACGGAGCCGACCTCGCCGAACCACGGGACGACGTAGAACAGCATGTCCCACATCAGGAACACGACGGCGACACCGATGCCGATCCAGGCGGGGAGCAGCGCCCGCCTGCGCGCGGCGGACGCGTGCCGCCAGCGCAGCACGATCGCGACGGCGGCGACCGCCGATATCACCCAGCCCGCCGCGTGGTACACGGCGTCGAAGGTGTCGAACATGCCGTGCCAGGACGGTACGAAGAAGAGGTTGGGGCCGCAGGAGCGGCAGTCCAGATACGTCGCGCCGGTGTCGGTCGCCGGGTCGAACAGGAGCGTGCGCAGCAGACCGCCGACGGCGACCAGACCGTACGCGAACTGAACCAGGCGCCGGGTCAGGACCGTGGTGAGCCGGCCCTCGGGGAAGGACAGGATGAGGTGCAGGAGCACCGCCATGTTCAACGCCTCCCACCAGGCGCCGAACGTGAACAGGGCCGGGCTCGCGGTGCCCTGGAGGTTGCCGAAGAACCAGGTGATGCCCTCGAGCACCATGAGACGGCCGGTGTTGTTGGCGGGCCTGCGCCGCCACGCCATGAGCCCGGCGACCACGTACGCCCAGCCGACCGCGAGGTCGCGCACCAGATCGCCCGCGGACGCACCGGACCGCGCGTACGCCCACGAACCCGCCGCACCCGATACGACAGCGACGGCGGCGGCCCCGGTCAGGCGCAGCCGAACCGCCCGCTTCCCCTGACTGTCCACCGCCACACCGTAGGCCATTCGGGGGGTCACGGAGTACGCCGGTCGGCGGCCCGGCACGCGAGTGCGGTGCTGACAACGTAGTCATGCGACCGCGGCGGCGACGGCGTCGCACCCCCGGGTGTCACACCCCCGGTCTCCTGTCCGTCCGGCCACTGCCCGTCGCACCGTCCCTGATCAACCCGAGCACCCGGCTCCGCAACCCCACGAACCGCTCGTCGGCTCGCGTCGTCAACTGGTCGCGCAGTTGCGGGAGTTCGACGGCGACCTCCTCGCGCACCACCGTCGGCGACGAGCTGAGCACCAGCACCCGCTCCCCCAGGTACACGGCCTCGTCTATGTCATGTGTGACGAACAGGACCGTCATGCCGCGTTGCCGCCACAGGCCGCGCACCAGATCCTCGAGGTCCGCGCGGGTCTGCGCGTCCACCGCCGCGAACGGCTCGTCCATCAGCAGCACCTCGGGTTCGTAGGCCAACGCGCGGGCTATGGCCACCCGTTGCTGCATGCCGCCGGACAGCTCCCACGGATAGGCGCGGGCGGCGTCGCCGAGGCCGACCGCCTCCAGGGCGTCGGCGACCCGCTCCCGCCGTGCGGCACGCGGCATCGACTTCCTCTGGCGCAGAGGGAGTTCGATGTTCTCCGCGACCCGCATCCAAGGGAACAAACTCCTGCCGTACTCCTGGAAGACCACGGCGAGGCCGGGGCGCGGACCGGCCACCGCCGAACCGCCCAGGGTCACCGCGCCCTCCGTCGGGCGCAGCAGCCCGGCCACGCACTTCAGCAGGGTCGTCTTGCCGCAGCCGGACGGGCCCACGACACAGACCAGTTCGCCCTCCGCCACCCGGAAGGTCAGGTCCCGCAGCGCCTCCACCTGCCGGCCCGCACCCTCGTAGACCTTGCGCAGTCCCTTGACCTCAAGCACGGCCGCTCCCTGTCGTGCGTCGTGCGCCCCGCGAACCGTGGTACCAGGCGAGCACCCGTCGCTCGACGAGGCCGAACAGCAGCGCCAGTACGACGCCGAGCAGGCCCAGGACGAGGATGCCGGTCCACATCTCCGGTATGGCGAAGCCGCGTTGGAACTGGACGACGGCGTAGCCGAGTCCGTTGCTCGCGGCGAACATCTCACTGATGACCATCAGGATGACGCCGATGGACAGCGCCTGGCGCAGTCCGGCGAAGATCTGCGGGCTCGCCGACGGCAGCACCAGGTACCGGAGGCGGGCGAGGCCGGTGACACCGTACGAGCGGGCCGTCTCGGCGGCGACCGTGTCGAGGGCCCGCACCCCGGCCACCGTGTTGAGCAGGACCGGCCAGACGCAGCCGGAGGCGATCACGGCGATCTTCATCGTGTCGCCGATGCCCGCGAAGAGCATGATCACCGGGACGAGGACCGGAGGGGGCACGGCGCGCAGGAACTCCAGGGCCGGTTCGCAGACGGCGCGGGCCGTGCGCGAGCTTGCGATGCCCACGCCGAGAACGACACCCGTGACCGCCGCCGTCGCGTACCCCGCCGCGAGTCGCAGCAGGCTGGGCAGGACGTCGGCGCGGAGCCGGTCCGCCGTCCATACGTCGTCGAAGCGGGACACGATCGTGCGCAGGGGCGGTGCGTAGACGCTCGTACTGGAGTCGGAGGCCAGCCACCAGACACCGACGAGGAGGCAGGGCAGGGCGACGGCGAACAGCAGGGCGCGCAGGACACGGATCACGCGGGCACCTCCCCGCGCACCGACTGGTGCCAGCCGAGGGCGTGCCGCTCCACGACGCGGGCGCCGGTGTTGATCAGCACGCCGAGGCAGCCGGCGACGACGATCAGCGCGTACATCTCGGGGACCGCCTGGGACGTCTGGGCGACGGCGATGCGTGCCCCCAGCCCCGGTGCTCCGATGACGAGTTCGGCGGTGACGGCGAGGATGAGGGCGACGGCTGCGGCGAGCCGGACGCCGGTCATCACGTACGGCAGCGCGGTGGGCCACACGACGTGCCGGATACGGGCCCAGGGGCCGAGGCCGAAGGCGCGGGCCGTGTCCTCGGCGACCGGATCGACGTCCCGCACGCCGTACAGGACCTGCACGAGGACCTGCCAGAACGAGGCGTACACGACGAGGAGCAGCACCGAGCGCAGTTCCGTGCCGAACATCAGGACCGCCAGCGGGATGAGCGCCACCGACGGGATGGGGCGCAGGAACTCGACGGTGGAGGCCGTGATCACGCGCAGATGGGGGACCGTGGCGACGACGACGCCGACGAGGATCCCGGCGACGGTCGCGACGGCGAGGCCGACGGCCCAGCCGGTGAGGGTGGACCCGAGCGCCGACCAGAAGGCGGCGTCGGCGAGTTCGTCACCGAGCGCTCTCATGGTGGTGGTGAACGGGGGGAAGTAGGCGGAGTCGACGAGACCGGTGCGTGAAACCGTTTCCCACAGTGCCGCGCACCCGAGCAGCCCGAGGGTTCCGAGGATCACGGAAGGAGCGTGTCGAGGTCGGGGGCCTTTTTGAACTGGCCGTCCTGATCGCCGAGTTGCGCGAGTTTCTCGATCGAGGCGCGGTCCGCCGTGGCGGGCCAGCGCGGCAGGACCAGCTTGTCGAGAGTGGCGGAGGGGATCTTGGTGTACGTGGTGAGGATCTGCCGGACCTCGTCGGGGTGCCGGTCGGCGTAGGCGAGGGACTCCTTCGTCGCCGCCGCGAACTTCTTGACGATGTCCGGGTGTTGCTCGGCGTACGTGGTGGAGGTGAAGTACATCGCCACGGTCAGGTTCGGCGCCGTGTCCGTGAAGTTGGAGGCGATGACGCGGCCGCCCTGCGCCTTGACGGTGGCGAGGGCGGGTTCGACGACCTGGGCCGCGTCGATCTGCCCGGCGGCGAGGGCGGCGGGCATCTGGTCGAAGGCCAGTTCGACGAAGTTCACCTTGGAGGGGTCGCCGCCGGCCTTGCGTACCGAGGCGCGCACCGTGGTGTCGTTGATGTTCTTGAGCGTGTTGACCGCGACCTTCTTGCCTTCCAGGTCCTTGGCGGTCTTGAGGGGGCTGTCCTTCTTGACGACGACGGCGCCGAAGTCGGCACCGGGTCTGCCCGTCGAGTTGACGCCGTTGACGACGCCCTCGACGGGCACGCTGTTGGACTGGGCGATCATCAGCGACATGACGTTCGAGAAGCCGAACTGGAACTGGCCGCTGACGACGGCGGGGACGATCGCCGCGCCGCCCTGCGCCGTGGTCAGCTCCAGCTTGAGCCCCTGCTTCTCGTAGAAGCCCTGCTTCTGCCCGAGGTAGACCGGCGCGACGTCGAGGATGGGGATGACGCCGAGCTTCACGGTGGTGGTGCCCGCACTGTTCGTTGGGGACTTCGAGTCGTCGGTGCCGGATCCGCAGGCCGCCGTGGCGGCGAGCAGGGCCACGGCGGCGAGTGTGCTGAAGGTGCGACGGGTGCAGGACATGGATCCCCCCTGGTGCTCAGCGGGAACATAGAGCCCGCACCTTAAGGGGTCAATGCCGTCGAGGGCCAGGGTAGTTGAAGGTTCTCAGGGCGCACGCACAGTGTGCGGGACGCGTCGGCTCAGGACTCTTGTGTCGCTGTGTCGTGCAGTGCGTCCACCTTCGTGACGAAGTCCTGGAGGCAGGGGTCGGCGATTTTCACGGGGCCGAGCCGGTGGTGTTCGGCCGGGTCGACGGTGATGTGCGCGACGGTGTCGGCGGCGGCGTCCATGGCCTTTCGTGCGGCCGCCGCGCCCCTCGCGTCATGGGACTCGATCGCGGGCAGCGCCGCCGGCCTTGGCGCAGCGCCTCGCCCCAGCGCTCGGTGGCGGTGAGCCGGCGGTCGGCGTCGCGCAGGAACAGCTGGTCGGGAGCGCCGGTACGGAGCACGCCCGGGGTGCGTTCGATCGCGGCGCGCGGGTCGGTCTCGTACGTCTTCCAGAAATCGGCCAACTCGGCGCTGAGTACGGGTTTTTGGGACTGCCGGGGTGTCGCGCCGAAGGTGGGCGCCATGTGGTTCAGGTCGACGAGGATCTGCGCGGCGTCCGCCACGCGCGCATCCCCGCCGGCGAGGCGCAGGGCCGCGGCGGTACAGACCTTCTGTGTGCTGCGGGCGGTCATACGGAACGCCTCCAGGTACTCGCACATCTCACAGAAAGCGCTTGTGCGGGCTGCACACCAAAAACCCCTCGGCGGACGCGACAAGAGGGCATGGCTGTGGCGGGCGGGGCGCTTGTTGCGCATCTGACTGATGCGCAAGTCAGCTGCGCAACACCGCTCTGAACAAGGTCTATCCGGGTCTGGTGTTGAGTTCTTCTCAATACGTGGTTAGGGTCGGGCCCCGTGGAAACCAACGACGTCCCCGGCCGTGCCCCGAGTGCCGACACCGCCGCCCGCGTCCGCGAGGTCATCGCGGCCGCGGGGGTCAGTCAGCGCGAGTTCGCGCGCCGCATCGTCATGGATCCGTCGAAGCTGTCGCGTTCGCTGAGCGGCACCCGCCGCTTCACGGCCGCCGAGCTGGCGCGGATCGCCGACGAAGGCCGGGTCGACGCCGGCCGGCTGCTCGGGGTGCTGCCCCAGGAGCAGGTACCGGCCGTCGTCGCGCCCGTCGAGGGCGGGCGTCCGCTGCAGATCGTCCGCGAGACGGTCCGGCTGATCGCCGAGCACGGATTCCACGCGGTGCGGGTCGCCGACATCGCCCGCGCCTGCGCCACCAGCACCGCCGCGATCCACTACCACTTCCCCGGCCGCGCCGATCTGTTGGAGGCGGCGGTGCGCTGGTGCATGGACGAGGACACCGCCCGCCGTGCCGCCCGGCTCGCCGCGGCGGACGACGCGGTGGCGGAGCTGGCCCAGCTCATCGAGTTGCAGACGCCGCGCACCGGACAGCAGCGCCGCCAGTGGGCGGTCTGGCTCGACCTGTGGGCCGAGGCCGCGCGCTCCACGGCGGTGGGCCGGCTGCACGCCGAGTACTACCGGCAGTGGCGGGAGACCGTCGCCGACGTCGTCCGAAGAGGCGTCGCCCAGGGCGTGTTCCGTCAGGAGCTCGACCCGGAGGCGGCGGCGCTGACGCTGACGGCGCTCATCGACGGACTGGCGACGCAGGTGCTGGCATCCGGAACGGCCGGCACCGGCCCGGAGGAGATGCACACCGCACTGGAGAGGCACGTGAGAACAGCGCTCCTGAAGGCCCCGTAACGGGACTTTTCAAAGGCGCGGGACCCGTACCCCCATGCGGCTCCGCCTCCTCGGCGCGACCAACCACGACGAGACCCGAACCCCGCAGCGCATCACACACCCCCAACGGCGCGAAGGCCGCGCGGCTCCGACCCGGACCCCGCTCCTCGATCGCCGGAGGGGCCGAATTTGGGAGGCCCCCACATGCCCGTCACCGAGAACGTCATCATCACCTGCGCCCTGACCGGCGCAGGTGACACCGTCCGCAAGAGCCCCCACGTCCCGGTCACCCCCGAACAGATAGCCCAGAGCGCGGTCCAGGCCGCCGGGGCCGGCGCGGCCGTCGTCCACATCCACGTACGCGACCCGGAGACCGGCGACCCGTCCCGCGACCCGAAGCTGTACCGCGAGGTCGTCGAACGCATCAAGGAAACCGGCACCGACGTCGTCATCAACCTCACCGCCGGCATGGGCGGTGACCTCGTCATCGACCCGGACGACCCGCTCACCCACCTCCCCGGCACCGACCTGGTCAGTGGCCTCGAACGCCTCCCGCACGTCGAGGACCTGCTCCCCGACATCTGCACGCTCGACTGCGGCTCCCTCAACTTCGGCGACGGCTCGAACCTCTACGTCTCCACCCCCGACATGCTCCGCGCGGGCGCCCGGCGCATCCAAGAGCTGGGCGTGCGGCCCGAGTTGGAGATCTTCGACACGGGGCAGCTGTGGTTCGCCAAGCAGCTCCTCGCCGAGGGACTGCTCGACGACCCGACCGTCTTCCAGCTGTGCATGGGCGTCCCGTGGGGCGCTCCGGCCGACCCGGGGGTGCTCCAGTCAATGGTCAACATGCTTCCCGACGGGGCCCGTTGGGCGAGTTTCTCGCTCGGCCGGATGCAGATGCCGTGGGTGGCGCAGTCGATCCTGCTGGGCGGGCACGTCCGCGTGGGCCTGGAGGACAACCTCTACCTCGGCAAGGGCAACAAGGTGACGAACGCGCAGCTCGTCGAGCGGGCCGTGACCATCACCGAGTCGATCGGCGCGCGCGTCGCGACCCCGGACGAAGCCCGCGAACTGCTCGGCCTCAGGAAGGCGGACCGCTGATGACCTCCCCCACTCCCCCTGAGAACGTACAGCGCGTCGCCTGTGTCGGTGCCGGTGTCATCGGCGGCGGCTGGGTCGCCCATTTCCTGGCCCGCGGTTACGACGTGACGGCCTGGGACCCGGCGCCCGACGCCGAGCCGAAGCTGCGCCGCCTGGTCGACGCGGCGTGGCCCGCACTCACCCAGCTGGGCCTCGCCGAGGGCGCTTCCCGCGACCGCCTGACCGTGGCGCCAACGCTCGAACTCGCCGTCGCAGGAGCCGAGTTCGTACAGGAGAGCGCGCCCGAGAAGCTCGACCTCAAGCGCGACCTGCTGAGCCGCCTGGACGCGGCCACGCCGCCCGGCGTCGTCATCGCCTCGTCGACGTCCGGCTACCCGATGACGGACATGCAGACGACGGCCGCCGATCCGTCCCGCCTGGTCGTCGGGCATCCCTTCAACCCGCCGTACCTGATCCCGCTGGTCGAGGTCGTCGGCGGTGAACGCACCGACGGCGCGGCCGTGGCGTGGGCCTCCCGCTTCTACGAGGCGGCGGGCAAGTCGGTCATCACCATGGACCGCGAGGTGCCCGGCTTCATCGCGAACCGTCTCCAAGAGGCCCTGTGGCGCGAGGCGTTGCACATGGTCGCCAACGGAGAGGCCACCGTCCAGGACATCGACGCCTCGATCACCGAGGGGCCCGGCCTGCGCTGGGCGGTCATGGGCCCGATGCTGACGTTCGCGCTGGCGGGCGGCGAGGGCGGCATGGCGCACATGCTGGACCACTTCGGCCCGTCCCTGAAGTCACCCTGGACCCGCCTCGAAGCACCCGAGCTCGACCGGGAGTTGTACGACGCGGTGGTCGCCGGGTGCGACGAGGCGGCGGACGGCCGCACCATCGCCGACCTGGTGGCCGCACGCGACCGGGGCGTCATCGACGTCCTGCGCGCGACGGGCCGCCTCGACCGGAAGGCGGACCCGCGATGAGCGACACGACTCCGATCCCCCTGCTGCACCGCACGGTCCGCCCCGAGTGGATCGACTACAACGGCCATATGAGCGAGGCCTTTTACGTGCTGGCCTTCGGCCACGCCACGGACGCCCTGATGATCGAGACGGGCCTGCACTCCGGCTACCGCGAGTCGACCGGCTGTTCCCTCTACACGGTCGAGTCGCACATCCGCTATCTGCGCGACGTGCCCGAGCGGGCCCATCTGGCCATCCGCACACGGGTGTTGGGGGCCGCCGCGAAGAAAGCACGCTTCACGCACGAGATGTACGTGGTCACGGACGAATCCGCCGAGCCAGCCCCGGACGCGGCACCGGTGGCGACGACGGAGCTGCTGGCCATTCACGTCGATCAACAAGCGGGCCGGGCAGCCGAGTTCCCGGACGAGATCCGTGCGCGGTTCCGCGAGCTCACGGAAGAGGCGCCGGAGTGGGCGGGGCGGTCGATCGCCGCCGTGGCCTGAGACGGCACATGCGGGGAAGGGCCCCCGCCCACAAGGCGGGGGCCCTCCTGCGTGGCGCCGTCGGCCGGCTCAGTAGGGCCGGTCCCCCGCGATCGCGACGCGCTCGGCGACCCTCCGGGCGTCGCCGTAGTCGGCCACCGCGTAGTGCTGCGTGGCCCGGTTGTCCCAGAACGCGACGTCGCCGGCCTGCCAGCGGAACCGCACCTGGAACTCCGGCACGTGCGCCTGCTGGAAGAGCAGCCGCAGCAGCCGGTCGCTCTCGGCCCGCTCCAGGCCGACGATCCGGGTCGTGAACGAGGTGTTGACGAACAGCATCCGCCGCCCCGTCTCGGGGTGCCGGCGCACGACCGGGTGGGTCACGGGCGGGAACGCGTCCTGCCAGCGGGCCAGCCGCTCAGGGCCGTAGAACCGCCGGAAACCGGGCAGGAAGTCGTGCTCGGCGACGGCGTCGTCGATGCGGACCCGTACCTCGCGCGGCAGGTTGTCGTACGCCGCCGCCATGTCGGCCCACATGGTGTCGCCGCCGAACGGCGGGACGTCGCGCAGCTGCAACACGGCACCCATGGCGGGGCGTTCGCGGAAGGTGACGTCGGTGTGCCACACGTTCTCGAAGGACGGCGTGGACGACGCGCTCTTGTCGAACCGCACGACCTCGTCGCTGTCGCCGCGCTCCAGCAACGGGTTGGTCTCCAGCTCCCCCCAGTTGCGGGCGAACGCGCGCTGGCTCTCGCTGGTCAGGTGCTGGCCGCGGAAGAACAGGACCTTCCACTCCAGGAGCGCGCGGTTCAGCTCCTCACGGAGCGCGTCGGAGAGCGGCCGGGCGAGGTCGATGCCGCGGACCTCGGCACCGATGGTGGCCGCCTGCGGCACGACCTCGAACAGTTCGTACGGGCGCTCCTGCCACCCGTCCGGGGTGCGCCGCAGCAGTCGCCGCCCCTCGTAGAGGCCGTCGGCGGGGATCAGGGCGGGGCGCAGCGGGGTGGTCGAGGGCGGGATCGAGGGCGAGATTTCCGTCACGGACATGGGCACTCTCCGAAGGGCACGCGGTGGTGAGGAACGCGAGGATGGTCCGCACGTGCGCGGCCATCGACGGTCGACGGGGAGGCCTACGGAACGTACGGAGACATGGGCGACGAGGGACCGGAGGTCCGCTACAAGCCGCTGCGCGCACAACCACATCGGTCCGGCGCGGTGGCCGATCCGAAAGCGTGGGCGCGATGCGAGAACATGTCCTCATCCTGCGCCGTGAAGGATCACCAGGTCAAGCCCACGGTCCGCCCCCCTTCGTCCTTCGGGGGCGGACCGCGACGTGCCGGAGTTCCGGGTCAGGCCACCGGGGCCGGGACCGGGAAGGTCGGGTACTCCACCCCTGAGACGTGCTGGACGACGCGGATCACCTGGCACGAGTAGCCGAACTCGTTGTCGTACCAGAGGTAGAGGATCGCGTTGTCACCGTCGACCTTGGTGGCGCCCGCGTCGACGATCGAGGCGTGGCGCGAGCCGATGAAGTCGCTGGAGACGGCGTCGGGCGCGGTGATGAAGTCGATCTGCCGCTTGAGCGGCGAGGTCAGCGACACGTCGCGGAGGTGATCGAGGACCTCCTCGCGGGTGGTCTCGCGGCCGAGGCGCAGGCTGAGGATCGCGATGGAGACGTCCGGGACCGGTACCCGGATCGAGCTGCCGGTGATCGGCGCCTTCAGATCGGGCAGCGCCTTGGCGACGGCCGAGGCGGCACCGGTCTCGGTGATGACCATGTTGAGCGGCGCGGAGCGGCCACGACGGTCGGCCGCGTGGTAATTGTCCAGCAGGTTCTGGTCGTTGGTGAACGAGTGGACGGTCTCGACGTGCCCGCGCAGCACCCCGTACTCGTCGGCCATCGCCTTCAGCGGGGGCACGATCGCGTTCGTGGTGCAGGACGCGCAGGACAGGATCCGCTCGTCCGGCTTGATCGTGTCGTGGTTGACGCCGTGCACGATGTTCGGCACGTCGCCCTTGCCGGGGGCGGTCAGGACGACCTTGTCGACGCCCGGGCGCAGGTGCTGGGACAGGCCCTCGCGGTCGCGCCACTTGCCGGTGTTGTCGATCAGGATGGCGTCGTTGATGCCGTACGCGGTGTAGTCGATCTCGGACGGGTCGTTCGCGTGGATCACCTTGATGGCGTTGCCGTTGGCGACGATGGTGCTGTTCGCCTCGTCGACGGTGATCGTGCCCTGGAACTGGCCGTGGATGGAGTCGCGGCGCAGCAGCGAGGCCCGCTTCACGAGATCCTGGTCACCGCCGCCGCGGACGACGACGGCGCGCAGTCGCAGGCCGTTGCCGGAGCCGGCCTTCTCGATGAGCAGGCGGGCGACGAGGCGGCCGATGCGGCCGAAGCCGTAGAGGACGACATCGCGCCCGGCGCCGCGCTGGACCTTCCCGGCACCCATGGCACCGGCGACGGCCTCGGCGGTGAACTCCTCGACGCCGAGGCCGCGTTCGTCGCTCCGGTATGTCGCGGCGAGCATGCCGATGTCGATCTGGGAGGGCCCCAGGTCGAGCGTGCTCAGGGCGCGCAGGAACGGCATCGTCTCGGTGACCGAGAGCTCGGCGCCGGCTATCTGCCGGGCGAACCGGTGGGTCTTGAGAATGCTGACCACCGACTTGTTCACCAAGGAGCGGCTGTGCAACAGGACGTTGACATCCCGCTCCCGGTGCAGCTTCCCGATGATCGGGATCATCGACTCCGCGGTCTCCTCGCGGTGCTTCCAATTGGTGAACGAGTCGTCATTGACAGTCACGTGCATCTCTTTCGAGCTAGGCGGCGCTCATATGCTAACCCGCCCGCTCAGCGCCCCTTCGGCGCCCCCGGATCAGCGCTTCGCGAACGGCCCGCCCGCCGCGAACGCCAGCTCCGCGAAGCGTTCGCCGATGCGCCGGTGGGCGGCCGCGTCGGGGTGGATGTCGTCGGGCAACGGCAGTTCGCCGAGGTCGGCCTCGCCGTAGAGTTCGCGGCCGTCGAGGTAGTGCACATGCGGGTCGTCGGCGGCGCGCTGCCGCACGATCCGGGCCAGCTCCTCGCGGATCACGCTCAACGTCAGCTTTCCGTAAGCGCGTTCCGCCGGATCGCCCATGGCCCTGAACTTGAGCTGCCCGTCGGCGAGCGTCTCGAGATCGGGAGCCGCGGGGCCGGGGGTGTCCTCATGGATCGGGCACAGGATCGGTGAGACGACCAGGAGCGGCGTCGTCGGGTGCCCCTCGCGGATGGTGTCGAGGAAGCCGTGCACGGCCGGGGTGAAGGCGCGCATCCGCATCGCGTCGTAGTTGACGAGGTTGATTCCGATCTTGACGCTGATCAAGTCGGCCGGGGTGTCCCGCATCGTCCGCGCGGTGAAGGGGTCCAGCATGGCGCTGCCGCCGAACCCCAGGTTGATCAGGTCGGCGTCGGCCAGCGACGCGGCACGTGCGGGCCAGATGGTCGAGGGGCTCGCGGCGTCGGAGCCGTGGCTGATGGAGCTGCCGTGGTGCAGCCACACCGGGCGGCCGCGGTCGGCGGCGGGCTCGACGGGGGCATCGGTGCGCAGGGCGAGGAGTTCGGTGGTCTCGTCGTGCGGGAGCCAGATCTCGATGTCCTTCATGACGTCGGAGAGGCCGCTGAAGCGCACGGTTCCGGGTTCGCCGGGTGTCCGCTCGGAGGTCCCGGTGGCCATGTCGATGGTCAGGGTGTGGCCACCGGGCACGCTCCCCTGCGCGACGAGCTGTCCGCCCACAAGAAGGTCGTACGTCCCGTCCGGCCTGGCCGGCACACCTACGTATGCGCGCTTGCTCGGCAACGTGTCCAGCTCGACGGCGGTCGCGCGGGTGCGGAACGCGAGCCGTACGCCGGAGGGCTGGGACTCGACCATGGCCAGCTGCCCGTCGGTGTTCTGGGCGCGGGCCCAGGCCGGCAGGCGGTGCGGCAGCAGCCCGAGTTCGGTGCGTTCGATGTCGAGCACACCGCGCAGCAAACCGGCGGTGAGCGGTGTGGTGATCCAGTGGTGCGGAGTGTGCGACTCGGTGTGCGTATCGGCGTGTGAATCGGTGTCCCGCTCGGCGTTCGACTCAGTGTTCATGACCTCAACCGTTGATCAAGTGATGAATGGTGCTGACCAGGTGCTGCGTTACGTGTTCTGTTCGGGCCAGTTCCGCAGCAGGGCGTCGAGCGCGTCCAGCGTGCGCGCCCACGTCACGTCCGAATCCGGCGCGCTGTGGCTGAACCCGCCGCCCATCTCCAGGCTCACGTAGCCGTGGAAGACGCTGCCGAGGAGCCGGACGGCGTGCGTCTGGTCCGGCTCGGTCAGGTCGTAGCCGCGCAGCAGGGCCCGGGTCATCTGGGCGTGCCGGGGTCCCGCGCTGGCGGCGGCCGCCTCGGGGTCGAGGCGGAACTGGGCCGCGGCGTAGCGGCCGGGGTGTTCGCGTGCGTAGTCCCGGTAGACGTTCGCCAGAGCGGTCAGGGCGTCCTTGCCGGCCCGTCCGGCCAGCGCCTCGGCGGCCCGGTCGGCGAGCTCCTCCAGCGCGATCAGCGCGATCCGGGTCTTGAGGTCGTGCGAGTTCTTCACATGCGAGTACAGGCTCGCGACCTTGACCTCGAACCGCCGGGCGAGCGCCGAGACGGTGACGTGCTCGAAGCCCACCTCATCGGCCAGCTCCGCGCCCGCCCTCGCCAGCCGCTCCGCATTCAGTCCCACGCGCACCATGACCGTCTGTCCTTCCTTTCGACCCTCAACCCTCGACCTCCAACCCTCACTCATTATGCATTTGCCTAAAACCTTTAGGCAAATTAGCCTCGCTGTTATGAAGCCACTGACCGAGCGGGAGATCCGTTCCGCATTCGTGAACTGCACCAAGGGCGAGGCGAAGCGCATGCACGTCCCGCACGATCTGGCCGAGCGCCCCTGGGACGACCTGGACTTCTTCGGCTGGCGCGACCCGGGAGCCCCCGACCGCGCCTACCTCGTGACCGAGATCGACGGCCGCCTTCAGGGGGTCGCGCTGCGCTCCGCGCACGCCGCGTCGTGGCAGACGCGGCGCAGCATGTGCTCGATGTGCGTCACCACACACACCGGCGGCGTCTCCCTGATGGTCGCGCCGAAGGCGGGCAAAGCCGGGAAGCAGGGCAACTCGGTGGGGGCGTACATCTGCAGCGATCTCGCCTGCTCGCTGTATGTGCGCGGCAAGAAGGACGCGGGCATCGGCGCACGGCTGCACGAGACGCTCACGACCGAGGAGAAGATCGAGCGGACCGTGGCGAACGTCGCCGCGCTCGTCGCGAAGGTTCTCGCGTGAATCCCTGACCCGGCAACCCATCGCGTCGCCGCGACCACTAGAGGCTGCACCCGCAACTGCCGCTACGCGACGACGAATTGGGGACTCCAGGATGAGCAGGACGAGCAGGGCAAGCAGGACGAGCAGCAGGAAACGGCCCATGGCGCCGCGGCTCGCCGCGACGCTGGCCGCGGCCGCCCTCGCCGGCGGGCTGGGCATGGCGTTGTCGATGCCGCAGGCCTCCGCGGCCGCAGCCGGTGCCACCGGCTACGCGAGCCAGAACGGCGGGACGACGGGCGGCGCGGGCGGGACGACCGTACGCGCCACCACGGGCACCCAGATCCACCAGGCCCTGTGCAACCGCGCCGCCGACTCCACCCCGATCACCATCCAGGTCGAGGGCACGATCAACCACGGCAACACCAGCAAGGTCTCCGGCGACAGCTGCAACACCGCGGCCGACGTGATCGAGCTGAAGCAGATCAGCAACGTCACGATCGTCGGCGTCGGCAGCGGCGCCGTCTTCGACCAACTGGGCATCCACATCCGCGAGTCGAGCAACATCGTCATCCAGAACGTGACGGTCAAGAACGTCAAGAAGTCCGGCTCCCCCACCTCCAACGGCGGCGACGCCATCGGGATGGAGAAGAACGTCCGCAACGTCTGGGTGGACCACGTCTCCCTGCTGGCGTCCGGCGGCGAGTCCGAGGGCTACGACGGCCTCTTCGACATGAAGAACAACACCCAGTACGTGACCCTCTCGTACAGCACGCTGCGCAACTCGGGCCGCGGCGGCCTGATCGGCTCCAGCGAGAGCGACCTGTCGAACGGCTTCGTCTCGTTCCACCACAACCTGTACGAGAACCTCGACTCGCGCGCGCCCCTGCTGCGCGGCGGCACGGCCCACATCTACAACAACTCGTACGCGAGCCTGAACGAGTCCGGCATCAACTCCCGCGCCGGCGCCAAGGCCAAGGTGGACAACAACTACTTCAAGGACTCCAAGGACGTCCTGGGCACCTTCTACACCGACGCCGTCGGCTACTGGCAGGTCAGCGGCAACATCTTCGACAACGTGACCTGGTCCGCGCCCGGCGACGAGAACAACCCGGCCGGGCCCGACCCGAAGTCCACCACCACCGTCTCGATCCCGTACGCCTACACGCTCGACAAGGCGGAGTGCGTGCCGGACATCGTCGGCCGGACGGCGGGCGCGGGCAAGGGCCTGAAGGTGTCGGACGGCTCCTGCTGACTCTGCGTCGCGGCCGGGGCTCCACCTCGACGACGGCATGGCCGAGCCGCGGGTCGCTCTCATAGGGCTCCCGCAGGCGCGGGCCGAAAGTGGCCGTCTGCCACAGGGCCCCGGCCATGCCGGTCGCGGTGGCGATCATGTCGACGGTCCGCGTCTCGCTCAGACCCGGCAGCCGCCGCAGCTCGCCGTCGATGAGCCCGATCTCCTCGAGCGTCACCAGCTTGAACTCGAGCACCGAGTCGGCCGACACGTTGCGTTCCAGGTTCATGGGCGCCTGCGCCGGCGGGTCACGGAACAGGGGCCGCGCCGCCGGCGTGGCGGCGACGACCGCGGCGATCTCCGCGGGAGCGGCCCGCTCCCTCCGTCCGAGATCGCCGCGCAGCTCGGCGGACCACTGCCGCCGGCCCTCCGCCGTGAGGCGCAGGAAGATCTGCTCCCTCGTCTCGAAGTACCGCGGCAGGGCCGACTTGTGCACGCCCACTTCCGCGGCGATGTCGGTGAGGGTGACGTCCCGGATGCCGCGCCGCCGCCCGAGCGCTCGCGCCGCGTCCAGGATCACCACCTCGCGCGCGCCGTCCGGCGCGGCCGGGTCCCGAGCCACCTCCTGCTCGGTGTGAACGCGGTGGAGATGGCCCTGGACCACTCGGGCCGCGAACAGGCCGAGGCGACAGCCTGGGAAAAGGTCAGCCGCTCCGCCGACTCGGGCGAGCCGTGTCCCGCGGAACTGCCGGTCGGCCAGGGCCTGTTGGCTCGGGGGACATCGACGGCCCCACCGCCCAGGCTCCGCTCGCGAGCCCCGCCGGCCAGGAACCGGAGCTCACGAACGCGCCACGCACAGTTCGGCTCCGCCCGCGCGGACCCCCTCCGCGGCGGCCTCGGTCAGGGCCGCGTCCGTGATGACCGTGTCGAACGCCGGCAGCGGAGCGACCCGGTACTTGCCGAACGTGCCGAACTTGGCGGAACCCGCGACGAGGACCGAGCTGCCCGCCGATTCCATGGCCGCCTGCTTGACCTCGACCTTGGGTTCCGACGGCGTCGTCACCCCGCGCAGCAGATCCCAGGAGCTGGTGCTGATGAAGGCGATGTCCAGGGCGAGTTGGCGCAGCGTCGCGGCGGCCAGCCGGCCCACGCTGGAGCGGTTGGCGACGTCGACCTGGCCGCCGATGTGCACGAGGTCCAGGTGCGGCGCGGTCATCAGCCGGTCGACGGTGGTGAAGTCGTTGGTCACCACCGTCAGGGAGTTCAGGCGGGCGAGCGCCGGGACCATCGCGAGGAGGGTGGTGCCCGCGTCGAGATAGACGGTCATCCCCTCCTGGACCAGTTCGGCGGCCTGCGCGGCCATGGCCTGCTTCTCCGGCCGGTCGACGGCGGACTTGTCCTGGAAGCTGGGCTCGGTGCTCACGTGACTGGCGATCCGGACGCCGCCGGGGACCGAGAAGACCAGGCCCTGCCGCTCCAGCTCGGCGATGTCCCGGCGGACGGTCATGTGGGAGACGCCGAAGAGCTGGGTGATCTGCTGAACGCTCAGCACGCCTTCTCTGCGCAGGTGCCGCAGGAGTTGCTCGCGCCGCTGGTCCGGGATGAGCGGCAGGGGCTCCTGAGCGGTCATCGTCGCTCTCCTCTCACTTTCGTACGCGACGTCTCTTTCGTACGCGACGGTAGCCGATGATCTTCTTTTCCGGCCCCGGGCCGGCCCCGGCACCGACCCCGGCCCCGGCCCCGGCCCCGGCCCCGGCTCGTCGGGCAGGCTCTCAGCCGCCGACGAACGTGCTGAGCAACAGGACTCCGCCGAGGCTCAGCAGCGACTGCAGGGACAGCATCAGCGTCCAGGTGCGGAACGTCTGGGAGACGGAGAGCTGGAAGTACTCCTTGAAGAGCCAGAACCCGGAGTCGTTGACGTGCGAGAGCATCACGGCGCCGGACGCGGTGGCGAGGACCATCAGCTCCGGGGAGACCCCGGGGTAAGCGGTGAGCAGCGGGGCGACGATGCCGGTCGCCGCCGCGGTGGCGACGGTCGCGGAGCCGAGGCAGATCCGCAGCAGCGCCGCGACGACCCAGGCCAGGAGCAGGGGCGGTACCGACCAGTCGACGGCGTAATCGGAGATGATCTTGTCTATGCCGGTCGCGGTGAGCATCGCCTTGAGGCCGCCGCCCGCGCCGAGGATGAGCACGATCGCACCGACCGGGCCGAGCCCCTTGCCCGCCATCTTCTGGAGCTGCGGGAGCCCGAATCCGGAGCGGACGCCGAGTGCGAAGAAGGCGAACACGACGGCCGCGAGGAGGGACAGCACCGAGGAGTCGCAGGCCTCGAAGAACGCGTAGGGCAGTGTGCCCTTGGCGGTGTTGGACGTGCCCAGCGTGCCGATGAGCATGAGGCCGGGCGGCAGGAGCACCGTGATGAGCGCGAGCGCGAAGGAGACGGGCTTGCGCTGGCTGTCGGGGGCGAAGTCGGCCTGGGGCACGGGTCCCCGGTCGAGGTCGGGCGCGGGGCCGAACCACCGGGAGGCGAACTTCGTCAGCAGGGGGCCGGTGATGATCGCCAGCGGGATGCCGATGATGAGGCCGTACATGATCGTCAGGCCGGTGTTGGCGTCGTACGCGGAGACGGCGAGGGTCGGCGAGGGGTGCGGGGGCAGCAGGCCGTGCGAGACGTACAGGCCCGCGGCCATCGGCAGGCCGACGTAGAGCAGGTGGGAGCCGGTGCGCTTGGCGACGGCGTAGACCAGCGGCACGAGCATGACGAAGCTGACGTCGAACAGGTGCGGCATGCCGATGAGCAGCGCGGCCGCGGTGATCGCGGTGGGGATCCACTTGACGGGGCGGGCGCCGATGAAGACCGTCGCGATGCGGTCCGCGCCGCCCGAGCCGAGCAGGATGCCGCCGAGGAGCGTGCCGAGGCCGATGGTCGGGCCGCTGCTGGCGAGGGCGTCCCCGAAACCGTCCTGGAAGTGTTCGACGGTCGCGCCGGGCGCGATTCCGGCGGCGAGGCCGAGGCCCAGGGCGGACACGGTCAGGGCGAGGAACGGGTGGATCTTGAACTTGGTGATCAGCACGACGAGCACGACGACGGCCGCGGCGCCGAGCAGCAGGTGCTGGATGTCGGTGCTCACGAGCGCACCGCCGCGGCGGTCGTGGCGGCGGGACGGGCGGCGCGGCCGGTGGTCCAGGCGTGGCGGAGTTCGTCGTCGGCGTCGGCGAGATCGCCGAGGCGGATCAGTTCACCCGCGGCGACCGGGCGCGCGAGTGTCGTGTGTGCGGCGAGGTAGAGCGGCGCGATGTCGGCGGGGGTGTCCTCGTCGCGCAACAGCACGGCCTGGACGCCGGTGACGTCGTGGTGGTGGCCGCCCATGTCGAGGACGGTTCCGGCGGGCAGATCGTGCCGGGCACGGCCCGCGAGGACGGCGTGTCCGCGGGGGTCGGCGCCTCCGGAGGGGCGCTTGTGCAGCACCGCCGAGAGCAGGGAGACGGGCGTCTCCACCCCCATCAGGTGGTAGGGGAGATAGACGGCCGCGTACTTGCCGTCGCGGCTGACGACGTGTCCCTTGCCGCGCAGGGTCTCCCAGGTCTCCGGGTCGCCGGTGCGCACGACGACGAAGACGCCGCCGGCGAACGAGGCCTCGCCCGGCAGGCGCAGCGCGCTGAACACGTCGACCGCGCCGGTCCTGTGCAGGACTCCGCCGTCCTCGCGCGGCCGGTAGATGTCGGCGAGTTCGGCGATGCGGGCCACGGGGTAGTGCAGCAGCTCGGTGTCGGGCTCGAAGCCCGTGTTGGTGGCGACGACGGCCATCTCGCAGTAGTCGGCGGTCGCGCCGACGGGCAGCGCGGACACGGTACGGGCCCGGGCCGCCAGGGTCTCGGGCACGTCGTCGCCGAGGTCGAGCAGCGCGTCGAGCCCCGGTGCCTCGACGGTGGTGTCCAGCTGGGTGACGGTCCCCCGCTCCGGATCGAGGACGAGGTCGTACTCGCTGGACTTGCCGATCGCCACGATGTCGAGGCCGAGCAGTTCGGCCCAGGTCACCAGGCCGATCAGGTTGGCGGGCTGGTCGCCGTCGGCGGTCGTGTAGACGAGGCCGGACCGTGCGGCGAGCTCGGCCAGGTGCAGACCGGCGACCGAGTCGACCTCCTTGCTGACCATGGCCACGTGCCGCCCCGCGAGGAGGGCCTCCCTGGCCATGGCGTACCCGTGCACGGGGCTGCCGGTCGCCTCGACGAGGATGTCCCAGCCGGCCGCGCCGAGCAGTCCGCCGTCGGCGACCAGGGCGATGCGCCCGTCCCGTGCGGCGCGCTCGACCTCCGCGGCGTTCGCGCAGTCCGCCAACCGGTCGCTGTCGTAACCGAGTTCGCCGAGCATCGCGCGCAGTCGCGGCAGGTCCCGGTCGCACAGCGCGGTCGGCTCCAGCGCCGGGATGCGCAGGGTCTGGGCAAGGAGGGTCCGGGCGAATCCGCCGCCGGCGCCGGACAGTGCGTAGCGCACGGCCCCCACGTCGGCTGTGGCGAACAAGTGGTGCAGGTTCATGGGCCCTCCTCGATGAGCGCAATGACTGGAGCGTCATGGCTGGAAACACTCCGCCGATTAACAACATGTATCAGGCATTCCCATACGAGTAAAGCTTGTTAACATAACTTCACAGAGCAAGGTGCTCGGCGCTCACCCGCTGTCACCTCGCCAGCGAAGTTCCATGAACGTCAACGAACAGAGGGAGGTCCGATGCCACTCCTCGGAGCCATCGCCGACGACTTCACCGGTGCCACCGATCTCGCCACGATGCTCGTCGCCCGCGGGTTCCGGACGGTGGTGGCCGTCGGCGCCGAGGACCTGGCAGGCGACGGGCCCGCCGCGCGGGAGGTGCGCGGGGCCGACGCCGTCGTCGTCGCGCTCAAGTCACGCACCACGCCGCCCGCGGAGGCCGTCGAGGCGTCGCTGGCCGCCCTCCGCGCCCTGACCGACGCGGGGTGCCGGAGCTTCTACTTCAAGTACTGCTCCACCTTCGACTCCACGCCCCGGGGCAACATCGGCCCGGTCACGGACGCCCTTCTGGACGCCCTCGGCGAGAACGCGACCGTGGTCGTCCCGGCCTTTCCGGCCACCGGACGCACCGTGTACAAGGCGCGGCTGTTCGTCCACGACGACCTGCTCGACGAGAGCCCCATGCGCGACCATCCCCTGACCCCGATGCGCGACTCCCACCTCGTGCGTCTGCTGGCACCGCAGACCCGGCGCCCGGTGCGCACCATCGGCCTGGACACGGTGCGGGCCGGCGTGCACGCGCTGCGCGAGGCCCTCTCCGCACCCGGGTTCGCCGACGCGCTCACCGTCGTCGACGCCACCGAGGACCAGGACCTTCGCACCATCTCCGCCGCGACCTCGTCGATGCGCCTGGTCACCGGCGCGGCGGGGCTCGCCCTCGGACTGACCGGGCCGCACGAGGGGGCCGCGCGGGCCGCAGCGGCCTCCCGGCCCGGTGACTTCGGCGCCGTCCTCGCCGGCAGCGCCTCGGCCGCCACCCGCGCCCAGGTCGCTCACGCGCGGGAGCGGCTGCCGCACCGCCAACTGGACCTCGCGGCGCTGCGGGCCGACCCCGCGGCCGCCGTCGCCGAGCTGGTCGGCTTCGCCCGCGCCTGCTGGCGGACCGACCCGACGCTGCCGCCGCTCGTCTACGCCGTCGGCTCGCTCGACGATCTGGAGCACGACACGCCCGAGGGCTCCGTCCCCGCGGCCGAACTGATCGAGCGGGCCCTCGCCGACTACGCCGTCGGGCTGGTCGGGGCGGGCGCGCGCCGCCTGCTGGTCGCCGGCGGCGAAACCTCCGGCGCCGTGGTCACCGCCCTCGGCGCCCGGACGCTCGGCATCGGCGCGCAGATCGCCCCCGGCGTCGCCTGGGCCCGCACGCAGCCAGGAGTGGGCGGAAGTGCGGAGGGCATCGATCTGGCCCTGAAGTCCGGCAACTTCGGCGGCACGTCCATCTTCACCTCGGCCTGGGACGAGCTCGCATGAGCGCCGCCCGCCACGACCTCGCGGCCGCCGGTGCCCACCTCGCGTCCCTGGGGCTGAGCCCCGGCTCCTCCGGCAACCTCAGCATCCGCGAGGACGACCATGTTCTGATCACCCCCACCGGGGCGGACCTCGCCGCGATAGACGCCGGCCGTCTCACCGTCCTCGGCCTGGACGGCACCCACCTGGACGGCCCCCGCCCGTCCAAGGAGTTCCCCCTGCACACCGCGTTCTACCGGCGCGACCCCGCCACCCGCGCCGTGATCCACCTGCACTCCCGCCACGCAGCCGCGTTCTCCTGCCGCCCCGCCTGGTCGGAGCGCAGCGCACTCCCGCCGCTGACGCCGTACTTCGTGATGCGCGTGGGGCAGACTCCCCTGCTCCCCTACGCACCGCCCGGAGACGTCCAACAGGCCGCGGATCTGGAGCAGTTGCCGTTCCCCTTCCGGGCCGCGCTGCTGCAGAACCACGGCCCGGTGGTGTCCGGACCGTCCCTCGCGGCCGCCATGGAGGCGGCCGTCGAACTGGAGGAGACGGCAGCGCTGCTCCTCGCGCTCGGCGGCCTGCCGGCCCGCGTCCTCACCGAGGAGGAGGCGCGCGCGATGGCCGACAAGTACGGGACTCCCTGGTCCGGCTGACCGACATGCCGAGCGTGGGGGCGGCATGGTTCAGTGTCCGCGGAACGCCTCCTCCAGCCACCACGACCCGCGCTCCCGCACCACCTTGGCATCCACGAGCAGCGGCGCGGTCCGCGCGCCCTCGACCCAGTCCCGTACGGGCTTCAGGTCGTCCGGCGTCCGGACGGTGACCGCCTCGAAGCCGTAGCCGCGTGCGACGGCGGCGATGTCGGTGGGCGGGAACTCGACCGTGCCGAGCGGGAATCCGTCCGGGCCGAAGTGGTGCACCTCCGCTCCGTACGCGTCGTCGTTGTAGACGACGATGACCATGGGGAGCCCGAGCCGTCGCACCGTGTCGAGTTCGACGGCGCTCATCAGCGTCCCGCCGTCGCCGAGCGCGGCCACCGCGAGGCGGTCCGGGCGGGCCAGGGCCGCTCCGATCGTGGTGGCGAGGCCGAGGCCGATGGACTGGAAGGCCTGCGTGAAACAGAGGCCCTGCTCGTCGGGGACGGACAGGTACATCGTCGGGTGGCCCATGAAGTTGCCGGAGTCGACGCCGATCACGCGCTGGGCGGGGAGGATGTCGTCGAGGGCGATGCTGAGCGTGCGCGGGTCGATGCGCTCGCGGGTGCCCTCGTCCTCGTACGGGATGTCGCGCCACCGCAGTCGTGCGGCGAGGGCGGCGGCGGTGTCGGGCGTGCGGTGGCCGCGGCCGCCACGCCCCCCGAGCGCGGTGCGCGTCCTGTCCGCCGTCAGGAGCACGTCGCCGGTGACCCCGAGGTGCACGGGGCGGTGCGTGCCGAGCGCCGCGGGGTCGTCGTCGACCTGGACCAGGGTCGTGTCCGGGCCGATGAGCCGGCCGTGCCGCGTCGTCCACATGGTCAGCGAACAGCCCCAGGCCACGACCACATCGGCGCCCTGGAGCAGTTCGGCCGCGAGCGGTGACGAGAAGCCGCCCGACACGTCGAGCGACCAGGGGTTGCCCTGGAACAGACCGTGGGCCACCGCCGAGGTCGCGAGGAGCGCACCGCAGCTCTCGGCGAGCGCTTCCAGCGCCTGACGGCAGCCGGGGCCGCGCGCGCCGCGTCCGGCCAGGAGGACCGGGCGCTCGGCCCGAGCGAGCAGCTCGGCGAGCGCCGCGACGTCCGCCTCGGCCGGCTCGACGGCGGAGCGCGGAGGCGGCGGGACGACGGCGGCCAGCGCCCGGTCCGGATCGGGAGACTCCCGCGCCTGCACATCGAGCGGCAGGTTGAGCACGACGGTGCGGCGCTCCTGGACGGCTGTGCGCACGGCGGCGTACGTCTGCGCGACGGCGTCCGCCGCGGATGTCACGCGGGCGCTCCCGGCGCCGAGTGCCCGCGCCAGCCCCTCTTGGTCGACACGGAAGTTGGAGCCGGGCTGCGACGCCTCCGCGGCGACCACTATGAGCGGCGTACGGCTCTTGGCCGCCTCGCCGATCCCGGTGAGCGCGTTCGTGAGCCCGCACCCCTGGTGCACACTGACCGCCGCCACGGTGCCCCGCACCCTGGCGTACGCGTCGGCCATGGTGGCGGCGCCGCCTTCGTGGCGCGTCGCGACGAACCGCGCGCCCGCCGCCACCATCGCGTTGGTGACGTGGAAGTTGCCGGAGCCGACCACTCCGAAGACCTGTCCGACCCCGGCCGCGACCAGGGCCCGCCCGACCGCCTCGGCGACCTTCACGACGCCCCTCCCGCCCGTTCGACGAGGGCGAGGACCCGCGCCGGTGCCCCGGAGCCCGAGACGATGGGCAGCGGCCCCGCGATCACGACGGCCCCGGTCGGCGGCAGTTCCGCCAGGTTCTGCAGCTGCGTCAGGCCGTACTTGCCGCTGCCCATCAGGTACGAGTGACAGGGGAACGCCGGCTCGAACGAGTGCGCCCGGCCCGCGTCGGTACCCACCGTCTCCACGCCGAGCCCGGCCACCGGCGTCTCCTCGGCCACCCAGCGGGCGCACTCGGCGGAGAGGCCCGGCGTGTGCGGCCCGTTCTCATCGGCGTTGAGGAACAACTCCTGGGTGTGCGATCTGGTGCTCCACCCGGTCCGCACCAGGAGCCACCCACCATCGGGCAGCGCGCCGTGCCGGTCCTGCCACGCCTGGACGTGCTCCACCTCGATGAGGAGATCGGGGTCCTTGGCGGCCTCCTCGGTGAAGTCGAGCACCACCGCGGGAGCCACCAGCCGGCGGGCGGGCACCGAGGCGACGTCCCCGAGGTCCTTGCCGGTGACCCAGTGGTTGGGCGCGTCGAAGTGCGTGCCGGTGTGCTCACCGGAACGGAAGTTGTTCCAGTACCAGGCGGGCCCCCGGTCGTCGTACCGGCTGATCTCCTCCAGTGCGAACTCGGCGGTCTGCCCGAATTCGGCAGGCAGTCGGAGCACCGGCGTGGTGGACGACAAGGGCGCGGTGAGATCGACGACTTCGATCGACCCGCCCCGCAGCCCGGCCACCAGGGCGGCGAGAACGGACGGCGACGAAGAACCGGACGCTGTGGCGGATGCTGCCGTGGGCTCGGACATGCCTGCATCCTGAAGGCAGTTGCGGGGCCGCACAATGGTGCGACGCCCGTCAGCACTGCACGGAAGCGACGCGTACCCCACCGCCTCGCGCCTCTACCTGGGACCACCCGGAGACCGCGACGGCCATCAGCGCGGGGACGGCGAGCTGAGCGGGGGCAGCAGCGTCCCGTACAACCACGTGCCGAACAGCTCGTCCAGCTCGTCCGCGGGTCCGGTCGCGAACCTCTCCACGTGCGCGGTGAACATCTGCGTGCCGACCACGCCGTGCCGGTGGACGACGGCCCACTCGCGCAGCATCCGGAAGAACGCCGCGTCGCCGAGCGCGCGTCGCACCGCGTGCACGGCGAGAGCGCCGCGTTCGTAGAGCCGGTCGTCGAACATCCACTTGCGGCCGGGGTCGGCCAGTTTGAGGTCCTGGGGCTGCGTGGCGAGCAGGCGGTGTGCGCTCACGGCCAGTTCCTGGGCACTGCGCGCGCCCGAGCGTTCCGACCAGAGCCATTCCGCGTACTTGGCGAGGCCCTCGTTGAGCCAGATGTGCCGCCAGTCGGCGACGGTGACGCTGTTGCCGAACCATTGGTGGGCGAGTTCGTGCGCGACCAGGTGCTCCGAACCACGCGCCCCGTCCACGTGGTTGACGCCGAAGACCGACAGGCCCTGTGCCTCGACGGGCACGTCGATCTCCTCGTCGGCCACGACGACGCCGTACTCGCCGAAGGGGTAGGGCCCGAAGAGTTCCTCGAAGAGCGTCATCATCTGCGGCTGGCGCGCGAAGTCCCGGGAGAAGTCGGAGAGCAGATGGGCAGGGAAGTGCCCGGTCTGCGGCACCCCCCTGAGCCCCGGGTCGCCGAGCAGCACCGTCTGGTACCTGCCGACGGACAGCCCGACCAGATAGCTGGAGGTGGGCGCGGCCTGTTCGTAGAGCCATGTGGTGGTGGAGGCTCTGGTGGTGCGCGTCAGCAGCCGTCCGCCCATCACCACCTGGTACGCCGAGGGTGCGGTGACCGCGATCTGGTACGAGGCCTTGTCGGCGGGCCGGTCGTTGCACGGGAACCAGGACGGCGCCCCCACCGGCTGGCTGGCGACCAGCGCACCGTCGGTCAGCTCCTCCCAACCGATGCCGCCCCAGGGGCTGTTGACCGGTCTCGGGTTGCCCGAGTAGTGGACCTCTACGGTGAACGCGGACCCGGCGGGCAGCGTCTTCGCCGGGCGGACCCGCAGCTTGCCGCCGCGCAGCGTGTAGTGCGGGGCACGGCCGTCGACGCGGATGCGGTTGATCCGGAAGTCGCCGAGGTTCAGCTGGAACTCGGCCAGCGGGGCCCGGCCCGCGATCGCGCTGAGCCGGGCCGATCCTTCCAGCCGGTTGGGGCCCGGCCGGTAGTCGAGGTCCAGCTCGTAACGGTGTACCCGGAAGCGGGAGTCACCGTTGCCCGGGAAGTAGGGGTCCGGTGCCGTCTTCTGCTGCCCGCTCACGCCTGGTCCGCTCCCTGCCCTGAACTCGTACGACGTGCCGCCGTGTTGTCGTCCGGTGGCGGCCCGCCGCCTCAGGGGCGCCAGGCCTCGATCGGGTTGCCCAGCCAGCGGGTGTCCGCCGGTACCGACTCGCCTGCCATCACGAGGGACGCGGGGCCCAGGGTCGAACGGGCTCCGATCTCGCTGCCGGGCAGCACGATCCCGCCCGGGCCCACGGTGGCACCCTCACGGAGAACCACAGTATCCGTCCGCAGGATCCGATCATGGAAGAGGTGTGTCTGCAGTACACAGCCCCGGTTCACGCTCACCGCGGGTTCGAGAGTGACCAGATCGGTCTCCGGCAGCCAGTAGCTCTCGCACCACACGCCCCGGCCGACGCGGGCGCCGAGCCCGCGCAGCCACAGGTTCAGGAGCGGGGTGCCGGGGACGGCGCCGACGAGCCAGGGCACGGCGACCGTCTCGACGAAGGTGTCGGCGAGTTCGTTGCGCCAGACGAAGCCGCACCACAGCGGGTGCTCTGCGGCGCGGTGCCGGCCGACGAGCAGCCATTTGGCGACGAGGGCGGCGAGGCAGCCGAGCACCCCGGCGCCCAGCAGCACCGCCCCGGACAGCAGTGCCGCCAGCCACCACCCGTGCTCCGCGGCCGCGGCGAGCAGCGCGGCCGTGAGGATCACGAGCACCGCCGAGCAGAGCACCGGGACGATCCGGCAGAGCTCGACCAGGGCGCGGGCCCACTTCAGGCGGGTGGGCGGCGCATAGGTGCGGCTGTCGTCGTGGGCGGCCGCCGGGCGGGGCAGTTCGACCGGCGGAAGCCCCAGGTAGGAGCTGCCCTTCCTGGCCTTCTTCGGGGTGGCCGAGAGTACGCCGATCAGCGCGTCGTCGGGCACGCGGCGGCCGGGCCCGGTCATGCCGGAGTTGCCGAGGAAGGCGCGCCGGCCGATCTCCGCGCGGCCGATGAGGACCCAGCCGCCGCCGAGTTCGTACGGGGCGGTCAGCGTGTCGTCGGCGAGGAAGGCGCCTTCGCCGACGGTGGTCAGGCCGGGCAGCGCGAGCACGGTGGACACTTCGGCGCCGCGTCCGACGCGCATGCCGAGCAGTCGCATCCAGAGTGGGGTGACGAGGGCGGCGTACAGCGGGAAGAGGACCTGCCGGGAGAGGTCCATGAGCTGGGTGACGGTCCAGGCCTGCCAGCCGACCCGGCTGTGGGTGGGGTGGGTGCCGGTGTGCAGGCCGAGGCCGAGCAGCCGTACGCCGACGAGGATCAGCGCGGCGTGGGCGAGGCCGAAGGCCAGGGTCGCGGGGACAAGCGCGAGCAGTGCGCCGCGTACGGCCCCGCCGAGTGCGGCATCGGCGGGCACGAAGGCGCGTGCCACGAAGAGCGCGGGTACCGCGGCCGCGACCGGGAGGAGGCTGAGTGCCGTGCCCGTCGCGCCGTACATCGCACGCCAGTGCACCGCGCGCGGCGGTCGCTCCTTCGGCCAGTCGCGCCTGGCCTTGCCCAGCTTGAGCGCGGGCGCTCCCGCCCAGCGCTGACCGGTCGGGATCTGCCCCCGCACGGCCGAGCCGGGCGCGACCTCGGCGCGCTTGCCGACCCGGGCGCCCGGGAACAGGACGCTGCGCGTGCCGACCACGGCTCCCGCGCCGACCCTGACGGCGCCGATCTCCAGGCGGTCGCCGTCCAGCCAGTGCCCGGACAGGTCCACCTCGGTGCCGACGGAGCAGCCGCGGCCGAGCCTGAGCAGACCGGTGACCGGGGGCAGCGAGTGCAGATCGACGTCGGGGCCGACCCTGGCGCCGAGGGCGCGGGCGTACCGCTCCAGCCAGGAGCCGGTCAGGGAGGTCGCGCCGCTGTACTCGGCGAGGCGTTCCGCGGTCCACAGGCGCAGGTGGACGGAGCCGCCGCGCGGATGGCTGCCGGGCGCGACACCGCGCAGGAGCAGCCGGGCGCCGCCCGCCGCGATGCCCAGACGGCCGGGCGGGCTGTACAGGACGAGGGCGCCGACGGCGATCGGCCACCAGGAGGCGGTCGGGATCCACGGGTGGGCGCCGAAGTGGTGCAGGACATTGCCGAGCGCGGCGAGCGCGACGGTCCAGCGCAGCCCGACAAGGGTGAACAGCGGTAACAGGAGGGCTAGTTGGGCCGCCTGGGCGCGTACGGGAACGGGGGCGACGGACCGGGCCGCGCCGTCGTCCCGCACGGACTTTTCCAGCCGCCGGGCGAGCTTGCGCAGGATGGGCCGGTCGTAGATGTCGATGACGGCGGCGCGCGGATAGCGGGTGCGCAGCCGGGTGGTGAGCCGGGCGGCGGCGAGGCTGCTGCCGCCGATCGCGAAGAAGTCGTCGGACGCGTCGGTCACGGAGGCGCCGAGGGTCTCGCTCCACTGTTCGGCGAGCCAGGCCTCGGTGCCGTACAGCTGCTCGGCCGCGGCGCCGGTGTCGAGGTCGGGCAGCGGCCAGGGCAACGCGTTGCGGTCGACCTTGCCGGAGGTGCGGGTGGGCAGCTCCTCGACGGGGACCAGCAACGGCACGAGTGCGGCGGGCAGTTCGGCACGCAGTCGGCCGACGGCGGCGGCGCGGTCGAAGCTGTCCTGGGTGACGAGGTAGCCGACGAGGAGCTGGTTGCCGCCGCGTGCCGTGCGCACGGCGGCGGCCGCGCCCGCGACGCCGGGCAGTGCCTGGAGGGCGGCGTCGACCTCGCCGAGTTCGATGCGGCGGCCGCCGAGCTTGATCTGCTCGTCGGCGCGGCCGAGGAAGATCAGGCCTGCGGGGTCCGCCTTGACGAGGTCGCCGCTGCGATAGGCGCGCTGCCAGCCCATCGACTCCAGGGGCGCGTACTTCTCGGCGTCCTTCTCGGGGTCGAGGTAGCGGGCGAGTCCCGCGCCGCCGATGACGAGCTGGCCGCTCGCGCCCATCGGCACGGGGCGGCCGGCCTCGTCGACGACGGCCAACTCCCAGCCGTCCAGCGGCAGTCCGATCCGGATGGGCTCCTCCCCTGTCATCAGCGCGGCGCACGCGACGACGGTGGCCTCGGTGGGGCCGTAGGTGTTCCACACCTCGCGGCCCTCGGTGACCAGGCGCTGGGCGAGCTCCGGCGGACAGGCCTCGCCACCGAAGATCAGCAGGCGTACGTCGCCCAGTGCCTCGGGCTCCCACAGTGCGGCGAGGGTCGGCACGGTGGAGACCACGGTGATCTCCTGCTCGACCAGCCACGGCCCGAGGTCGGCGCCGCTGCGCACCTGCGCGCGCGGCACCGGCACCAGGCAGGCGCCGTGCCGCCAGGCCAGCCACATCTCCTCGCACGAGGCGTCGAACGCGACGGACAGCCCGGCCATCACGCGGTCGCCGGGGCCGATCGGCTCCTCGGTCAGGAACAGCTTCGCCTCGGCGTCCACGAACGCGGCGGCACTGCGGTTGCTGACCGCGACGCCCTTGGGCCTGCCGGTCGAGCCGGAGGTGAAGATGATCCACGCGTCGTCCTCGGGCCCGGGCCGTCCGGCGGGGACGTCGGCGGGCTTGTCGACGGTGAACCCGTGTCCGGCGCCGATGACGGTACGGACCTCCGCCTCGCCGAAGACGAGGTCGGCGCGCTCGTCCGGGTCCTCCGCGTCGACCGGAACGTAGGCGGCACCGGCGGCGAGGACGGCGAGGATCGCGATGTACAACTCGTTGGTGCCACTCGGCGCGCGGACTCCGACGCGGTCGCCCCGGCCGACTCCGGCGGCGTCGAGCCCGCGCCGTAGCTGTTCCACCTCCGCGGCCAGCGCCCGGTACGTCAGTTGTCGGGTGCCGTCGTCGAGGGCGGGCTCGTCGGCGTGCGACCGCACCGTCGCGTCGAGAATGTCCATGAGGGTGCGCGGCTGCGCCGCGCACCCCGCGGCGAAGAGAGCGGGCTCCCCCAAGGGTTCGCTCAACTCGGCTTCCAGCAGGCCGAGTTCAGCGTTGGCGCGCGTGGCGTCCATCGGGTCCTATCGTCGAGGGCCGGGGACCCCCGGGAGTTCGCCGTTCCACCCCCGGTTTGCCCGAGGTTGTCCGGTCCTGGGATCAAACAACCGGCATAGCCTAGTCGGTTCACCTGCCGGCGGCACCGCGAACCGGGGACACCTCGCCCGGCTACGCCACGTCATGCCCGCGCAGCCATGTCCGCCAAGACACGGCTGCGAAAGGGGAGTTCATGTGTGTCATGAGCCTGTAACGGAGATCGGCTCCCTCTCGCGCCGGGCCGGACCGGCTGGCAGACTACAAAGGAGTTCAGACCGCCGCGGGGGAGGAACGGACGGCATGACAGCGACGATCTCCGTGAGGGTCGAGGGCCCCGTCGGGCTCGACGAGCCCGAGGAACTCCTCACCGACCTGGGGCGGGAGACCGGACTCGAGTGGCGGCTGGACGCGTCGGACGAGGACGGGGGAACGCTCGACGGAGGCCTGAGCGAGGCGCTGCTGATCGCGGTGCTCAGCAGCGCCACCAGCACCCTGGTGCAGGCCGCGGCTCAGCGCGCGATCGACAACTGGCGTGGGCGCAGGCTCGATCCGCCGCCGGTCACCATCGTCGTCGTCCCGCCACCGCCGCCGTCCCCGCCCCCGATCGCCGCCGACGGCGACGGCCCCGCCACGCCCGAGGGGAGCTGACGGACGTGGCCTCACGGGCACTGGTGATAGGCGTCGGGACCTACGACGAGCACTCCGGGATGAGCGGTTATCCGACGATCGAGAGGAGCGCCCGCGCCTACGGGGACACCCTCGCGCGGGATCCGCGGTGGGGCGACGCGGCCCGCTCGGTGATCCTCTCCGGTGACGCGGCGCGCTCCGCGGACGGCGTGATGCGCGCGCTGCAGGACGCGGCATCGGCCGGCGAGGGACCCGATGACACGCTGCTCGTGGTGTATGTCGGCCACGGCGCGTACTGGAAGGACGTCCCCGGAGGACAGGTCCACTTCGCCGTCGGCTCCTCGCGCGTCAACGAGCCGTGGACCTGGCTGTCCTCCTGGTACGTGTACCGGGCGATGCGGCAGAGCAAGGCCGGCCTGAAGGTCCTCATCACGGACTGCTGTTACTCGAACCTGCTGCCCCACCTCGGCCCGGAGTCCCCGCTCCCCGGCATCCTGGGCACCCGCTCCGACGGAACCTGCGTCTTCACCGCGGTCGGCGGCCACGTGCACAACGCGTCGGCCGACGCCTGCGCCAACCTGCCGGGCCCGCTCGACGGCTGCACCCCCTTCAGCGGACATCTGCTGAACGTGCTCGGCGAGGGCATGTCCGAGCACGACGACGACCTCACGCTCGGCGCCCTGCGCGCCGGCATAGACGAGGGCATGCAGGCCTGCGGGGTCCACGACGCGCCCCGGATGCTGCTCAACGACGCCTCCGAGGCGGCATCGCTGTTCACCAATCACGCCAAGGGCCGCCGCACGCCAGGGCGTGAGCCGCAGACCGAGGACGACTGGGTGCGCGAACTCAGGCTGTACGGCGAGCGCAAGCTGCGCCGCCTGATGCGGGAGCCGGCCCTCGCGGGCCGCGTGGTGGTCCGCCTCAAGTCCGGTGACGAGCAGAGCCGCGACCTGGCGAGCCGGGTCGAGCGCGGCGCCGCGGCGCTGCTGTCGAACCCCGTGGACTTCGTCCGCTACTGGGGTGAGATCGAGCCCGCGCTGCTGGGCGGCGGATGAGCGGCGGGGACGGCGCCCCGGGCGGGCGCCGCACCCATCTGCTGTTCCAGCCGGACGTGGCCAAACTGCTCACGGACGACTACGCGTGGGTCACCCAGGTCGACGGGCCGCAGTTCGCCCGGATCCTCGACCAGATGCGGTCCACGCGCAGCGAGGCCATGGCGATGCGCGCGCTCCACGCCTTCGCGCTGCGCCGCAGCGTCGACGAACTGGTGGACCTGTCGGACGGGTTCGATGCCCGGGACGCCGTCATGATCATGGCTACCGCCGCTTTGTCGCGCCCCGTCAGCGAGGCCGCCGAACTGGCCATGCTGCAACAGGTGCGCGAGACCGGACGCCCGAACGCGCCGATCACCGCGAGCCTCGTGCACGACGTCGCCTGCCAGCGCACGGCGTTCGACGTGGCGGTCTTCGTACGGGTCGTCTACGAGCAGTACTCCGAACTCGCGGACCGCACGGTGGCGGTGTTCGCCGGCCCCGGCTCGGGCCGCACCAACCTGGACAAGGTGCTGCTGCACACCGCGCTGCTCGACGAGAAGTGCCCTCGGCAGGCCGACCGGCTGCTGGAGCTGACGCTGCGCGCCGTCGCCACCGACGGGCCCGGCGGCACGGAGGAACAGGGCGAGGAGATAGCCGACCTCGCGGGGGCGTTCCTGCACCTCAGCCCGCACGGGCAGATCCTGGAGACGTGGGCGCAGACGCAGCTGAGCGCGCCGGACGCCCGGCAGGTGGACCACGCACGGCAGTTGATCGCCCGGCTGATCGCCCGGCGCGGCTCCGGGCACGACGCGCTGGCCGCCCACATCGGCCGCACCGCGCAACCGCGTGACGTGGTCAAACTCTGCGCCCTGCTGACCCGCGAGGAGGACTCCCCCGCCAAGTGCGCGCTGCTGCGCCACCACGCCGCCGGGCACACGGATGTCCAGGGGCTGGCCAAGCTGATATCGCTGTGGCACCGGGACCCGGTCCTGACGACGACCACGCGCGATCTGCTGACCGACATCGTGACCGTCCCCGTCGGCGCCGACGGGGCGCCTCGCTCCCTCGACGTCCTCGCCCAGCTGTGCGACTGGCTGAACGAGGAGGAGAGCGGCGACGACACCTGCGCGGCGCTGCTGTGCCATATCGCCGCCGTACAGGTGCGCGGCCGATCCGGCAGCGAGCTCGCCGAACTGCTGAACCGGATCAAGCGCAGCCGCGAGCGCACCCGCGCCGCGCACGAGGTGGGGCGGCAACTGGCCGTCACCGTGATGAATCCGTTCGGCGACCAGCAGTGGTTCGTGGACTGCCTGCGCGTGCTGCGGCAGAGCAGGCATGTCGAGTCGGTGGACGCCGCGTGCCGTGAACTGTCCGATCCGTCACCGGAGTTGACGGTCGACGCGGTGCTCGTCGCCGACGTCGCGGGGCAGTTGCACATGGTCGGCCTGGAGAAGGAGGCCTGGACGCTCCTCGAACGGTTCCTGGAGAACGAGCAGTTGGTGCAGCCGCGCGACGTGCTCGTCGTGGTGAACGGCATCCTGGCGATCCCGCTCCCCGACGCGGAGCTGCTGTTGCGGGCCACCGTGGGGCGCTGGTCGGACGTGCGGCACCGCGACGAGGCGGTCGACGCCCTCCGTTCGGCCGACCGGCGCGAGGCGGCCGACTGGATCGTCAAGTCCTTGCGCTGATCCGGGGGCGCGCGCTCGCCGCGCCGCGTCCGGTGGGCAGCGTGGGTCTCACCTGGTCCATGTAGCGGCGGGCCGCCCGTACGAGCAGCGGGAAGACCACGACGGCCGACAGCACGGAGCCGGACCGCGTGGCCGACGCGATGCCGTCTCCGAACAGTTCATGGAGCGCCGTGCAGGCCAGCAGCACACCCAGGTGGCCGACCAGCAAGAACAGCGGCGCCACCGCGGGATCGCCCCGCCGGGCGAGACGCGAGAGATGCTCGCGGGCGTCGTAGTGGCGCAGCAGCCGCCCGACGTACGGCAGGTCGCGCACGGCCAGCCAGGGCAGTGCGAGCAGGAGCGCCGAGCCGATGCCGACCGCCGCCATGCCCCGCCATACGTCGGCCCACCCCGCCTCGTGGAGCACCACGGCGATCGCCACGAACGCGCAGTACGCCAGGGACCACCGCACCACCCTGCGGACACCGTTCACGTCGGCGCCGGGCAGCGCCACGAGCACCACGCCCGGCATGGCGTAGACCACCATGATCGGCACGCTGTTGAGGGCGACGAGTTCCTCCCAGTTGCCGCGGACGACGGCGAGCGCGGCGAGCCCTATGACGAGGTTGACGATGAGGATCATCCAGTACGCGTCGATCTCCCCGCCCCGGAAGCGGAACGAGGCCCGGCGCGCCGTCTGCAGTCCGCGATGGGTGAGGTGGGCGCGGCTGAGGGCGGCGACCTCGCGGGTCAGGGCGTGGGTGAACACGATGCCGGAGCCCATCGGGGACAGCACGGCGTTCAGGCGGATCAGCCAGGCCAGCCATGTCATGGACGCGGCCGTGGCGAACTGGGCGTACGGCGACTGCAGCATGTCGGCGGTGAGCGATCCGCAGTGCCGGGAGAACACGTACTGCAGCGCCGTGTACAGGGCGACGGCGCCGACGAGCGTGCCGTAGACGGCCCAGCGCAGGCGGGCAGCCTCACCCATGCCGCGCCGCTTGACGTTGCCCGCGAAGTCCAAGGGGGCCTGGAAGCCGATGTACGCGTAGATGATGCCGCCGCCGAGCACCACGTACAGGGGCGAGAAGTGTCCGGCCTCCGAGCGCAGATGCCGGACGCTTCCCGACTGGGCGCTGAGGTACCAGACGTGGTCGGGGGCGCAGCCGCGGACGGTGCTGGTCGCGGCCAGGGCGAGACAGCCGATGATGAGCAGCGGGACGAGCACCTTGACCACGGTGATGAACAGGTTCAGCCGGATCAGCCGTCGGGCCGGCAGCAGATTGAACCCGACGATCACCGCCATCAGAACGACGGCGAAGAGGGCGCCGGTGACCGACAGGTCGTAGGCGCGTTCCATGCCTTGCGGGGACAGGCCGCCGACCTCCGCGCCGGCCCGCCCGCTGCGCAGCAGTGACGGGAACCAGTGGGCGAGGCCGCGCACCATGGCGGCGGCCTCGCTCGCCGGGTTCACCGCGTAGACGATCCACAGGGCGGCGGCCACGACGGTGGCCACGAGCGGCCCGGCGGCCTGCAGCGGCAGGAAGATCAGGCCGCCGGTCTTGGGCGCGGCGATACCCAGCTCGACCATGACGGCGGCGATCAGCAGCATCAGGGCGCCGCCGATCACCCACGCCCACACGGCGTCCCGGCCTGCCGCCCAGTGCGCCTGCCCGGCCGCGAGCAGCCAGCCCGATCCCACGACGCCGCCCGCCGCGAGTCCCACCAGATCGAGGACGGACAGCCGCCGCCCCTCGTCCACATCCTCCGCTGAACCGCCCCTGTCCCCCATGTTGCCCAACCCCCTCCCGCACCCCCGGAGTTACGAGCTGGCCAGGGTATCCCCAATGCCGTCCGGAGGGCAGGTGAACAACACAACGACCGGGGGCGGACCTGTGCCTACGGACCCAGGTCGCGCGCGACGATCTCCTTCATGATCTCCGTGGTGCCTCCGTAGATGGTGGTGATGCGCGAATCGAGGTGGTCGTGGGCGATGCGGTATTCGAGCATGCAGCCGTAGGCGACGCGCAGTTGGAGGCAGCGTCCGACGATCCCGACGCGGCGTCCGCAGCGCTCAGTTCGCCGCGGGAGTGTCTGGCGAGCGGTGCGTCGCTGGAAACGTGACCTGACCTGATCAGCGGCGCACGTTCATGGCCGCATCTGGATCAGCGCGTGCGTGCCGTCCGTACGCCACCGCCGGTCGTGGGCGGCGTCCAGAGCCGACTCCGTCGACGCGTCGAGACCGACCAGTACGTCGGACTTCAAGGTGCGCAACGCGGCCACCGGGCCGGGGAAATACGCGGTGGGCTCGGCGAACGGAGTGGTGGCGGGCCACAATCGGTCGCCCACCAGGCGCCGGTAGTTCAGATCACCCTTCATGACGGTCACCGAGGCCTGCGCGAAGTCGCCGCGCAGGTCGTCGGGCATGTCCGCGTACGGCAGCGGCGCGCAGGAGAAGGCGTGCGCGCGGACCGCGATCCGCCCCTGCGCCATGTCCTCCCACAGACGCTCGCCCACCGTGCGCGCGGCGCCCTCGGCCCGGCGCAGATGGCGCAGGCAGTCGACGACATCGGCGGTGGTGGCGTCGGAGACGTAGTACGGGTACGGCTTGACGTGCAGAACGACCCGCTCGACGCCGCTGTGGCGCAGCAGGTGGTCGATCAGGAGGAGGTCGGGGACGAGTTCGCGTCCGGCGTTGTCCGCGACCACGCAGACGGTCGCCGAAGAACCCGTGGCCAGCAGCGACCGGAGCGACCGCGAGTCGTCGGCGACGAGCGGCGTGTCCGCCGCGGTGTCCGGGTCGCCGCCGGAAGCGATGCGGAAGCCGAGATCGGCGCGGTTGCCCCAGAGGGAGCCGTGCAGGAGTGCCTGCGCCTGTACGTCGACGGACTTCGTCGCGAGCCGGTCGAGAGCCCGCAGCTCCGCCGTCGCCTCCGCGGTGTGCAGTTCGGCCTGCTTGAACGGGCGGAACGGGTCGATCCCCTGCCAGGGCCCGGGCCTGAAGTAGCCGACGGACTCGAGGAGTTGGCGGTAGAAGTAGCTCTCCGCCCACAGGAACGGCACGTCGAACCACGAACGCCCGAAGTACTCCCGCCCCCACCGCGCCCACTGCTCGCCATCGTGCGCGTCCGCGCCGAGCGGCTCGATCTCGCCCTCCGTGCCCTGCTTCAGGAGCGCGTCGAGCGCGGCGCGCTGTTCGGGGCCGTAGGGAAAGGCGTCGCGGACCTTCCGGATCAGTGCCGGATGCCGTTCGGCGAGCACGCTCCGGGCGAAGGATCCCGGCTCGTTGCACAGGATGACGGGGGCATCGGGGGTGTCGGGCATGGGATGCGGTCCTCTTGTTCAGTGCACGGTCGGGGGTCTGGCGTCGGAGCTCGGGACGGAGCCAGGTGACCCATCCTGCCGGGCGCGGCCGGGATGAGCGCGACGCACAACGAAACGTTTGCGTTTCGATGATCGATGGGCGTAGCGTTTAGCGGTACGAAACCGTTTCGGTTCGCTCAGTCGCGGACGACCACCGCGAGCGAACCCACGCACCACTGCCACCACCATCACCACCGTCAGGCAAGGAACGTATGGGGCTTCCCGAACCCCTCACCCGCTGGACACCGCGGCCCCGGCTCGCACGCGGGCCGCGCACCGCGGCGAGACCGACCGCGCCGAGCCTGCTCGCGGCCTCCCGCCGCATACGGCCCGCGGCCGGCACCGGCCACCCCCTCCAGCGCCCCGTGGACACCGTCGTCCTCCCCCGGCTCCTGGACGCCTGACCACCCACCGGCCCGACCCGGTTCCCGAACCCCCACAGCCCGAAGGACCACGCATGTCCACCACCCTCGACGCGCGCGAGCGTCCGGCCCCGGTCACGCAGCCGCCGGGCGCCCCGGCGGCGCACCACGTCCCCCACCGCTGGTGGGTCCTGGCCGTCATCGGCCTCGCCCAGTTGATGGTGGTGCTGGACGCCACCATCGTGAACATCGCCCTGCCGTCCGCCCAGGCGGACCTGGGCTTCTCCGACGACGGCCGCCAGTGGGTCGTCACCGCCTACTCCCTGGCCTTCGGCAGTCTGCTGCTGCTCGGCGGCAAGCTGTCCGACCTCTTCGGACGCAAGGCGACACTGCTCATCGGGCTGGTGGGATTCGCCGGCTCGTCCGCGCTGGCCGGTGCCGCCACCGGCTTCTCGATGCTCGTCGCGGGCCGCGCCCTGCAAGGTGTCTTCGGCGCGGTCCTCGCGCCCACCGCGATGGCCCTGCTGACCACGACCTTCACCGAACCCAAGGAGCGCGCCCGCGCCTTCGGCATCTTCGGCGCCATCGCCGGGTCCGGTGGCGCCATCGGCATGCTGCTCGGCGGCTTCCTCACCGAGCACCTCGACTGGCGCTGGACGCTCTACGTCAACCTCGTCATCGCCGCCTTCGCGGTCATCGGCGCGATCATCTTCATCCGCAAGCCGGCGCCCACCGCCCGCCCCAAGCTCGACCTTCTGGGCACCCTGCTGGTCGCGTCCGGCGTCTTCGGCATCGTCTTCGGCTTCTCCAACGCCGAGACGCACAGCTGGAGCAACTGGCTCTGCTGGGCCTTCCTGACCGCGGGAGTCGTGCTGCTCGCGCTCTTCTTCGTATGGCAGTCACGGGCGAAGCACCCGTTGCTGCCGCTGCGGGTCCTCGCCGACCGCAACCGCGCCGCCTCGTACCTGAGCGTGTTCATCACCGGCGCGGGCATGTTCGGGATCTTCCTGTTCCTCACGTACTACCTGCAGACGGTCCTCGGCTACAGCCCGATGAAGACGGGCGCCTCGTTCCTGCCGATGATCCTCTCGCTCATGGTGATGGCACAGCTCGCCACCATGGTGCTGATCCCGAAGCTCGGCCCGAAGCCGATCGTCCCGGTCGGCATGGGGCTCACCGCGGGCGGTCTGGTCTGGCTCACCGGCCTGGACGTGCACAGCACCTACAGCGCGCACGTGCTGCCGCCGCTGATCATCATCGGCCTCGGCATCGGCATGGTGATGCCCGTCGCGATGAGCCTCGCCACCCTCGGGGTCGACCCGAAGGACCAGGGCGTCGCCGCCGCGACCGTCAACACCATGCAGCAGGTGGGCGGTTCGATCGGTACGGCGCTGTTCAGCACCATGGCCGCGACCGCCGCCGACAACTACATCGCCGACCACGGCGCCTCGGGGGCAAGCCGGGCCCAGGCCGCCGTCGAGAGCTACGCGACCGCGTACTGGTGGGCCGCCGCGTTCTTCGCGGCCGGTCTCGTCATCGCGCTCCTGATGTACCGCGCGGGCCGTCCGACGGCGCACGCACGGCCGAAGGCCGCCGCGGCCCCGGCCGCCGAAGCCGATGACACCGCCGAGGTCGCTGCTGCTGAGGCCGCTCCCGCAGTCGTCGCCACCGCCCCGGCGGTGAACGGTCCGGGCGTGCACGGCCGGGTCCTCGACGGGGACGGCGCTCCCCTTCCGGGCGCCGTCGTCACCCTGGTCGACCGCGCCGGCGCCCAGGTCGGCCGCGCCACCGCCGCCGGCGACGGCAGCTACGCGGTGTCGGCCCCGTCCGGCGACGGCGCCGGGCACGTTCTCGTCGGCGCCTCCCCCGGCCGCGACCCGCGGGTCGCCACGCTCGCCCTGCGCGCGGACGGACCGGTCACCTTCGACCTCGTCCTCACCGGCGACGGCGGCCTGTTCGGCACCGTGCGGGCGGAGTCCGGCTCGGCACCCGTCACGGGCGCGCTGGTCGTCACCACCGACGAGCGCGGCGAGACCGTCGGCACGGCACTCACCGACCCGGCCGGCGCGTACTCCCTGCCCCAACTGCCGCCCGGCGCCTACACGTTCACCGCGAGCGCGGAGGGCTTCCAGCCCTACGCGGGGCAGACCCACGTCACGCACGGCACCGCCACGCGGCAGGACGCCGTACTGCGCTCCGCCGCATCGCTCACCGGCACCGTGCGGGGCACCGACGGCTCCCCCGTGAACGATGCCCGCGTCACCCTGCTCGACCAGGCCGGCAATGTGGTCGCCGTCCACACCACGGGCTCCGACGGCGCCTACGCGTTCGCCGGTCTGTCCGGCACCGCGTACACCGTGATCGCCAGCGGCTACCCGCCGGTGTCGACGCCGGTCACCGTGGCACCCAGCGGCAACCCGAGCGACCTCGACGTCGCGCTCGGCCACGGCGACTGACCCTCCTCGATCACTCCACCGCCGCGGGCGGGGCAGATGTCCGCCCCGCCCGCGGCGCTGTGTCCGGGAGATCCGGCAGCGACACGAGCAAGACACGAGCAAGAACGGCATGCCTTCCACCCTCGTGTCACAACTACGGGCACTGAGCGGTCAGTTGCACGAGGCCGGCACACAGACCGTCGGCTCGCCCGTCGGACCACACCGACGCCCGGCCCCTTCCACCGAGCCCACACCCCGCGCCCCCTCCCGCCCTGCTGCCCGCCAGCCGTTGAAGGAGCCCTCCGTGCCCGACCAGCCGACCCTCGTCCTGGACCCCGAAGCCTCCGACCACCACGCCGAGCACCGGGCCCTGCGCAGCCGCGGCGCGGCCGCCAGGGTGGACATCCTCGGCCTGACCGTCTGGTCGGTCACCGACCCCGCCGTCCTGAAGCAACTGCTCACCAGCCCGCAGGTCTCCAAGGACGGCCGCGCCCACTGGCCGGCCTTCACCGATACCGTGTCCACCTGGCCCCTGGCGCTGTGGATCGCCGTGGAGAGCATGTTCACCGCCTACGGCGGCGACCACCGCAGACTGCGCCGGATGGTCGCTCCGGTCCTCGGCGCCCGCCGGATCCAGGACATGCGACCGACCGTGGAGACCATCGTCCACGCACTCCTCGACGACCTCGAATCCCGTCCTGCCGGGGAGAGCGTGGACCTGCGCGAACACTTCGCCTACCCCCTGCCGATCGCGGTGATCGGCCGGCTCCTGGGCGTCCCCGAAAGCCGGATCCAGGGCTTTCGCACCGTGGTCGACGGCGTCTTCGACACCACTCTCACCGCTGAACAGGCCGCCGCGAACACCGCCTCCCTGTACAAGGCCCTCGACGAGTTGATCGCGGCCAAACGCGCCGAACCCGCCGACGACATGACCTCGCTTCTCATCGCCGCCCGCGACGACGAAGGCGACGGCAGCGGCTTCACCGACAGCGAATTGCGCGACACGCTCCTCCTGATGATCAGCGCCGGCTACGAGACGACCGTCAACGTCATCGACCAGGCGGTCACCGCCCTGCTCACCGACCCCGAACAGCTCGGCCACCTCCGCGCCGGCCGCGCCGACTGGAGCGACGTCGTCGAGGAGACCCTGCGCCACGAACCCGCGATCAAGCACCTGCCCCTGCGTTACGCCCTCACCGACGTCGCCCTGCCCGACGGGCAGGTGATCAGCCGGGGCGAGGCGATCCTCGCCTCCTACGGCGCCGCCAACCGCCATCCCGGCTGGCACGGCCCGACCGCCGACCGCTTCGATGTCACCCGCCCCACGAAGGACCACCTCGCCTTCGGCCACGGCGTCCACTTCTGCCTGGGCGCACCCCTGGCACGCCTCGAAGTCGCCACCGCCCTGCGCCTGCTCCTCGACCGATTCCCCGACATCGAACTCGCCGTCCCCGCGGCAGAGTTGCGGCCCCTGCCCACCTTGATCAGCAACGGACACCTGACTCTGCCCGTGCGTCTGCGGCCGACACCCCGCTGAGCGGGCGACTTGCTGAACTACGCGCCGTAGCAGTGCAGTTCGAGCCTCCCGGGAGCCGCCCTCGCGCACTGCTCGTCAGTTCACGCGATGAACCCGCCACCGAGGTCAGCAGAAGTCGAGCGGGATGTCCTTGTCCACGCAGTACTTCATGACGTCCATCAGCTGGTGAGTGTCATCGATACGTCGCTGGAGGGCGGGATCTCCGGCGGCTTGTGACCGCTCCCTGACGATTGCTTCCAGTCGTGGCAGCATGGCCGCGCATTGAGCGGGTGCGATGTCGCCGCCGTCGTCCGGATGGTCGAGGAGCGGTGCCGGCGTGGTGGTGACGCTGTTCCAGGGCCGGCGTCCCGCGAAGCCGGCCATCTCGGCGAGGGCGAAACCCTCGGTCCGCGCCGGCCACTCCCTGAAAAGGTTGAACCCGTGGTGCGACCACGAGACATCCGGGCTGGTGACTTCGCCGTCCGCAGGGCAGAACACGAGCCCCATCCGGTCCGCCCTCCTCTCAGAACCAGTGCAGGCAGTGCGGGGCGCTGTCAGTGCGGAAAAGCGCGTCCGCGAGGGCGGTGGCGCCCGGATGGTGGGCCTGGATGTGTCCCGCGCGCACGAGCGTGCTCGGGGCGATGCCGCCCAGGTAGAGCGAGCTCAGGTCGCGCACGTCCAAGGACAGGTCGGGCTGCCGGTCCGTGGGGACGCAGTCGGCCTTGCCGTCGCGGACAGTCAGCAGGTGGCGGCCGTGCTCCCCGAGGAACGGGTCGTCGACGTCGAGGACGAGTTCACCGTCCTCGGACCAGCCGCGTGCTGTCAGGGCACGCGGAACATCGAGGAGACGCACCCACAGCCAGTCGGACTGTTCACCGACCTCGCCGGCGCGGAGGTCGGCGAGTTGCCAGCGCAGCGGGTGCTCGGGCGGGACGTGCCGGAACACGACCTGCGAGACCAGGTCGTGTCCGAGGACGAACCGGGCCAGGGCCGTGAAGACCGCGTCGTCGTCGGCGATGGTCTCGTCGACCGTCAAGGTGGTGGGCTCGCCGATGGAGTAGCTGGCGTACCCGTCCGCCGCGCCGTCGGCGTCCCGGTGGACGGCGACGTAGCGCGGCGCCGACGAGACCGGCGACTGCCCGGCTCCCAGGGCCCACCAGCGGTGCGGCCGGGACAGCGCGCCGGGCTGGGCACGCCGGTACCGGTCGTAGACCTCTTCGAGGAGCTCACCGCACTCGGCGCGCCGCAGTACCTCGACAGTCCCGCCGTCCGGGCCGGTCGCCTGCGCGTCGGCCGCCGTACGCGCCCGCGGGACCGCGAGGGCGGCGCGGTGGCGCGGCACCGTCAGCCGGGCGGTGAAGGTCGCCGGTCCGTAACCGAACCTGCCGTAGATCGAAGCCTCGGAGGCCAGCAGCACGGAGAGGAATTCGCCCCGGGCCCGCACCTCGGCGAGCTGCCGCCGCATCATCGCGCTGAGCACGCCACGTCGCCGGTGCGAGGGCACGACGCCGACGGAGCTCACCCCGGTGACCGGAACGAGGGTCCGGCCGGGCAAGGTGAGTTCGAAGGAGTACGCGGCGGCGGTGCCCATGGGCCGCCCGTCCGCTGCCAGGGCGAGCAGGCCGCGGTCCATTTCGAGCGCCGACCACCAGTGCCCGCCGCCCGCGACCGGGGTTTCCGGGAAGAGCCCGAATGCCGTGTGGACCGTGTCGACGAAGACGTCCAGGTCCTCATCGGTCGTGGGACGTATCTCCATCGCTGCAGCTCCTTCTCCAAGTACCGGAACACCGAATCATGGTGTCCCGCGCGACGCCGGGGGATGCCGGCGGCCATCGGACTACTCGCCGGCCGGATCGGTACCGGGCATGTCCCGCCGCCGCGGATCGCCGATGGTCACGGCTCCGCGGAAGTCCTCCGGCGAGATGACCGACATCGTGTCGAGCGACGGGTCGGGGACCGGCAGGAGATGGGCGTCGACCCAGGTGTCCCCGGTCGCCGCGTTGGCCCAGGGGTCCTCGATCACGACGGCGCCGGGTACGGTGCCGTGGCAGAGCACCCAGTGCGGCACCTCGAATCCCTGCATCCCGGCGAGCGAGAGCAGGAGCAGCACGTGCTCGCGCCGGCCGATCGCGTCCCGGATGGCGGTCAGGGAGAGGCGGCGCGGATCGACCGGGACGCGCTCACGTTCCGCGTCCGTGCGGGAGGCGCGCTGGAGCAGGGCACGCCACTCCTGGTCGTTCTCCGGGTAGTGGCCGAGCAGGACCGGCCGGTCCGTGTCGAGGTGGACCGTGACGGGGGAAGCCGGCCAGGCTCGGTGCAAGGCGACGCCCAGTCCGACGGGCTCGCACGCGAAGAAGTTGGTGGCGTCGCGCCACAGCCTCAACTCCGCCTCCCGGTCGAGCGCCTCCCATGGCAGCGTCCCGGCGTGTGCCTGCGCGACCAGGGCGGTGACGGCGCCGCAGGTGAAGTGCGTGGTCTGCCCGTAGTACGGAGGCTCGGTCACCACGCCGTCGCACAGCCAGCGGACGTAACCGGCATCGGGTCCGGCCGCTCCCTCCGACTGGGTGAGCGGAGGGCTCAGGGCGGTGAAGCCGGCTGCAGCGGCGTCCTCGGGGCTTGCCGTCCACCCTTCCCACTTGAGCTGCGCGAGCCCTCGGCGGCGGCCGTGGTCGACGACAGCGCTTACGGCCGCCGGTACGTCGCCGACGGCATCGACGATCTTCAGATAGGCCGTGTTCGGGCGTGCCGTGACGAGCGCGGCAGCGGTCCAGTCCTCGCCGCTGTCACCGGATACGGCCACGATGTGCGGGGCGTGGGCGGAGCGGTCGACCGCGCGCCAGCGCTCCCACACCTCGGGGTGTCCGAGCCGTATCAGCTGGGTCGGCAGGGCATCGGGCTCGTAAGGGACGACGATGCTTTGTGGCGTGTGGGGCGACATGCTGGTGCTCCTGGCGGGACGAAGGGGACGAGGGACGGGGGCCCGCCCGGGGTCATGCGCGGGACTTCCGGAGCACCCACACGAAGTACGGTGCGCCGACCAGGGCGATCATGAGGCCCGCCGGCACCTGGGCGGGGGCGACGAGCGTGCGGCCGAGGGCGTCCGCCACGCACACCAGCACTCCGCCGAGCAGCATCGAGACCGGGATCGCGCGACCGTGCCGGGACCCCACCAGGGAACGGGCGAGGTGCGGGGCGACGAGCCCCACGAACCCGACGACGCCGACGGCGATGACGCTGAGCGCCGCGAGTACCGCTGCGATCGCCAGGGCGGTGATGCGGGTGCGTTCCACCCTGACACCGACGATGCGCGGGGTGTCCTCGTCGACGGCGAGCAGGTCGAGCCGGCCCCGCATGAACAGCAGTACGGGAAGGGCGAGAGCCAGCGCCACCGCGACCGGGACGACGTCGCGGAACGTGCGCCCGTAGGTCGTGCCGGAGAGCCAGGTGAAGATCCGGGGCGTGTTGTACGGGTCGGCGCGCAGCAGGAGGAAGGTGGTGACGGCGCTGAGGCCGTACCCCATGCCGATGCCGATCAGTACGAAGCGGTCGGGCAGGAAGCCGCCGCGCCAGGACAGCACGGCGATCACCGCGAACGTGGCGAGCCCCGCGGCGACCGCGACCGTGACGAGCACGGGCCGTCCGCCGGACAGACCCGACGTGGCGACGGCCGCCGCGCCGAGTCCGGCACCCGCCGTGATGCCGAGCACCCCCGGCTCCGCCAGCGGATTGCGTACCGAGCCCTGCACGACGCAGCCGGCCAGTCCGAGCGCCGCGCCGGCGAGGATCGCGGCGGTCACGCGGGGCACCCGGTCGTCGAGCGCGGCGCCGATCAGGTCCGGGGCGGCGCCCTGGAGCCACAGCACGATGTCCCCCGTACGCAGCCAGAGGCTCCCCGCGAGGACCGCCACGAGAGCCGCCGCGACCAGCAGTGCCACCGCGCCGGACACGACGAGGAGGAAGGCGCGGCGCGAGCGTACGGCGACCCGCGCGCGCGGTGGTTGCCGGAGCTGACCCGTGTCACGCAGCCGCAGCGCGAGGACCACGATCACGACGGAGCCGAGCAGCGCGGTCGGCACGCCGGTGGGGATGGAGGCGGCCCCGTCGGCCCCCTGCACCGCACGCAGGGACGCGTCCGCGAGCAGGACGAGCAGCGCGCCGAGCAGCCCGGCGGCGGGCACCAGGAGAAGGTGCCGGCGCAACGCGCGGACCCGTCCCGCGATCAGGCGGGCCAGCACGGGGGCGCCGAGACCGACGAAGCCGATCGGGCCCGCGAGGGTCACCGCCGTACTGGTCAGGAGCACCGCGCAGAGCACGGCGGTCACGCGGGTGGTCCGGATGGGCACGCCGAGGGTGGACGCGGTGTCGTCCCCGAGGTTCATCACGTCAAGGCGTCGGGACAGCGCCAGCGCCACGCACAGCACCACGACGATGAGGGGGACGGCGCGGATCGACGCGTCGATGTTCAGCTGCGCGAGCGAGCCGCTCCCCCAGGCGAAGAGCCCGGTCGTGTTCTGGTTGAACAGGATGAGGAGCATCCCGGTCGCCGCGTCCAGGGCCATCGCCGTCGCCGATCCGGCGAGGATGAGGCGGGTGCCCGCGGTGCCGGCGGCCCGGCCCGCGAGGAGCAGCACGAGTGCCGCCGCGACGAGGCCGCCGGCGAAGGCGACGGCGCCCGACGCCCACAGCGGGACGGAGAGGCCGAAGGCGGCGACGAGCGTGAGGGTGAAGTAGGACCCGGCCGTGACCGCGAGGGTGTCCGGCGAGGCGAGCGTGTTGTGGGTGACGGACTGGAGCAGCGTGCCGGCGCAGCCCAGGGCGAAGCCCACCGCGACGCCCGCGAACAGTCTCGGCAGGCGCGAGCCGGTGAGGATCTCACCGACCGGCGCCCCGCCGGCGCTGTCGTGCTGACCGGCGAGATGGCGCACCAGGTCGCCGACGCCGACGCCAGACGTCCCCTGCGTCAGGTGCCACATGCCCACCAGGACGGTCGCGACGAGGAGGGTCCCGAGGACGGCCGCCCCGGCGCCGCCGCCACGCTCGGCGCGCGGCAGCGGTCCGCCTTCAGGTGCCGCTGTGCGGACCGTGTCCACTTCTTGTCGCGTGTCCGCTGCTTGTGGAGTGTTCACTTCTTGTCGAGTACGTCGACGTAGGCGTCGATCGCCTGCTCGGTGGAGCGCGGGCCGCCGGCGCCCCACACCCGCGCCGGGAACGCGTGGGCGCGGCCTTCCTTCACGGCGGGGAGCTTCTTCCAGATCGGGTTCTTGTCCAGTGCCGCGACGTACCCGCCGGCGCCCTCGTCGTTCGCGTAGAAGAGGTTGGCGTCGCCCACCGCGGTGAGTCCCTCGACGTCGGTCTGCGCGAGGCCGTAGGCGGCGTCCACGCCCCCGTCACCGTGCTTCGCGTTGACGTCCTTGGTCCACGCGGGGGTCATGCCGAGTTCCTTGCCCAGCTCGGTGAAGAGGGCGCCGTCGCTGTAGGGACGTACGGTGAGGTTGCCTCCCTCGAGCCATCCGTCGAAGAACAGGAAGTCCTTCGTGGGCAGGTCGGCGTCGGTGACCCGCTGCTTCGCCGTCGCGAGGTGCTGGTCGAACTCCTTGAGCACCTGGTCGGCACGCTCGGTGCGTCCCGTCGCCTGGCCGATCATGCTGAAGACCTTCTTCATGTTCCCGATCGGGTCCTTCGGGTCGGCCCCTCGCGTGGCCATCACGGGGACGCCTCTCTTCTCCAGCTTCTTGATCGTCTCGTCCTTGGCGTCGAAGGCCTCGACGACGATGAGATCGGGCTTGGCCGCGTAGAGGGTGTCGAGGTCGGGCTCCTCACGGGTACCGATGTCCGTCACGCCCTTGGGCAGCTTCTCCGCGCTGGTCCACGTGGTGTATCCCTTGGAGTCGGAGACGGCGGTGGGGGTGACGCACAGCGTCAGCGCGTCTTCGACCTGCTGCCATTCGAGGACCGCGATCCGCTTGGCGGGCTTGTCGAGCTTCACCTGGCGGCCGACGCCGTCCTTGAAGGAGACCGGCTTCGTCGAGGTGGTCGTGGTGTCCTGCGCGCAGCTCTTCGACGCGGGGGACGCGTCGGCGCTGCTGCCGGCCGTGGCCTTGTCGACGTCGGTCGTACCGCAGGCCGTTGCGGCGAGCAGGGCGATCCCGGTCGAGGCGGACGCCGCCAGGCGACGGGCACGGTTCATGAAGGGTCCTCTTTCTCAAGTTTTCTCAAGTGACGCGTTGGCGACACGTAGGTGATGCGTGGCGCTTGCACGGCGGCCGTTCGGAGCGGCGGATCTGGCGCTCAGGGAGGCGTGCCGCCGTGTTCAGGACAGGTGGCGTCCGAGCGGGTCGATGCGGAGACGGCCCGTCCGAGGATCGACCTCCACGTCGACGCGGATGTCGTAGACCTCGCCGATGTTCTCGGCGGTGAGGACATCGGCGGGTGTGCCGGCCGCGTACACGCGGCCGGCGCGCATGAGGACGAGCGTGTCCGCGACACGGGAGGCCTGGTCGAGGTCGTGCAGCACGATGCCGACCGCGATGCCGTGTTCCTCGACGAGATCCCGTACCAGGTCGAGCGTCTCGAACTGATACCGCAGGTCCAGGTGGTTGGTCGGCTCGTCCAGCAGCACGACGCCGGTGTCCTGGGCCAGGCAGGCCGCGAGCCAGACACGCTGCATCTCGCCGCCGGAGAGTTCTCCGACCTGCCGGCCGGCCATCTCCCGTACTCCGGTGACCCCCATGGCGTGGTCGACGGCTGTCCGGTCCTCGGCGGTCGGTCCGGCGAAGCCGCGCCGGTAGGGATGGCGTCCGAAAGCGACGACCTCCGCGACCGTCAGCCCTTGGGGAGCGGGCCTCGACTGGGAGAACAGCGTGACCTCACGCGCGAAGTGACGGGGGCTGAGCAGGGCCGCGTCACGGTCGGGCTGTCCGTCGGGGGCGCCGAGTGTCACCCGGCCGCCGTCCACCCGGTGCAGTCGGGAGAGGGCACGCAGCAGCGTGGACTTCCCGCTGCCGTTCGGTCCCACCAGGGCGGTCGCACGGCCGGGTTCCAGAGCGACCGAGACACCGTGGACGACCGGCTTGCCGCTGTAGCGCAGCACCAGGTCGTGCCCGTTGAGTGCGGCCGCCGGGGCGGCGGGGTCGACCACGGGCCTTCCGGCCTGCCGAAAGGGGCTTGTGAACATGAAGGCGTCCGGACAATCGGAGGGGCGAGGACTGCGGCGCCCTCCGTCCGGCCTGCACCGGCCGGGCCGCGCGCTCCCCCACGAACGGACAGGCCGTTCGCGGCGAGCACCAACTAAGGGTCACCTAACTCCGAGAAGGTTATATTCCGGTTGCCACGTCGACAATCAGGAGTTCTGGTCACGCGATACGGAATTCCGGACATCCCCCGATGTGCTGTCCGACGTGTCGAGGAACGCGCCCGGCGTGGTTCCCGTGACCCGCCGGAAGGCCGCGATGAAGGAGCTGGGCTGCGCGTAGCCGAGCACCTCGGAGATCGTCGTCACGTCGAAGCCCTCGGAGAGGAGCAGCAGCGCCCGGTGCACACGCAGCATCTGGCGCCACTGCGCGAAGGAGAGACCCGTCGCCTGCCGGAAGGCGCGTGTGATCGTGCGGTCGCTGGTCCCCAGCCGCCGCGCCCACTCCTCCAGCGAGCTGCAGTCGGAGGGGTCGTCCAGCAGGGCTTCGGCGATCGCGTCGATCCGGGAGTCGCCCGGCAACTGCAGCGCGAACTGACGCTCCGAGGGCTGGATCACATCGAAGACGACCGACTCGGCCCGCGCCCTGGCCTCCACATCAAGATCCGTACGGGACAGATGGGTCAGCAGCGACTCCAGCAACGGCGTCATGGCGATCGCCTTCGGTTCCTCGAACGCGAACGGCGTGCGATCAGGGGCGAAGAAGGCGTCGGAGAACTCCGCGCCCGCCGTCGCCCGGCCCGCGTGCACCACACCGGCGGGCATCCACAGCCCGTACCCCTCGACCACGGTGAGGACGCGGTCCCCGACACGGGACGTCAGCGTCCCCCCGCGCACCCAGACGAGCTCGTGCAGGGCATGCGAGTGCGGCGACCACTCCGTGGGAGCGCGGACTGTCCGGAACCCGGCGAGGATGGCACCCGCCGCCTGCACCGGGAGCGGCTCGGCCCGGCGCACCACGGTGCCCGCCTCGCGCCGCCACATCCCGGGGGTCGCCTCACTCCGGGACGATCGAACCATGCCGGGAAGTCTAGCCGGGCCGGTGCGCACCGGTGCCGGGGCCATGGCCCGCGCGGATACGGCGAGGGGCGTGCGACGCGCCGTCTGCCCTACGCCGAGGGGGCCCGGAACCGAGCGTCCGGCGGCAGAATGACCTCATGCCAAAGCTGCCGGTACGGTCGGCCCACAGTCCCTCCTCTGGTTCAGTGCTGTCGTTGTGGTCGCAGGACTCCGTGTTGTCGATCGGCTCAGTGGGTTCCGTGCTGTCCGTGGGGTCCGTCGGTTCGGCCCTGTCGGTCGGCTCGATCGGAAGTGCCCTGTCGGTCGGCTCGATCGGTTCTTCCCTGTCCCTCGTCTCGACCGGATCATGGCTGAGTACGGGGTCCTTGTTCTCGGCGCAGTCACGGTGGTCAGTGCTGTCCTGGCGCTCCTCTCGCGGCTTCCTGGCCGCGGGAGCGGCAGGGGCAGCGACCGGAGGCGTCCTGCTGCTGGCGCAGATGCTGCACAAGGCCGGGAGCGGCACGCAGCGCGGGCGCTGATCTTCGGCGTTTCGCGTGTGGCACGGCCACATGGCTCCCGAAAGGGGGCCGCTTCCGAACTGTGCCGAACACACCACCGCCCTCGCCGAGGTGCAGGGCGCCACGCCGAGGCCTCACTCCACCGGAACGTGCCCCAGCAAATGGAGTTCCTCGGTGTCCAGGCGGCCCTGGAGGCGGCGCAGCACCGTGTCGTCGATGTCGCCCGTGTCGCGCAGGCGCACGATCACGGTGCGGCGCTCGGCGAGGAGGGCGAGACTGAGGGCCGCGTGGTCGTCGGTGAGGCGCTGCGGGTGGGCGGCGAGTTCCTCGGGGTCGTCCGGGATCGACGCACAGCGCTGCGCCACGGTGTCCGCCTGCAACTGGTGGGCGCGCAGGATCGCCTCGCGCACGGCGGGCGCCGTCTCCAGGCGCGCGGCCAGTTCCGGCAGGGCCGCGAGGGCCGACTCGAACGCGGCCGACTCGGCGAGCCATTCCTCCCGGGCGACGGAGCGGTCGTGCGGGATCTTCGCCCAGCGCACCACCCACGGCAGGATCAGCGCCTGCGCCATCGTCACGACGATCACCACACCCGTGACGAAGACGATGAGCTGACGGGAGGGGAAAGCCTCACCATTGTCGAGGTGGGAGGGGATGCCGAGGGCCGCGGCAAGGGAGATCGACCCGCGGAAGCCGGACAGGGCGCTCACGGTCAGGCGCCGCTGCGAGTACGTCGTACCCGACGCACGGGCAGTGCCTCGGCGGGCGATCCGGAAGAAGGCGGCGACGCCGAAGTAGTAGGCGAAACGCACGGCGATGAGCGTGCCGGCCACCGCGAATCCGGTGCCGAGGGCACGGGGGATCTCGTCGTCGCCCATCGCGCGGACCGAGAAGTCGAGTTCGACGCCGATCAGAACGAACAGGGAGCCGTTGAGGAGATAGGTGGCGACCACCCAGAAGTTCTGCGCCTGGACCCTGACCTCGGCGCGTACGGTCCGCGGCCCGCTCTGACTGAGCATCAGCCCGCACACCACGACGGCGACCACACCCGAGGCGTCGACGTCCTCGGCGAGGAGGTAGGCGGAGAACGGGGCCAGCAGCATCAGTACCTGGCCGCGCAACGCGGCTGCCTCCGCCATCCGGACCCGCATCCACTGCACGACGGTCCCCGTGACGAAGCCGATCAGCGCACCGCCGCCGTAGCCGAGCACGAACAGCCACCCGACGTGCGGGACGGTGACGTGCTCCGTGCCGACGGTGACGCCGACGGCGATGCCGTAGACGACGAGCGCCGTACCGTCGTTGAGGAGGCTCTCGGCGCGCAGCAGTGTGATGTCCCGGCGGGGCAGGAGCCGCGCCACGACATTGACCGCTGTCGCGTCGGTCGGTGCGACGGCCGCGCCCAGCGCCCAGGCAGGCCCCCAGTCGATGCCGAGCGCGTGCGCGACACACGCCACCGAGGCCGCCGAGGCGATGACCAGCAGGGTGGCCGCCAGAGCGACATCGGTGAGGTGGCGACGGATCTCGCGCAGGGAGGTGTTGAGGCTTTCCCAGGCCAGGAGTGCGGGCAGGAAGAGCAGCAGCACCACCTCGGAGGGCAGTTCCACTTTGCTGAGTGCGGGGATCAGACCGATCAGCACGCCCATGACCATGAGGACCACGGGCGGTGCGATACGCAACCGGTCGCCCAGCGCGGAGCCGACCAGCACGGCGATCCCCAACAGCACGACAAGCTCGAGACCCAGCACGCGTTCCTCCCTGCGACCTCTTGGCAGCCTTCACTCTGCCGTGGGCTGCCGTGGAAGTGTGCCTCGGCATCCAGGTTTCGCGGCAACCGCCGCTTCGCATGCCGGGAGGTTCACGCGGACACGTCGACCTCGTCGCGCCTCACGTCGACGACCGGGTCAGTCGCTCTCTGTCGGCTCTTCGGCGTTGCGCCAGACCGTCACGTCGACAGTGACGTACCTGCTCGGGTCGTTGCTGCCCGACTTGCCGCGGTAGGTGACCACCGCGATGTGGCCGGCGTCGCTGCGGACGCAGATCTGCGATCCGGCCGAGAGCTGGTCGAGGTCGATCTGGTCGGTGTAGCGGGTCTCCGTGCGGCAGCTCTGCGGGGAGCCCTTCTGCGCGTTGTTGAGGAGGACCAACTTGCCGTTGTCGGTGCCGAGTCTCTGATCCCCGGTGACCATGCCGTCGTAGTAGTAGAGGTCACCGCCCATGTACATGGCCCCGGTGTCGCCACCGTCGAGCGGCTTGGGCGGGCTGTCGCCGAGCTTGAGGTAGTAGTCCTCGGTCAGGTCGATCCCCTTGTAGCTCGCGGGTTCGGGATCGGGACGCTTGGCGCCGCCCCCGCCCGTTCCACCCGCACCGCTGGAGCCGGAGGCCCCGGATTTGTCATCGCCCTTGTCCGTGTTCGGGAGCAGGGCACCGATGACCGCCAGCAGGGCGAGCGACCCGACCACGGCCCCGGCGACGATCAGCCCGGTCCTCTTCTTCGGCGGCGGGGCGGGGCGCACCCCACGGCCGGGGACCGGGCATGCCCGGCGCGTCCCCGGAAAGATACCGAAGTAGCGGACCGTTCCTGCTTACTCGGTCGCAACAGTCGCGCTACAGATCCTGTCCGCGTCCGCGTTCGTGGATCCGGCAGCCGTGGCTCCGCAAGCTCCCGTGCCGTCCCGGCATGCCGGGACAGGGTCAGGCGCGATGGACGCTGACGGCGTAGCCGCCGCCGTCGTCGTAGGGAGCGGCGTCCCACGTGGCGAAGCGGTCGACGAGGGTGAGGCCGGCCGCGGCGCAGCAGGCGTCGTACTCCGGCAGCGTGATGGTGGGCGGCACGGGCAGGTGGGCGGCGTCCAGGCCGAAGCCCGCGACCAGCAGGCCGCCCGGACGCAGGGCCGCGGCCAGGCGTTTGACCACGGTGGCCTCCGTGCCGGGGGTGAGCAGCGGCAGGACGTTACCGGCGGCCACCACGAGATCGAAGTCCGCGGCGATACCGACGAGGGCCGGATCGAACTCGGCGAGATCGACCTGAAAGAAGGGCAGTTGAGGCGCCTGCGCCCGCGCCACGTCCAGCATCGAGGCGTCCAGGTCGATCCCCACACAGTCGTACCCGAGCTCCGCCAGCCGGATCATGACCCGCCCGGTACCGCAGCCCGCGTCCAGCACACGGGCCCCGGCAGGCACCAGAGCCGCACAGAGCGCCGCCTCGCCGTGCACGTCCGTGCCACTGCGGGCCAGTGCCTCGAAGCGCGCGGCGTACTCGTCACCGGACGTCCCACCGGTCAATTCCTGCCAACGACTCATGAGATCGACTATAGGTCGCCGGGCCGACAGCCCTTGCGCCGTGAGCTGTCAAGATGAGCGGTCGACGGAGCCGCGCCGGCCGGCCCCGTTTCGCGGTCGCTGCGAACACACCACCCACAGCGACCGCGTGGCGCGTGAGGTTCAAATACGGATTCGGCTTCACACAAAAACAACGGCATTGTGTGGCTTCCTCTGACCGAGGTGGCCATGCCTGATCACCGCGCGGTGGACCGCGTCCGACACGGCGAACGCCATCCGGGCCGACGAAGCTGAGGCGAGGACGTCGCGCAGCGGCTGGGCGTCGACGATCCGGCAGGTGGTGTTGACCGCGTCGCCCGACCAGCCGTGCTCGTCGCTTGCTGCCAGACCCTGGTGCAATGCCATCCGCAGCCGGACCGCGTGATCCTCGTTGGCCTCCTGCAGGTATTCGCCGAGCCCTTCGTCGAGCTCGCGCACGAACGGCCCCGCGATCACCACGGGTGACACGGACGATCGGACGAGCACGAGCACGCAGTCGCCGCGATCCTCGGACACGACATCCGCCGCCGCGAGCCCGGCCCGCTCCATCGTGCCACCGAGAACGCGGTACATCGCGGCCCGGATTCGTCGCTGCACGGGGTCTCGGCGCGGACTGAAACTCTCGATGTCCAACGCGATGATCCAGTGGTGCTTGGCTTCCCCTGACATGTGCGGACCTCCCCCGTGCTCCCCGCAAAGGTGCTACCGCCCGATCGGCCCCACCAGTAGACGGCATGTGCAGAGACCGGTCCACGCCATTTGACGCCCTCGCGAGTGCGACCGGAAAAGCTCTGCGACAAGCGTTCGGAGCGAGGTTCGCACTGCTCCACTCCGGCCCTGCGCCTGCCGAGAATGTCGTCCACGCGGCACAGGAGCGACCCAGTCGGTGCCTGACCGTCACCAACCCGTCCGCCGCACTGCGATGTTCGCGCCGGCGCGGAAGCGAGCGCCGTTGTCCGTGACGAGGCGTTCGGTCCGGCGAGCCGCACGAGCGCCCGGCCGATTCTCGGTCTGGCGGTCATGTGGCGCCGAGCGTAGAGAGAAAGGTTCACCGAAGGGGAGGCCGTCGTGGACAGGACCATGAGCAAGGGCACGTTCCGGGACGCGTTCAAGAACCAGATCATCGCGGTGTCCGCGCTGCCGCCGGGCCCGGGTCGGCGCCTCGCCGAGCGGGCCAACGCGATGGCGGGGCCGGTCGACTCCGCGCTGCGGACGAAGGCCGAGTTCGGCACGGTGTACGACCTTCTGCTCGCCGAGCAAGGGGACAGGCCGGGCACCCCGGCGGACGGCGGTCTCGTATGTCTCGGTCCGGACGGGCAGCTCACCGCGATCGGACGGGTCGTGGAGGAACTCCTCAACGCCGCTGAGAGCAAAACTGAGTTCTTCGCCCAGGACATGTATCGGGTCGCGGTCACCGGGTGGCCGCCCGGCGTCCTGACGGCCGACAAGGTGATGGAGGCGCCGCCGGGCGCCCGGCTGACCCTGGCGAGGAGCGGCGCCGCCGCGGACGACACACTGCTCGCGACACCGTCGTTCTCCATGGTCAACAGCGGCAATATGACGGCACACGCTCCCAAGCGCTCCTGGAAAATCGACTTCGAGGTCGGCGCGAGCGAGGACCGGCTCTACGGCATGGAGCGGATCAACCTCAAGGCGATGTACAACGACCCGTCGCAGACGCGCGAGGCCGTCGCCTGGCGGCTCCTCGAGCGCGCAGGCATCCCGGCGGCCCAGCACACGTACGCGACGTTCTCGATCAACGACCGCTACATGGGGCTGTTCTCGGTCATCGAGCAGGTCGACAAGAAGTTCCTCAAGGACCACTTCGGCAAGAACGCCGAGGGCAACCTCTACAAGGCCTACTGCGGCGACGTCGGCTGCGCGACGCTGGAGCACCGGCCCGGCACGGACGGCACCGACAGCGGCCGGCAGTACTTCACCGCGGGCAGCCTGGACGACGACCGCACGTACCGCCTGAAGACGAACGAGGACGTGCCGGCCGCCAGCACCTACGACGACCTCGCCGCTCTCATCCGCGCCATCAACGGTGTGCAACTGCCGGGCGACCAGACCAAGTTCACGACCGACGCCTTCCGCGACGCGGTCGAGCGGATCCTGAACGTGCCGGCGTTCCTGCGCTGGGCCGGCGCCAATGTCCTCCTGGGCAGCTGGGACAACTACTTCGCCACGCCGTCGAACTACTACCTCTACAACTCGGGCCGGCTCGGCGACCCGACGGGGTTCATGGCCCGCCCGTACTTCACGTTCGTCCCCTGGGACTACGACAACAGCTCGGGCATCGACTTCTTCTCGACCCAGTGGCAGTACACCGACCTGCTCGACTGGCCCGCGATGACCCGCAACTACTGCCGGATCACGCACGCCCCGCACGAGGTGTCACAGCTACCGCTCTTCACCAATCTGCTGCGCCACCACGACTTCTGCCAGTACTACCTCGACCACCTGGAGTACCTCCTGGACACGGAGTTCGGGCCCGAGCAGGTCGCAGCGCTGCTCGGCTCGGAGGGCTCCGGGCGGAGTGACGGTCTGTGGCAGCTCGTCTCGTCCGCCGCGTACGGCGAGTCGACCAGCCCGCACGGACAGCCCTTCACAGGACGGCAGTTCACCAACGACGAGGTGTACCGCGCCGGGTACCGGCAGTGGGAACTGAGCCGGGGCTCACAGTTCACCTACGGGATCTTCCACTACACGCGCATGCGTTACGACCACGCACGTCAGCAGCTCGCCGAGCTGCGCAAGACCTATCCCAACGGAGCCAGCGGGGCGACGTTCCCAGGCGCGACGGAGGTACTGCCCTCATGACCGCGACCAAGAAGCCGGGGAGGGCCGGGACCCGGACCGACCCCAAGGTGGAGAAGGCGCGCGAGCTGCGCCTGGTCAAGGAAACGAAGATCCAGGATCTGATCGGCGACGGCGCCGGCACCCGCCTGGAGGCGAGCGGTGTCCTCTACCGCGACGGAGCCTTCCTGATCGTCTGCGACAACCTGCCCTCCCTCATCCGGGTCAGCAGCGAACTGTCCCCCAAGGCACCGGAGAACGGTGTCATCAACGCCAACTTGGCCAAGAAACAGGGCAGTTCGGCCTCGAACGAGGGGTACGAGGACATCGCCCACGACGAGCGGCGGGACCACTACTACACGCTGAGCGAGGCCGAACCGGTCAAGCCCAAGGGTTTCCGTGCCCACGTCCAGGAGTACGACGCGAAGCTGCGCCCGGTCGGATCCACCGTGCCCCTCGACTTCGACCTTGCGGACCCCAACAAGGGTATGGAGGGCCTGGAGTGGGTCGAGCGCTCCGGCACGGGATACCTCCTCGCCCTGTGCGAGGGAAACCGGTGCGCGGGCGGCAAGAAGGGCAGGAAGCCGGGCGGCGGCCGCATCCAGGTCTTCCGGCGCGGCGGCAAGCGCTGGATCAACACGTCCACGATCCGGCTGCCCGCATCGCTGCCCTTCGAGGACTACGCCAGCGTGTCCGTGCGCGACGGACGCATCGCCGTCCTGTCGCAGGCCTCGTCCGCACTCTGGGTGAGCCGCATCGACACCAAGAAGTGGCAGGTCGACGAAGGCACGGTCCACCGTCTGCCCACCGACAGCAAGGGCCGTACCGTCTACGGCAATCCGGAGGGCGTGTCCTGGGTCTCCGCCGACCACGTGGTGATCGTGTCCGACCGGGCGAAGAAGGGCGCGGGGAACCAGCGGCTCCGCGAGAAGGACCAGTCGATCCACCTGTTCCTGATCCCGGGCAACAACCACTGAACCACTCAGCGGACCATGTGGTGACCTGAGCCGGCCCGCCGACCGTGACGCCCAGGGAGAGTGGACGTCGCTGACGCGCCCCGTCCCCGGCAGTCGCGTCGCACTGCCGGGGACGGGGCCGCCTCATGACGAGCCGGGTTGTTCAGTAGACGACGGTCAGGAAGCGACGAAGCGGGCGATCTGCCCGAGTACGACGGTGTCCGTCAGGTACCCGATGTGGGTCTGGCAGACCACGTTGTTGTTGGTCGCGCCGTCGAGCCGGGTGCTCGTGTAGGGAATGATGATGCCGTCGCACGCCGAGTACCAGGTGGCGTACTTGGTGGTACCGGGCGTCTCGTCACCGGAGGAGATCTGGGAGATGAACGAGGAGCCCGGGTACATCTGCTGGCAGGTCGTGTAGATCAGACAGGCACTGGCGTAGGTGGTGCCGTGGTTGGCGCCCGCGATCGAGGCGAGGTGGCTGACGCTGCTGTTGCCGCCCAGCACCTTCAGGTAGTACTGGCTGACCAGCCCGCCCATCGAGTGGTTGACGATCGCGACCTTGCTCGCGCCGGTCCGTGCCTTCACGGTGTTGACGTAGGTGGCGAGGCCCTGGGCGTTGGTGATGTTGTTGCCGTACGAGTTGTACTCGTAGGCGAAGAGGTTGGAGCTGGACCAGCCGTTGGCGCGGAAGACGCTCATGGCGGTGACCCAGTTGGAGGCGTTGCCGGTGTAGCCGTGGACGAAGACGACCGGCGTACTGGTGGACAACGGCTGCACGGCGGCGGACTGCTTGGTGGTGGCCTGCGCGACCGTGGCCGTGGCGTCGGCGGCGCCTGCCGTCGAGGCCGAGGAGAAGAAGGTGAGCGCGACGGCGGTGGCCGCGAGCACGCCGAACAACCGGCGCGGGGAACGACGAGGTGTGGAGCCCATGGAGCCCTCCTGACGGGGGTGCGGGTACCTGGTCCGACCAGAGTCGGGGGACCGGGCCCGGGCGCCATCGGCTAAATCACCAGTCCAAGCGGCGAATTGGGACGCACAGACGGTGTCCCCTTCGCTCCGTGAGCCCCGCACCGGCCTTCCCGGCCGTCCCGCGGCCGGTCGTGCCACGGTCCGCGACCCGGGTCATGAGTGCCGGCGCTGCGGGCTGCCGCACGGCCGAAACCGCGGACTCGGCCAGCGCCTTCCAGATCCTGCGCCGACTCCGGTTACTGGTCCGGCCCGGCACCGTGCTGCGCCGGCACCTGGTGCACCAGCGAAACGATCACCCGGCCAGGGTTCCAGCAGGCAGTGCCGGCGCACCGGACCGCCTGCGCCTCCGAGCAGCTGCGATGAGTCTTCGAATGGCACCTGCGCGACGTGCCGGCCACATACGAAACACACTTCAACGCCCCAGCAGGTCGCGTAGGGCGCCCGAGTCTGAGCCGTGTGCGATGCGATGGGCCGGCTGACGCCGTGGCGCGATGGCAGATCAGTTGCTGGGCTGCACAGGCTCCAGCTTGATGCTGAAGTGCCGGAGAATCGGTGACTGGCCCACGACGCGATAGCCGTGCACCGATTCGGGGTTCTTGGCTATGTCCGCCAGGGTCTGGGCGACGTGGTCGTAGTGGCTGCGGGTGTAGACGCGGCGGGGAAGCGCCAGTCGCACGAGTTCGTAGGGCGCGGTCTTGACGGGGTTGCCCTGCTCGTCCTCTTCGCCGAGGTACAGCGAGCCCAGCTCTGCCGAGCGGATGCCTCCGCGCAGGTAGAGCTCGCAGACCAGCGCGGTGCCGGGGTACTGATGCGGTGGGATGTGGGGCAGAAGCCGCCCGGCGTTGACGTAGAGGGCGTGCAGGCCGGCCGGCTCCACTATGTCGACCCCGGCTTCGCGGATGCGTGCGGCGAGGTAGCCGGCTATGTCGGCGCGTTCCGCGAGGTATGCCGGTTCGGTGACTTCGAGGAGCCCGCGGGCCATCATGTCGAGGTCACGGCCGGCCAGGCCGCCGTAGGTGGTGAACCCTTCGGTGGCGATGAGCAGGCCCTGGCACCGCTCGGCGAGTTCGGGGTCCTTCAGACCGATGAAGCCGCCGATGTGTACGATGCCGTCCTTTTTCGCGCTCACGACGCAGCCGTCCGCGAGGCGGAAGGCTTCCTCGGCGACCTGGCGGGGGGTGCGGTTCTCGTAGCCGGGTTCGCGTTGGGTCACCAGCCAGGCGTTCTCCGCGAAGCGTGCGGCGTCCAGGATCAGGGGCACGTCGTAGCGGCGGCACAGCGCGGCGGTCTGGTGCAGGTTCTCCATGCTGACCGGCTGACCACCGCCACCGTTGTTGGTGATGGTCATCAGCACGGCCGCCACGGGCGCCTGGTCTGCGTTCTCCAGTCCGTGCTCAAGGGCGACCAGGTCGATGTTGCCCTTGAAGGGATAGTCGCTGTCGAGGTCCTTCGCCTCGGCGCAGGGCAGGTCGTACGCCTGGCAGCCGGACAGTTCGACGTTGGCGCGGGTGGTGTCGAAGTGCGTGTTGGAGAGCACACTCGTGCCGGGCTTGAGCAGCGAGGCGAACAGGATGCGCTCGGCGGCCCTTCCCTGGTGTGCCGGCAGGATGTGGGGGTAGCCGGTGAGTTCGGAGACGACCTCGTGCCAACGGTAGAACGAGCGGCTGCCGGCGTAGGACTCGTCGCCGTTCATGCCCGCGGCCAGCTGTTCCGCGGAGATGGCGCCGGTCCCCGAGTCGCTCAGCAGGTCGATGGTGACTTCGTCGGCACGCAGGTCGAAGGGGTTGTAGGCGACCCGCTTCAGCGCGTTCTCGCGCTCCGCCCGGGTGGTGAACGCGATGGGTTCTACGACTTTGATGCGGTACGGCTCCACGTGGCTTCCTTCTGTGTGTCATGGGGGGGGTGACGTGAGAGTGGCGTGGCCGATGGCCTTGTGCCCGGGTTTCAGGACGCGCTGAGTTCGTCTTGCAGGTACTGAAGTTCGTCCTGCGCGTACTGCTCCTGCGGCGGCCGGACGGCGTAGGCCTCGGAGGAGAGATAGGCGGTGATCCGGGGCTGCCGATTTCGCTCGTACACGAGAGCGAGGTAGGCGATCAGCCCGGCCCCGTCGCCGAGTTGCCGCCGGGTGAGGGCGCGCAGGCCCCGGCCCAGGGCCGAGGGGTCCATGCCGAACCGGGTCAGCAGGGCCGTGGCCCGGGCGAAGGCCTCCTCGTCGTCGCGGACGTAGTCGCGTACGGGGATGTGGAGGGTGAAGCCGCTCGGGTCGGCGTCTCCTTCGGTGAAGGAATGACAGGTGAGCGCGGGCCGCCTGAGAAGCCGCAGCGTGTCCTCGGTATCCCCCTCGGGCTGCAGAAACGATCCTGCAGCTGCGTGGAAGAAGTACCTGACGTCGGCTTCCACGGACCCGGAGGTACCACTCAGCGCACAGGCGTCGTCGGCCGACATGCGCGGGTGGCTCACATAGACCTTGACGCGAGGCGTCTTCCAGGTGCCCAGGTCCAGAGCGACGAACGGATACCCCGCCCCAGGTGGAAGCTTCGCGAAGCCCTTGTCGTAGCCGAGCCGGCGCAACGCCTCCCGCACGGTCCGTGCGGCGTGCTCGGGTCCGGCGGCGGAGGGATTCAGATAGACCTTGACCCCGGGTACTCCCCCGGCGCGCAGGTCGAGTGCGTACCACAGGGCCAGCGGCCCCTCGGCCGACGCGGGGAAGAACAGGTCCTCCAGTGCGTCGAGTTGGTCGGTGGCGAAGTCCCAGCGGGCAGCCATCGCGCGGATGGCCTCGAGCCCGGCGCGAGCGCTGTCGGCCATATTGCTGTGGCCGTACCCGGGCTCCACCAGCACCCGCAGCACCGGAGCGGCGTCCGCCGTGCAGGCCAGGGAGAACTCGACCGGTGTGTGGTCATCGGAGATGAAGCTGGGGGAAGCCGGCGGCAGGGACAACGGTCGCCGGGCGGCGCCCGAGAGCGAGTCGAGCAGGACCTGTCCGTACAGTGCGGTGTCCGCCTCGCTCAGCCCCACCGTGGCGCCGAAGCGCCGCAGTTGACCGAGAACGTGGTCGCCGAGCGTTGTCTCTCCGGAGCCGGCTGTCGGTATGCCGGTCTCCGGCTGCGGGATCATCGTGTCCCTCGCGCTTCGAGGTGCTGGGAGCGTTCGTAGAGCGCGGGGGCAGGGGGACGTAATGTGCCGGCGGGCGAGGAGGCAAAAAGATACCCGCCGGGAGAGGCGGGTATCCGACCGTGTGGCTTGTCGGAGTCACCGCCCGTGCACGGGTTGTTCCTACTGAAAGTAGCGCGCCGATGGCCCGGGCGCTTGACTGCAGAACGTTGCGCGGAGGTCGCTGCGGGTCCCACTGCCTCTCCTTCATCTTGTGTCACTCCAGACACTCCGCGCAGTCCTACCCCAGTAGTTGATCTTTCATGCAGGCCACAGCAACTGCCTGTGTCACGTGCATCACAGCGGGTTCTACGGCTACTGGCCGGTCAGCCACTTCACGAAGCCGCTCCAGCCGCTCCGGCCCGACTTGCCCACGGGAGCCTGCGAAGCCGCGGGTCCGGGCGTGACGGGATGGTGCGCCTGACCGTGCTGTGGCACCGCCGTCGGCTGGGGCTGGGCCGCGGGACGTGGTTTGACCGCACCGAAACGAACGGGCAGGGACGCCAAGGCCCGGTTGAACGGACCGGGCCGCCAGACGAGACTGTCCGCGGGGACCGCGAGTTCGACGTCGGGCAGCGCGTTGAACAGCGCCTCCAGGCCCGTCAGGGCGATGAGCCGGGCCGGCTCCTTCGACGGGCAGGCGTGCGGGCCCGCGCTCCAGGCAAGGTGCCCGCGCGTATCGGCCCCCTGGTCCGCCAGCGCCGTGTTGGCGGCACCGAAACTCACCAGGACCAGCTCACCGGCGCGCACCTTGTCGCCGGCCACGTCCGTATCGGCGACCGGGTAGTGCGGCGCGTAGTTCGACATGGGCGGGTTGCGCCACAGGGTGTCGTCGAGCGCCTTGTCGAACTGTCCGTTGCGCGCGTACTCCTCATTGGTCAGCATCGTGTAGAAGCCGTTGCCGATGAGGTTTCCCTCCGGCTCGCCGCCCGCGCCGAGGAGCAGCACCAGGGTGTGCACCAACTCCTCGTTGCTCAGCTGCGCCGGATGCTGCATCAGGTAGGACGTGATGTCCTCACCCGGCTGGGCACGCTTCAACGCCACCAGTTCGCCGACCGCCTGGACCAGGACCTGGCTGGCCTGTTCGGCGTTGACTCCGTCGAACATGCCGGAGATACCGAACAGCACCCGGTCGCCGATCTCCGCCGGGCAGCCGAAGAGTTCGTTGAACACGTACAGGGGCAGCTGCTGAGCGTAATCCCTGAGCAGGTCGGCCGAACCGCGGGCGCTGAACTGGTTGATGAGGAAGAGAGCGGCCTGGTTGACGATCTTGCTCAGCCGGCTGTTGCTGACCCGGGTGAAGCTCTCGGTGATGGCCTGGCGCAGCCGCAGGTGCTCGGCGCCGTCGGTGAACATGCAGTTGGGCCGGTAGGACAGCAAGGGCAGGACAGGGCTGTCGGGGCTGATGTGGCCCTCGTTGAGGGCACGCCACCGGCGCGAGTCCTTGCGGAAGGTGCTCGGGTCCTGCAGAAGTTCGAGTGCCGCGCTGTAGTCCGTCACGAGGGTCGCGTCCACACCGGGGGCGATGGTGACGGGCGCCGTGGGGCCGAACTGACGCATGTACCGGTAGAACGCGTGCGGGTCGGCGGCGAACTCCGGTGTGTCGAGGGATATGCGCTGGCCGCTGCCGTGTGCGGGGCAGCCGGGCGGAGGTACGGGGGGCGTTGTCATGCGTGCTCCAGGGCGGCGCGCTTCTGCAGGTAGCGGACCATGGTGATCAGTGCGTTCACGGACGACTCTTTGTCGCGTGCGTCGATGGTGACGACCGGGGTGTCGGGCAGCAGGTCGAGCGCTTCCCGCACCGCTTCGGGTGTGTGTTCCGTGCCGCCGTCGAACTGATTGATGGCGACAGCGAAGTCGAGGCCGTAGGTCTCGATCAGATCCATGACTTCGAAGCTGTCGGCCAGTCGCTCGGGGTCCACCAGGACCAGGGCCCCCAGCGCTCCGCGGGCCATGTCGTCCCACAGGTTGACGAACCGCTGCTGTCCCGGTGACCCGAACAGGTAGAGCACGATGCGCTCACTGAGCGTCAGGCGGCCGAAGTCCAGGGCGACGGTGGTGGTGGTCTTCCCCTGTACTCCCTTGAGGTCGTCCACCTTCTCGGAGAGGCTCGTCATGTGTTCTTCGGTGGACAGCGGCGTGATTTCGGAGAGAGAGCCGATCAACGTGGTCTTGCCGACCGCGAAGTGCCCGACGACCAAGACCTTCACCGCGGTCTGCTCCGAACCGCTGCGCACGTACGCGTCCTCAGCCAGAGAGGGCCTTGAGGCCATCGAGCACCTCCTGAAGAAGATTCTTGTCGGCGAGACGAGCCGTGGGCACCGGCGCACGGGTGATCAGATAGCCCCCCTCGGCGAGGGAACTGAGCAGAACTTTGACGACGCCGAGAGGCAGCTGGGAGTGCGCGGCGATCTCGGCAACCGAGAGATAGCCGCTCGAGCACATCTCCAGGACCTGCTGCTCCTCAGGGGAGAGCCGCTGGGGACGCTGCCGCTGGTCGGTGGCCGTCGTGACGAGCGTGATGAGCGAGAACTCGTTCTCGTCGGGCAGGTTACGTCCACGGGTGATGACGTAGGGCCGGACTAATTCTCCGGCCTCGGGCTCGGGCTCGGACTCGGACTCGGAACGGCCGGTGTCAGTCATGAGCGGCGACCGTGTCTTCGCGGCGGCCTGTCGACATCGCCTTGCCCAGTCGGCTGACGAGCTGCTGCATCCGGTACGTGATGTCTCCCATGTCGACATCGGCGGACGCCGCCACGGCGAGGTAGGAGCCGCCACCCGCCGCGTTCAGGAAGACCCAGCCGCCGTCGAACTCGATGAGGGTCTGTCGCCAATTCACACTGGTGTCACCGCAGAAGAAGGCGACGGACCGGCTGAGGGACTGCAGTCCACTCACGGCAGCGGCGACCTTGTCGGCCTCGTCCCGACCGAGCTCCGACGTGCGGGACATCTGCAAGCCGTCGGCAGAGATCAGGACTGCGTGCAGGGCTTTGGGAATCGCCAACGCGTCCTCGAGCATCCAGGACAGCTCGTCGCTACTCACGGGGCATCGGTTCCTTTGTGTGAATCGGCAGGACTGGACTCGTGTTCGACGGCCGGCACCCCCGCACTTCGGCCGTCGACAGTGCCGCGCTGAAAGGCCCCCATGGCCGCCACCCTTGCCTCCGCCGACCGGGCGGGCGGCGGAGATGAGGCGACCTGCTTGTCGGACACGAGCGCCATGGCGCGCCTGTTCCTTCGTTTGGGCAGCCCGTCGGCTGTCTCCGCAGGACCCGAACCGTTGCCCCTCGGGCCGGAGTCGGTCGCCAGCGCTGCACTGGGCCTCTTCGGCTCCGGCGCATCGGTCAGCAGGTCCTTCGGCACCATCACCACCGCGCGAACGCCCCCATAAGGGGATGTGCTGTCAATGGTGACCGTGAATCCGAAGCGAGCACACAACGCCCCGATCACCGCGAAACCGAACGCGGGAGGGTTGCCGAGCTCGGCGACGCTCACCGCGGACTCACTGGCCAGGAGGACCGAGGCGTTCGTCTTCTCCTCCTCGCTCATCCCGACGCCCGCGTCGTCGATCACGATGCAGATACCCCTGGGTACCGTCCGCACGTTGATCTCGACCATGGACGACGGCGCCGAATAGCTGGTGGCGTTGTCGAGCAGTTCGGCGACCGTCAGCGCGACCGGCTCGACCGCGCGGCTGGCCACTGCGAAGTCCACCTGCGAGAGGACGTCGACGCGTTGGTAGTGCCGGATGCGGCCCTGCGCGCCGCGGATCACGTCATAGACCGACGCCGCCTCCCGCTGCCTGCCGAGCCACCCTCCGCACAGCACGGCGATCGACTGGGCGCGCCTGTTGAACTGAGCGTTCATGTGGTCGACGTCCAGCAGATCCTGCAGCACGGCCGAGTCGCCGTACTTGCTCTGCAGCCCGGAGATGGCCCGCTGCTGCTCCGCCGCGAGGCCCTGGAGTGTCTGCATCGCGGACTTCAGTACGGTGTTTGTGGCGTTCTCCGCCTCTTCCTTGGCCTGCCGGACAACCTCGTCGTAGCCGCTCCGTAGCTCTTCGAGGGTGGATTCGAGGTGAGCGTAGCTGCCCTGGAGTGCACCTATCTCGCCCTCGACGCCCTGCTTCTGACGGCGTAACGCTTTGATCGTTTTTCGCTGGCGAACGACAACCGTGGTCGCGACAGGGACGCCGGCAGCAAGCGCCCAGACTGTCGGATCCTGCCAAAAATTCGTCATGTGACTCTCTTTGAGCGGCTGGAGTCCAGCTCCCGGAATCTATCCATGCGGGCCCTCGGCTACGGGCAGCCTTCACCACCCGGAGAGCCCCTGGCTGTAGCCACCATCGAGGAGAAAGCCCACGTGGCATGTGCCCGAAATCGTATCACCGGACGATCATGATGCCCCGTCAAGTGAGCCTCGAAGTAGCCTCGTTGGCGAGAAACAGCTGTAGGACATCGTGGAGAAAGTGTGATAATGAGGTGGAGGCCACGTAACGTCTGGTGGCGCCGCAAGGACATCACCCTCACCGAGACGCCTGCCACGGGCATCCTCTCTCCTACGGCCCGTCCGGCCGGAAGAGGGCTGACACGACGTCGGCGAGTGCCGGGTCACCGCCCCTTTGATCGATGGCGTCGAGGCGTTCGCCCGGCCGACTCGGCCGACCCGAGCGCCGGGCAACGCGCGTCCCGCGGACCTCTGGGGGCCCGCAGGTCGTATGGAGCTTCTGAACATCCGCCTTCGCTCGACGGTCTCGTCGGGCCGAGGGTCGTGAGGCTCAATTTCGACGACCGCCGCGGCTGCCTTGCGGGCGCGGATCCGGTCGGTGAGCATCGCGACGCTGTCGGGCCGACCGTCGTCCGAGGAGGCGAGGACGGTGACACCTACGCGCAGCTCACGGCCGGGGTCGCCACCGTGTACCGCGGCATGTGCGACCCCAACTACCGTGCAGACAAGGCCAATCGAGGCGCCGGGCGCCCGGTCCGTGCCCCGTTCAAGCGGCGCCCTCGCCCTTCACCTCGCGACCGCGTCAGGCCGAAAGGCATAGTGTTGCCCGCAGCGGTAGCGGCAGTCCTCGTCGGGCGAAGCCGTCGGCAAAATCCGGCGCCTCCGCCCGCCTTTGCTGCCACACCCGGGCAGTTCACGTATCCAAATGAAGACGCAAGGCCCATCGCTCGAGGGGGAGAGTGGAAGCCATGGCCACAACGGGGCACGACTCGACACGGATGCAGCTCAACCAGATTCCCGCCGACCCCGAGGGCACGGCGAATCCTCCTGGTGTTTCAGGCGGTCGGAAGGACCTGGCCTCGTCGCCTGCCGAGAAGCGGGCCGCGGCCGCGGCGATCGAGCAGCACATCGAGCCGGACACGAAGAAGTCCGGGGACTACGCCGACGAGCAGACCGGTGCGGTCGTCAAGGCGTTCGACGCCAAGGACGGTCATGGCTGGGTGACTTCCTCCGCGGTGAAGAAGGCGCACAAGAAGTGGGACGAGCAGGTGCAAAGCCTGATGAAGAGGCTTGCATCGGAGAAGGGTGCCCTGCGGGGCGCCAACAACGTCCTGCAGGGCACGGACTTCGGTGTCCGCACCCAGGTGGGCGCCTCGTCATCGCTGGATGCGTTCTGAGCCCATCGGGCTCAGCTCCATTGCCGACTCAGCCGTACCAGGGGGAATCATGCCGACGTATCACGAGATCATGAGCACAGACCTGTCCACGCTCAGCACCGCCGCCGAGCGGTGGGACGGCATGGCCAAGGAGTTCCACAAGCAGGAGACCGCGTATCGCCGGGACGTGCACGGCATATCCATGGGCCCTACGTGGTCCGGACTGAGCGCGGATGCCGCCAACCGCACCTTCGACATCACGCTCAAGGAATTCCAGAACGCCCAGGTCGAGAGCAAGGCGATCGCCTCCCTCTTCCGTGACGCACATACACAGTTCGTGGATCTTCACAAGAAGCTGAAGACGTCTCGGGACGAAGCGGTCAAGGCCGGCATGCTGGTGTCGGACCAGGGCGTCGTCACGTACGACTACAGCAAGCTCACCCAGAGCGAACATCAGGCGCTGGCCCACGACCCCGACTATCAGGAGAGCGTCAGGACGTCCGTCGCCTCGTGGCAGCAGCGCATCGATCAGTGCGTGAAGGACGTGAGCGACGCCGACGACGGAGTCGAGATCGCTTTCAACGCCGTCGTGATCGACTCCGTCGCCACCGACGGCACGACGAACGGGTTCAACGGCCAGGCGCAGGGCGACATCGAGAAGTACGAGGCCGACGAGGCCAAGGACATCGCGACGCGCGTCGACTCGGGCAAGGCAACTGCGGCTGATTACAAGGAACTTCAGCGGCTCTTCCGCGACAACTCGGACGACAAGGCGTTCAGTCGGACCCTGCTCAATGACCTCGGCGCGCGGGGGACGCTGGAGCTGTCCAACAACCTCGAAAGCCTCGGGCACTACGACGACAAGAAGAACGCCGGCCGGTACACGGACCTCGGACACGGGCTGGCGATGACGCTGGCCACCGCGACCCGCGACCCGAACTCCGCGTTCTACAAGGACTTCCGTGCGGACATGCAGAAGGCGGGAGCCGCGCAGTTCACGGTGGACGGCCTCAGCCCGATCCCGGACGAGAAGGTCCGCGGCTACCAGAGCCTGGTCACGCTGATGCAGCAGGGGAACGGCTATTCCGGGCAGTTCCTGGAGGACACCGCGGACGACATCCGCAAGGCGGAGGAGTCGTACACGGGCAAGGGCCACACCGAATCCATCTGGTCGCTGCGGGACGATTTCAGCGGCAAGGACCGCGGCTGGTTCGCCAACGACCCGCTCGACGGCGTCCTCGGCATCATGTCCGAGGACCCGAAGACCAGCACCGAGTACCTGGATCCGGCGCACAACGACAACTTGAAGTACCTGCTGCACGGGCGGGACTGGGACACCGTCGTCGACCACTACGCGACTCCGCCCGGCGGCACCACGACGGGCATGCCGGTCATGGCGGAGGACGGAGACGTCCGCAGGGGGTTCGGCGCCGCTCTGGAGGCCGCCACGACGGGCGAAGCCCCGGGCAGCTACCACGAGGCCGGACAGCACACCGAGCCGCAGGCCCGCATCCTGCAGAACACCATCAACACCCTGTACTCGGACGATCAGGCGCAGAAGCTTCCGACGAACCTGGCCAAACCCCTGGCGCACGTGCTGACTTCGTACGCCCCCGACACGCACGAGATCTACGCGGAGTCGTCATCGAAGTACGACGTCGACTGGGACAGCTCGGGTTCTGTCTGGAGCGACAAGGACGGTGCGCACATGACGGTGGGGCATCAACGCCTCGCGGCCGTCATGAGAGGTGTGGCCGACGACCCGGAGGCCTTCGGACATCTCTACGGAGCTGAACAGCAGTACTCGAACCATGTGTTGTCCGGCATTCCCGCAGACGCCGGTGACAAGACGATCCATGACCGCATCGTCGAGTCCTCACGCGCCATGGGCGCCTACGACGGCATACGGTCGGACATCATCTTCGACGAACGGTTCAAGAAGACGCAGTGGGCCGCCGACTTCAACCACGGGATCGGCACCGGTTTCAGCACGGCACTCATGTTCAACCCCGTCGCCGATATCACTCCTGCCGGAGACCTCACGTCGAAGGCGATCGACGTGTGGGCGTACGAGTCCAACAAGGAACACACCGCCGAGGCGAACCTTGAAGCCACCAAGGAGAACGCCAAGACCTACGACGCCGGTCAGAACGATGTCGAGAAAATGGTCAGGGCCTGGGGTGACAGCCGCGGTCATGGCATCGACAGCGACTGGACGAAGTACTACCTCCACGCGGGCCAGGAAGACTACGCACACGGCCGTGACCGAACACTGAACACACTCCGCTCCGATCGCTGACCCGGCACCGGCACGGCCCCGACAGAATGAGCCCGACACCTATGAATTCCGGAATCCGACGTATGCGTGCAGGCTGGTACGCGCTGGCACTCGTTCTGTCGCTGGGGATCGTGGCACTGGTGCTGTACAGCACCGGTACGTTCGATCAGTGGAGCGATGACCGATCCCTCGATCAGGCATGTGACGGCACGCTGTCTCAGGACGGGCTCGACGCGGCTCTGCGTTCGTCGAGCCTGAGCGCCGACTCCGAGGGCGACGGCGATCACCTGGCCGCGTGCCGCGTCCGCAACGCGAAGACGGGAGCGCAGGCCGGCGCCGTGGAGCTGACGCTGCGCTGGAGCAGTGCCACTCCCTCCTCCGGAGAGCTCTCCTGGTACAACAAGGACTACAACGGAGTGCGAGCGCAGGCCGTGCCTCTGGGCAACGGGTGGTCCGGCATCGCCCGGCGCCAGGGCGCCTGGCAGGTCATGGTCGCGCTGGACTGCGTGAACGAGAAGAAGAAGGCCCTGGTCGCCTACGGAGATCTGACCGGCACGGCGAACAACGCGACGCTGACCGGTCTCGCCCGGGTGACCACCGAGACCGCGCAGAACGCTGCCGAGAAGCACGGCTGCCAGGTGAAGCCCGGCAAGCGGCTCACCGAGGTGTCCACCTCCCGGCTGGGCACGCCCGACACCGCCACACCGCTGGACCAGGCGCAGGGCTCATGCACGGCACTGCGAAAGCTCGCGCCGACAGCAGCACGCAACGGTGCGCCCGAAGCCATGGAGTACCCCGCGGACGCGCACACCCCACAGGTGAACTGCTACCTCGCGACGCCGGACAAGAAGCCCGGATACGGCCTGTACGCCTACTACGGCGCCGCCGCCGAGGACTTCCTCGCGAGCGAGGGCGACAACCTCAAAAAGGGTTACGGCCCCACACACAGCGACAAGGACTACTCCTGGGCCACCGCACAGTGCCCTCAGTCGACCCAGCCCGCCGTGTTCGTGCTCTACCACCTCCTCGACGGGGACACCGACACCTATCCAATCGCTCACCACTCCGCCGAGTTCGCCACGTCGGCGCTCAGTACTTTCGCCGGCCATGAGGCACAAGTGCGCGGCTGCGCCGATGTGCACATGGGCTCTGTGCCGTAGCCCGCGTCGAAGGGCGGAGGGCAGATTCCGGAAGCTCCCGCGGCATCCGGCACCGCCGTGCTCGCAACGGCATCGAGTCGTCCCAACGCCTGGGCGGGGTTCGCGAACACGGCCCAGGACGCGGTCAGTCGGGGAATCCTGCGATCTCGGCGCGATCGCTGTCCTGGTCCGAGAGGAACGAGGCCAGTGCCTGCCCTTGTTCGGCGACCTCGGAGCGTTCGGCTGGGGTGAGGCGGCGCAGCGGGGTGACGGTGACGGTGGCGTCCCGGTCGACGTTCCAGGTCGCGGCGACGCGCCCGTCGACCAGGACGACGCGCTCACCGGCGACCGACAGGCCGCGGTGGGCGTCGTCGATGATCCTGCCGCGATACCGGTAGCCGAGGATCGCGCTGTCGAAGGCCGGCAGGAACCGCACCGGGGCAGGGGTGTCGGGGCCGGGGCGCGGGGCGTCCGGCAGGTCCAGCAATTCCCTTCCACGCTCGTCGCGGAAGCCGGCCAACTCCGCGCGCACCGCGGCCACCGCGGCGGGCAACCCGGCCAGGCCGCTCCAGGCACGCAGATCGGCCGAGGTGGCGGGCCCGTACGCGGCCAGGTAGCGCCGTACGAGGGCTTGGCCCACCGGGTCGGAGCCGTCCTGGGCGGGTGGGGCGATCTCACGGCCGAGCCATGCGGAGAGCAGTACATTGCGCACCCCGGCCTTGGTGCGCCACAGCCCGCGTGGCGGGATCTGCACCACGGGGACCAGTGCGGCGATCAGCATCTCGCCCAGCGCGCGCCGTCCCGCCGCCGGCCACCGCCCTTCGACGCCCCGCACCAGCTCGCTCATGGTGCGGGGCTCGGCGTCGGCCAGCAACTCCCGGCCCGCCGCGGCGAGTTCTTCGAGATCGACGCCGGTGAGCTCGTGGCGGTAGGTTCCCAGAACCCGCTGGCGCAGCATGGCGTCGTGGCGGGACCGCCAGGCCAGGGCGTCGTCAGCGGTGACGAGGTGGATGGTGCGGCGCATGAGATGGGTGCGCACCACGCGCCGACCGGTCAGCAGACCGGAAAGGTGCGACGGGTCGAAAGCGCGCAGCCGCGACCAGAGTCCGATGAACGGTTCCTGCGGCTCCTGTGCCTGCAGACCGCCGAGGTGAGCGACGGCGTCCTCTACCGGCATGTCGGCCGGTTCGAGCAGCAGTTGCCGGGCGAGTGTCGCGCGGCCCAGTTCCCTGTCGGTCAGGACGGTCATGCGCTCACCACCGCCCGTTCCCCGGCCTGACGCCGCCGCAATGCCGACTGTGCGAGGGATGGTGGCACGTGGGCGACATCGAGCGGGCCGACATCGGTGCCCGGCGGGACGATCGTGTCGATCCGGTCGAGGAGTTCGTCGTCGGGTGTGGCCGTCGCACCCGCGAGCAGGTCGTCGAGGTGTGCCACGGTGCGGGGGCCGATGACGGCCGCGGTGACACCGGGGTGGGTGGCGGCGAACGCCATCGCCATGTGGGTCAGCGACAGACCGGCCTGCTCGGCGAGTACGAGGAGCTGCTCGACGGCGTCCAGTTTGCGCTGGTCGGTCAGGTGCTGGGGCACCCACTTCATGCGTGCGGCGTGTGCGCCGGACGGACGTCCTCTGCGGTGGCGGCCGGTGAGCGGGCCCATGGCCAGCGGGCTCCACACCAACGTGCCCATGCCGTAGCGCTCGCAGACCGGCAGTACCTCGCGCTCGATGGCACGGTTGAGGATCGAGTAGGGCGGCTGCTCGGTGCGGAACCGCTCCAGCCCGCGCCGCTCCGCCGCCCAGTGCGCAAGGAAGAACGCGTCCTCGCCCTGGTCCCACGGCTGGCTCGCTGGGACGTCATGGGCCATCACCCGGAATCCGTTCTCGGCGGCGACCTGGCCCCACATCACCTGCTCCGCCTCCGCCGGGTCCTGGATGTTGCCGGCGTCCTTGTAGGTGACCACGGCCAGGTGCCCGTCGAAGACGGACTGGTAGAAGGTCAGTGCGGCGCGGGCGTCGCCACGGAAGTTCAGGTGGGTCACTGCCTTGACGGACATGGTTGGGCTCCTCGCCTCTTGTAAACACAGATTTGGATGGTCACTGCTCACTGATCGCTGGTCACGCGTCCCGGCCCCAGGCCCCGTGAGGCGCATCGGCTCCGGCTCCGGCTCCGGCTCCGGCCCGGTTCGGTGACCACAGTTCCAGCAGAAGCGGTCAGGGTGTGACCTCTTCTCGGGACACCATGGAGACCATGCAGAAGACTTCCGCGCGGCTGCTGTCGCTGCTCTCCTTGCTCCAGACGCGCCGGGACTGGCCGGGGGCGCTGCTGGCCGAGCGGCTGGACATCAGCCCGCGCACCATGCGCCGCGACGTCGACCGCCTGCGCGAACTCGGCTACCCCATCGTGACCAGCAAGGGCCCGGACGGCGGATACCGGCTCGGCGCGGGCACGCAGCTGCCCCCGTTGTTGTTCGACGACGAGCAGGCCGTCGCCCTGGCCATCGCACTCCGGATCGCCACCACCAGCGGCGCCGGCATCGAGGAAGCCGCGGCCCGCGCGCTGAACACCGTCCGACAGGTCATGCCCGCCCGACTGCGCCACCGGATCGACGCCCTCCACGTCACCGCCGTCGAACGGCCCAGGCCCCGCCCGGCCCCGCAGGTCGACAGCACCGTGCTCATGACCCTCGGCGCCGCCGTCCACGCCCGCGAGACGCTGCGCTTCGACTACGCCTCCGCATCTGCGCGGGACACCGGCGACGACAGCGCACACTTGCCTCCACCGCGCCGGGCGGAGCCCCACCACCTGATCACCTGGGGCGGCCGCTGGTACCTCGTCGCCTGGGACCTCGACCGCGAGGACTGGCGCACCTTCCGCGCCGACCAGATCACCCCGCGCTCCCCCACCGGACCGCGCTTCTCCCCGCGCGAACTGCCCGGGGGCGACGTGGCCGCCTTCGTCGCCGACAGGTTTCTGGGGGCGAACCGCTCCGGTGACTGGCCCTGCCGCGGCGAGGTGCTCCTCGACCTGCCCGCCTCCCACGTGGCCCCGTACGTCCACGACGGAGTCGTCGAGGAACGCGGGCCGCACCACTGCCGACTCATTCTGGGCTCGTGGTCATGGCCTGCCCTCGCCGCCACCCTCGGCAGGTTCGACGCCGACATCGAAGTCGTCGGCCCCGCAGAACTCAAAGACGCCTTCGCCCACTTGGCCCGCCACTACGCCGACGCCGCGACCGAGTCTTCCTCACACGGGTGAACCGGGCACGGGGCGGCCGCAGTCGGCATCGGCGTCACCCAGGCAGTCCAGGCAGTCCAGGAGGAACTGCAGTCACACCCCGGGCTGACAACCGCCATCCAGGCGCGCAACTCTGCGAGGCATCGCCGGAGGCCAGAGACGCCGACTGCGTCGGCTCCATCCAGCGTCTGTACGGCGTGGGCCTGCCCAGCGACCTGATCCATACGGTGGTCCAGGAGTGGAAACTCCCCGCCTCCGCGCCCCGGATCGAGGCTCTTCTGCGTACGCGGCACGCCCAACTCTCCGTAGAGGCGAAGGAACTGCATGCCAAGCCGACGGGCCTGGAAGCCGTGCTGAACGCGGTGACCGGCAACAGCTGACTTGCCCTTCACACCAGTGTGAACGCCCACCTTCCTGGCGAAGGCCTCGGACAGACGAGGGCCGGTACAGGAATGGAATGGCGGACAGGTGTGCTTCCGGTTCGACCGCGGCCTCATCGACCGCATCGAGGAGTACTTCAACGTCGTACCGATCAACGAGTCCATGCCGTCGTCCGGATCGCCCGACCAGCGCTGATCACGGGTTGCAAGGGTGACGGTGCCGCGGTGGTCGTACGCAAGCGAGTTCTGCGCAATCGAGTGCTGTACCCGAGGTCGGACTCCACCGTCGGCTGGCCCCGACACAGGCGACGTCGGGAGCGGCAGTCGACGGCTGGTGGTGTCCTTGAGTCACTGGGTGAGCGGTCTCCGCTACGACCCCTCCGCGTAGGTCCACGGACGAGGCCGCGGCAAGTGGGCCGCGCCGCCAGCCGCCCGAGTACAGACGGGAGCACCCTGGACGCCGCCGTGTGCGTCCACTTCGCAGGCGCCGACCTGGACAGCGTGCTGGTCGCGGCGCTCGAATCCGAACGCGCCCGACCACCAGGCGCAGAGTCGGGGGGCGTCACCAGCCGGGATAGCGGTTCCACCAGCTCGGGTCCCAGCCTTGGACGTACTCGCTGCCGCTGGGCGAGTCGTCGAATTCCAGCACCAGGTCGCGGGCCAGGGTGTCCAAGACCCAGGCCAGTTCATGTCGGGCGACCAGGTCGACCGGCAGTGCCTCGACGCCGTGGACCGCTCCGAGAAGCGCACCGGCGACGCAGGCGACCGACTCGCCGTCGGGGGCGCCCGCCGCGAACTCCAGCGCGGCCCGGAAGTCGGCGCGGTCGGGGAACGCGGCCGCTGTGTAGATGCCTCCCAGCAGGGCCGAGGGCGCGGTGGCGTCCGGCGCCAGTCGCGCCAGGCGTCCCGCGTCCGCCGGCTCGTCGACCGCATGCCGCAACGCCGCTGCCAGACGGCTGTGTTCGTCGTCCGTGAGGGGCCCGCCGATGGAGGGCAGCGCGGTGATGCCGGCGTGCAGCGCGTTGCGGACGGACTCACCGGACCGGGTGGACAGGTTGTACGGGGTGGTGCCTTCCGGAAGAGGGTGGGTCAGGCAGTGGTGCGCCAGCACGGTCGCGTGGACGGTGGCGGCCTGCGCGGCCGGATCGCCGTGCGTGAGTCCGGCCAGCGCGCCGGCCTGGAAGATCCCTCCCTGTCCGGCGACCGCGACGGGAAGGCTCCGGGTCAGCGCGTGACAGCCCCGGCTCGCAGTGGCTGTCAGGTCCACGCCCTTCTCCACCCGGGACAGGGCCGCCACCGTCGCCGGTGCGCTGCCACGCCGCTCGGCCAGAGCGGGCACGTCCGCGAGCCAGCCGTCCGGCCACACCGAGGTGCCGTACATATTCCAGCGGCGCTGCATCCTCTCCCGCTCGATGCCCTGCAGGTGAGCCCACCTGCAGTAGGAGTGCAGGACCACGCCCGGCGCGTAGCAGACCCCCCTGTGGTGCCCCCGCACCTGCGCGCGGATGACCCCCTCGGCGGTGAAGCAGGCCAGCTGTGTACTGACACCGGCCCGCAGCGGCCCCCCAGCCGACAAGCTGCCCCGGCTCCCTCCCACCGTCTCCCCGAGCGCCAGGCCCAGCATCATTCCCCGTACGCGGGACTGCCGGGTGAAGAGTTCTCTCTGGTGGTCCTTCTCATGCGGCACGGCGGTGCGTCCCTCTGCTGGAGTACGGATTCGGGTGTCGGGATTCGGCGGTGCCGGGCGGACCGATGGTCGCGCCCAACGGTAGGCGTCGGCGACCTCGTCGTACGGGCACGGTAGTGGCTCCAGTTCGGCGCGCATCGGGTGCGGACGCTCCACGCCACCGGACTGGGGAGCCCAACAGCCGCGACACCGGGTCGCGCCGGACGAGTCTCTCGCGGAAGGGCGTCGGGGCGGGGACCGCACCGCCTTGGGCTGGGCACCACACCGATATCGCATCAGCGCTGACCTCAGGGGCGGCGGGCCAGCACGTGGGCGTCGAGGAAGCCTCGCTCGGAGGCCGGGTCGTGGAGCAGCCGGGCAACCGTGACGAGCCCGGCCCGGGCCAGCAACTGTGCAAGCTGATCCACCGGCCAGCTGTAGGCGGGCGCCACCTTGTGATCGAAGCGAACCGGCTCCGCTCCCTCGGTCCCGAAGAACGACACCATAAGCAGGCCGCCCGGCATCAGGACACGCACCAACTCGGCGAGCAACGCGGGCACTTCCGCAGGCGGAGTATGGATCATCGAGTAGTGGGCCAGCACTCCGCCGAGCGCGCCGTCCTCGACCGGCAGCGCCTCCATGCTCCCTACGTGGAACCGCAGCGCCGGATGGGCGCGCCGGGCATGGTCGACCATGCCCGAGGAGAGGTCGAGGCCGAAGGCGTCCAAACCCAAGTCGTGCAGCAGGGCCGTCAGATGTCCGGGCCCGCACCCGACGTCGGCCGCCCGCAGGTTCCCGGTCCCACGCACCAGCTCGGCGAAGGTGCCGAGCATGTTCCGCGCGAACGGCTGCGTCTCCAACCGGTTGGCGAACATCGACGCATACAGCCCGACGACGTCGTCGTAGGCCGCGCTGGTCTCGCTCTGGTGTTCCCCCATGGAAGGACGCTAGCACCGACGCCACACAGAGCCGTTCGCCGGCACCACACCATCCTCTCCGTGCCGAGCCCTGTGCGTCACCCGCCGTCACGGACACGCACGGTGTCCGCCCGCAGTACAGCGGCTGGCTTCTGGCGGGGCTTTCCGTGGGCAGCATCATCGGCGCGCCGGTCCTCGGCAGGCTGCCCGGCTCCTGCGTCACCCGGCTGCCGATCCCGCTCGTGCTGCTCGTGCTGCTCGCCGTCGGCATGTGCGCGGTCGGCACGGCCATGTTCTTGGGCCCGGTGGCAGTGGCTGCGGTCAGCGTTCCGGCCGGTCTCGCCATCGGTTCGGTCTTCGCCCGCTTCTTCACTGTCCTCGGAGCGGCGGCACCGCCGGGCGTCGACCATGAGGTCCCGGGCTGGGCCAACAGCATGACCACCATCGGATTCGCCGCGGGCTCCTGCGGCGGGGCCGCACCGGCCGACGCGCTCGGCACACCGGCCCTGCTGCTCTACTCCCCCTCGCCGCCGTCCTGGCCGCGTGCCTGGCGACATGGTCCGCAACGGCCGGAGCCCGGGCCTGAGGCGACCGCGTACATCTGTGCGGTCCTCTCCCGGCGACCGCCGAGAACATCTCCTCGCGACGCCGGACGAACGACGGGCCGGGGAACGCCGACCACTCCCGCACTCGTAGCAACGGACAAGGAGTACGTCATGGCGCGCCGAACCGACCTCCCGCCAAAGGGAGTTGAGTCCCAGAAGTGCGATGTCGACGACACCGCTCATGGGCCCTGTACCGCCCCAGAAACGCTCCACGTAGTACGCGCTCGGCACTACACCCGCTGAGTCGCCTCTCTCGCTGTTCTGGCGCTCACCGCACAGTTCACGTACGGCCTGCTCGCGAACCCGGTCCGGGAATGGCGCGTCTTCACCTCGTACCTGTTGTCCGAAGCGATCGCCAACGCGGCCGGTGCCACCTTGCAACTCACCCTGTACGCGACTCCGTTGGGATTCTCGCTCGGCACGGTGCTCGCGTTCATGCGGCTCTCGCACGGCCCTGTTCCGCGGACGCGCCCGGACCTACATCTGGGTCTTCCGCTCCATCCCGATGATCGTCCAGCTCGTCTTCTGGTTCAACCTGGGCGCTCTCTACAGGGAGCGGTCTGCGCGACGACACGCTCTGGAGTCCAACTGGCGTCGTACGACGACTACTTCACCGTGAACTGACTGACCTGAGCCGCACATCCTCAATGGCGCAGCCCCACAATGGCGCAGCTTCGGGCTGACGCTCACCCGGCGCCGAATCGCCGGGTGAGCGCCTCCGACTGGCTGCCTTCACCACGATGGCCGCGGTCGTCTTCACATGGCTGGGGCGGAGGCAGCGCCGCGCCGGGCGCAGCCTGATCGCCTTGGCGGAGATGGCATCCGGCCACCGATCGCCCCGAACGGCCCGTGACGGGCCGGCACGCTCTCAGCAGACGAACGCCGACCCCGGTTCCTCCCGGGACACGTATTCGATGTCCGCTACGAACTGTGAGGCCTCGAAGGGCGAATCCCGTGCCAGAACGTCCGACACGAACTCGTACTCGTCGATCTCCAGCAGTCGCTGCCGGGCGTTTTCCACGTGTCGGAGGTACCAGGGGACGACCTCGTTCCTGAGCCACGAGGAATGGCAGACCTTCTCATTGTTCAGCGGAAAGACCACCGGTGCGATGAACCTCTCCCGGACGTACCTGGTGATCCCCAGCAGACGAGTGCTGTCCGACGCCAGGACGCTCGCGCCATGGCGATCGAGGAATTCCTTCAGCAGCGCGCCGAAAACGTACCGGAAATCCTCCTGGTACTCGGCGACCCGAGGCTCACCCTTACTGTGGAACTTCCGCGCCATCCCCTCGCACAGGCCGTACCACTGGCTCTCGCGCAAAGAGAGCTCCAGCCGTTCCTCGACGTCCGCGGGGATGACCCGGGGGTGCAGATTCAGTCCCGTCACAGCGAAGAGGATGTCCTCGATCGCTCCGGTGAGGGCATCGGCCAGGAGGACGGTCCTGCCCTCGCACGACAGGACCGACGCGGCCTTCTCGTGGATGCCCCGCAGGTCACGCACGTCGCGCCGGTCAAGCCCGTGGTCGTCGGCAAAGTAGTTGGCCACATTGGCGGCCTGATCGAAGTTGCCCCGTTCCGCGTTGTGGGCGAAGGGCCACCTGTTCAGGTCATGCAGCCAGACCAGCCTCTCGACCCGTTCGACCTCTTCCGCGCCGGTGATGCCGCACATCATCCGGGCTGCCAGAGCCACGCGTTCGACGTGCCACAGGCGGGCGAACACCGCGAGCCGCGGATCATCCTCCTCTCCGTACACGGTGATGAAGCCGGTGATCCGACGGAGCCGTCCGACACGCGAATCAGTGCCCCTCCATAGAGGGGCACTGCCTCCCGTAATGAGCTCATTCATCAGGGCACCATACTTTCGAAGGGATTTCCCGAGCCGTCCTGCGCGTGCCGCCTGGCTGCCGCGGGCCACCCGCTCTCCCAGGCCCGCCGCCATACGATCGAGCGAGCGACGACCACGTACCGACCCCGCAGGGCGTGCAGCATCGTGTGGTAGTCGAATTCCGATACCGCGGCATCGACATGGAGCTGCTTCCTCGCCTCGTCGACCAGAAGATGGTCGTGATCGATCTCCAGAAATCGCGCGATTCTTGCCTCTAGCTCAGATGGATCATCCAGCAGGCCGCCCACCGGAGGTGTGCTCCCCGCACACAGCCGGCGCTGCCCCGCCGGGCACGAACACGGGGTGCACCGATCGGCGAAAACGGTGGTGTTCCATGTCCCCAACTGCTCCCGCGTGGAGCGGACCAGGGCCAGGGCGCAGGAACTGTGCCGGTAGAGCGGGTACTCCGCCCTTCGTCCGAAGCGAACCAGCTGGCCCCAGCGCTCCCGGTCAAAGACCTCCGTCACACCTTCTCCGGCCCGCATCGTCGCCGCCAGATGCGTCCGCAGCCGCACGTCGTCCTGCGGCACGCCCGGCCCGAGCCTCAGGCCGCTCAGGACCGAACAGCGCATGCCCGACGTACGGAGGGCCTCGACGACCGTCTCCAAACCCGTTGCGTCCGGGTGGAGTTCGCGCACGAACGGCCGCCAGAAGTGGACAGCGTGCTGGTTCTTCGATGCGCTCACCATCCGGGCGTTGGCCAGCGTCCCCTCCAAGTCCGCGGTCCGGCCCGCTTCCAGAGGGATCCCGGAAGCGTGGGCGAGCGATTGACTGAAGAACCACACCACGGGCCAGCCAATGGCGTCGATCTCGGCGACGATGTCCTCTCGCAGAACCGCCTTGGTGATGAGAACCATCGTTCGTGGCGGAACGCGCCGCGACAGCTCCCGGAGAACCTCAACCGTCGCCCTGCGATTCTCCGGGCTCATCAGCATGTCGGTGTGGTTCCCGAGGCACAGCGGCGTGAGGTCATCCAGCGGGTCGATCACCTCGGCACGGCGGCCGTACAGATACCGGCGGACCATGTCGGCCAACTCCCGCGGGGAGACGCGGGCGAAAGGTTTGGTGGCGCGCAGGCCAACGGCGCCCAGGTAGCAATAGGCGCAGTCCGCGGGACAGCCGACCACCGGATCAAGGGTGATCCAGGTGTCGTGCTCGGCGATGAGCGGCGGCAGGGAAACCGGGGTTCGCGCGGAGGCCCGAGTCATCGCCACAGCTCCAGGAACACCACGCGCAGGGCTTCGTAGCCGCCCTCCTTCGTCCTGGTCTCGTCCACAGGGTCCGAATGTCTCCAGTGGAAGGCGAACGTCTCCTCGATCAGGCTCCTGCTGTGGAGCCCGGAGGCGTCAAACTGCAACTCGAACGAGTCGAAGAGCAGCTTCTGTCGCTTGCTGCGCGGGGTCCTGAAGTAGGGCTCGTAGAACGACGTCTCCTCCGTGATGAGCAGAGTGGCGCCCACCGCGAAGCGGCACAGGCGCAGCTCGATGAGCGAGCCGAACTCCTCCCGAAGGAGATCGAATCCGCCCAGGCTCTCCTCGGTCTTCCTGACCAGGCCGGGGTTGGGCACATAGGGGCCGTCGTCGTGCTCCGCGTAGGACATGGAGAGGCCGAAGTACTCCGGCATGTGGGGGCTGCAGACGGCGACCTGGAGACCGCCTCCAGCAGCGAGGAGATCCCGGATCTCTCCGTTGAACTGGCCCCGTGGCGAGAGGTACGACTGCCCGGTCTCGGCGAGCAGCCGAATGGTCGAGATGCGGGCGGCAGCATCCTCCAGCGCGGCCTTCTTCGCGGCGTTCCGCTGTTGGTTCACCACGCGCTCCGATCCGCGGGTCGGGACGAACGCCGCCCGGCACCGCAGCGCGGAGGCGAGCACCTGCGGGGCGGTCGATATACGCGTACGTGACTCCCCGGCCCCGGACAGACGTCGGCGAAGGGCACAGATGAGGTAGATCAGGGACGCCGCGTCCGGCTCGTCGTGCCCCATGGCCGCGCCGGCTGTCCACCGCGTCCGCTTGAGGCACTCCCTCAGGAGGAACCAGCGGTACATCATCATGGCCCCGGGCAGTGCCATCTGAGGCAGAGCCTGGTACATCACCTGGCGCCACTGGGTGATGCACTTGTTCTGACGGTTGTTTCCGAGCCTCGACCCTTCACCGAGGCTGACCTCGTCCCGCAGCAGATGCGCAGCCGCTTCGAGCAGCTTCGTGTGGTCCAGAGCCTGATCGCCGTCGATCCTCGGGGTGGTTCGGAAGAGCAGATCGATCTCGAAGCGGGCGAAGTCCTCGAACACGTGGCCGCGGCGCCCGTTGCCGTAGTCGATGAAGTGGACTTCCGAATGGACGGAGTCCACCAGGACGTTGGCGAACCGCACGTCCCCGTGCAGGAGTCGGTCGTCGTGCACGGGAGCGACCCGGATCGACGTGATGCTCTCCTCCCACCACTCGCGGAATCCGGCGAGTTCCGGCAGGTCGGGGCAGAAGGAACGCGCCGTGTTGAGAGCGGCGAGTATCCCCATGTCCCATCGCAGGGGCGGCAGATACTTCAGCAGGGGCTGAGCGGTCTTCGACTCGCGGACGCTCGTACTCGCGGCCAGATTCAGTGCGACGATGCGCAGACACTCGCGCAACGTCGGCTCGGACGGGGACTCGTCCCGGTTGAGGCTCCAGAGGTAGGTCGAGATGAGCTCGGCGAAGTCACCGAAGTTGCTGATCTCCGCGAACGTCTTCCCGCCGACATACGGGTACACCACCGCGGACCACAGTTCCGACCGGGCCTCGATCTCCACCTCGACCGGCCCGAACGCCTCGTCGAGTCCGTGCTCGGTCAGCCATGGGTCGCCACCCGTGTACCCCGCCCGGTTCTCGTGTTCGGCGACCATCTGCTCGCGCGGTCCGGCCTTCAGCACGAGTGGGTCAAGGTGTCCGGTCCACACAAGGGCCACAAGAGATCCGGTGTAGCCGCCGGGAAGCAGGCGCGCCACAGGTTCGTCCTCGGGATCGGAGCCCGACAGTGCGGCGACGCATCCGATGAGACGGCGGATGTCGCCGCTGGAGAGGTGCGCGTGATTCCCGACGATCTGCAACGAGCCCCCCGGTTACAGGATCAAACCCGCTAGTTCGGTGGGGCGGACCCGGGACCCCCTGCCTGCACCCGCTTTCAACCATACGCATGTGCTGATGCCCTGTCAGCGTGTCTGCGCAGCAGCGCATTTGTTCCCCCGCGCACGTATCCGGCGACCGGCCTGCACGATCACGGGCCAGAGATGCAGAAGCTTCTGGGCGGGCGAAAGGGGCGTCGCGGGCTCGTCCTTCGGTGACGGTTTGGCTGATGACGTCCATGATGCGGTCGGGGCTGGTGGGGGGCGGTCATGGGTGCGGTCCTCGTCGTACTCAGGCGGAGTGGTCGGGCTCGAGGGCATCGCCAAGGTGGCGAGATCACCGCGGTCGGCGGAGCGGATCGTGACAGACTGGTCGGAGCCGCGCAGGTCGAGCATCACGTCGGGGCCGATGGCCGTGCCGACGGCCGGACAGACCGTGGTCGGCTCGGACGGGATCTGGAGAGGCCGACCGACAGGACGACCACCATCGTGGCCTCCGTCCCAGGGGTGAGCAGCGCCAGGACGTTCCCGGCGGCCACCACGAGATCGAAGTCCGCGGCGATACCGAGCAGGGCCGGATCGAACCCGGCGAGACCGGCCTGGAACCAGGGCAGTTGAGGCGCCTGCGCCCGCGCCACGTCCAGCATCGAGGCATCCAGATCGATCCCCACACAGTCGTACCCCAGCTCCGCCAGCCGGATCATGACCCGCCCGGTACCGCAGCCCGCGTCCAGCACACGGGCCCCGGCAGACACCGGAGCCCCGCAGAACGCCGCCTCGCCGTGCACGTCCTTCCTTCCCGCTACGGGCCAGTGCCGCGAAGCGCGCGGCGTACTCGTCCCCGGACGCCCCACCGGTCAATTCCTGCCGACACCTCATGATGTTGTCTCCAGGTCGCCGGGTCGGCAGCCCTCGCGCCGTGAGCCACTGAACTTGAGGCAGGTCGGGCCAGGCCGACGATCCGGAGTCCCTACTTCGCCACGCCGTGTGTCAGCGAGCGGGATACGCGGGACCCCAGTGAGTACGGATGGGTCATTGCACCGACGATCCCTCCGCGTGCGGGGCCCGGATCGCTGTCTGCGTGAGCAAGTCGTGAGCAAGTGCGGCTCCCCGGCGCCGGTCTGCGCCGACAACCCCGTCGCCTGGCAGGGCACCGTCCGACCGACCATGGGACGACCGGATACAGTGCGCGCGACGGCAGCCTATTTGCTTAAGGGGGAAGCGTGACCGACATCGGCGAGACCCAGCCCGCTGACAGGACAGCGCACGCGACTCAGCAGAGCCGACTGCGCCGCCTCATGCGCTACATCCCCTTGATCGCCCCCGTCCTGCTGTGGGCCGTGCCCTGTTGGGTGCTGCTCCACACCGGCCAGCACTGGCCGCTCCCCGTCGCACTGGGCGGCACCGCCCTGTTCGTCGTCGGCCTGATCGGCATGCCACTCGCGATGATGCGCGGCCACGGCAAGCGGCAGCAGGACTGGGCGGCGATCGTCGGGGACTGTCTGCTGGGCATCAGCTGGGTCCTGTTCGTCTGGTCCGTGCTGCTCGGCGTCCTGCTGCGGCTCGCCCTGACCGTGGTCGGCCCCGGCGAGGGCCAGGACCGGGCCCGGATCGTCACCTGGGCGGTCCTCGGCGTAGCCGCCGTGCTGCTCGCCTGGGGGTACGCCGAGGCCCGCCGAGTGCCACGGGTGCGCCGGCTCGATGTACAACTCCCGCGCCTGGGAGCCGGGTTGGACGGTACTCGCGTCGTCCTGATCACCGACACCCATTACGGCCCGCTCGACCGCGCCCGCTGGTCGGCACGGGTCTGCGAGACGGTGAACACCCTGGAGGCCGACCTCGTCTGCCACACCGGCGACATCGCGGACGGCACGGCCGAACGCCGCCGCGCCCAGGCCGCCCCACTGGGCACCGTGCGGGCCACGCGGGCCCGGGTCTACGTCACCGGCAACCACGAGTACTACAGCGAGGCCCAGGGCTGGGTCGACCTGATGGACGAGCTGGGCTGGGAGCCGCTGCGCAACCGCCACCTGCTGCTCGAACGCGGCGGCGACACCCTCGTGGTCGCCGGCGTGGACGACGTCACCGCCGAGTCCTCCGGCCTGGCCGGCCACCGCGCCCACCTCGCCGGCGCCCTGAACGGCGCCGACCCCGGCCTGCCCGTCCTGCTCCTGGCCCATCAGCCCAAGTTCGTCGACCGTGCGGCAGCCGAGGGCATCGACCTGCAGCTCTCCGGCCACACCCACGGCGGCCAGATCTGGCCCTTCCACCACCTGGTCCGCATCGACCAGCCCGCCCTCGCCGGCCTCAGCCGCCACGGCGCCCGCACCCTCCTCTACACCAGCCGTGGCACCGGCTTCTGGGGTCCGCCGTTCCGCGTCTTCGCCCCCAGCGAGATCACCCTGCTCGTACTCCGCTCCCCACAGCGGCCCCCTTCGCCGTAGCGCGACGGCGACCGTCCGTGCAATACGGAGGTGCGCAAGCCTTCCCATCATCGCGCTCACCGCGAAGGCTCTGAAGTACGACCGCGAAAAGGCCCTGGAGTCCGGAGCCTCCGCCTACGTCGCCAAGCCTGTCGACGCGGATGAGCTGATCTCCGTGATGCGGCGCTGGATCGGCGTCGAGGACCTGACCGCCGCCCCGAGCACAGGTGGTGGTCGGCCGTGATGAACTAAGGGCCGCCAGGACACGAGGCCCCTGCTGTGCTGCTGCTTCCCCCGCGTCTGACGGGTCGCCCTCTCGACGGGAGCCTTGTTCACTCCCGCGGCCGCCTTCTGCTCGCCGCCGAAGTCGGTACTTGTCAGGACCGCGACGCTGCGGTGTCCGCTCACTGACAGGGCTGCTGCGTCTGCGGCTCCCCCGGATGGTCGGCTGAGGGCCCGGCGGTGCCGCCCTGCGGCGGCGGTGCGTCAGCCCCGTGCGGTGTCGTCGCTCGTCTGCCCGGAGTCCTCGGCTGCGGCTGCCTTCTCGCGCATCTTGCGCACCAGCTCCGCCTTCTGGTCGGCGGCACCCTGACGGTCGAGGTTGCGGTGCGGACCGTTGTTCTGCCGTTCGGCGCGGGACAGCTTCTTGCGCTGGCCGCCGCCCATGCCCACAGGGTTGTTGATGTTCTTGCTCACGGGTTCTCCCGGATGATGTGAATGATTTACGGATTCATCGGTGGGGGACGGGCACGGCGACGTCGGAGGGCGTCAGCGGGGGCCCATCACGCTCTCACTCATAAATCAGCGTCTGGAAGAACATGACAAAGACGTTACCCGGTCCCGTCGGCCCCTCACACCAAGTTTGCACAGTGCCGGCGTCGGTCGGCCCTTCGGCGAGCGCCCGAGGTCAGCCGTTCCTTCCGGCCTAGCGATCCGCCCGCTCCAAGGCCACACGAGGAAGCGCCCGGCCCGCCAACGCCTTCAGCGTCCCCCAAGCAGCACTGCGGCACGTACTCCGCTACTCAGGGTGGTACGCAGCAGTTACAGGCGCCGCGATCAAGAAGGAAGCTTCATTCCCGAGGACGATCCTCGAACTGGACGTCCGATCGGCCCGCAGACCTGACCGTCCGGCCCGTCTACAGCCCTCGGAAGTCTGCCGGATCCGCCGCGGCCGTCGGCTTGAAACAAGGCCTCCCGTCGGCGCCGCCACGAGCGTCGGCGGTCCGGTCGCATGGTCACCGACCCAGCAGGGCGAATCATCATTAGTATGATCTCGCTCGCACCCGCGCCGCCCCACCGGCCGACCATCCTTGGGAGACCGAACCATGAGTGGGGCCTTCAGCTCGGCGGATGCGACCGCGGACGGCCACGGCGAGGTGTTCGTTGGTCGCCTCCGCGAATCCGACCAGCTCGCGGCGTGTGCGGCCAAGGTGCGCGACGGCGAGGCATGGCTGGCGGTAGTCGAGGGTGAGGCCGGTATCGGCAAGAGCGCTCTCGCGCGCCGGATGGCGGCCTCACTGCGGGACTTCACGGTCCTGTGGGCGACCGGCGATCCGTCGGAGACCGACCTCCCCGGCGGTGTGGTCAGCCAACTGATGCGGCGAGTGGACCGCGACGTGCTCGCCGAGTTCCCGTTGCTGGCGCAGGACAGCGCGGCCGGGGTGTCGCCGCACGCCATCGGCGGCCAGTTACTGCTGCTGCTCGGCGCGCTGCAGGAGTCCCGGGGCCCGGTCGCCGTCGTCGTCGACGACGTCCACTGGGCCGATCCGCTGTCGCTGCAGGTGTTGGGATTCGCGCTCCGCCGGCTCTGGGCGGACCGGGTGCTGACCGTGCTGCTGACCCGGTCGGACGCGGAGCGCACCCTCGAGACCCTCGACAGGCTGGTCCGGTCCCTGGATCGGGCAGTGAGGGTCGAGATCGGCGGGCTCGACGAGGACGACGTGGCGCAGATGGTCCGGCGGTTGCTCGATGTGCGTCCGGCGCCGGGACTTGTCGAGCGTCTGCACAGCTACACGGAAGGTCATCCTCTCTACCTCCGGACAGTTCTGGCCGAGGTGCCGGTCCCGACGCTCCAGGACGAGGCGGCGGAGCGGTGGCCGATCGCCCGCACGCTCCGGGTCGGCATCGAGTCCCTGCTGGACCACCTCCCCCCGGATTCCGTGGCCCTCCTCGAAGCGATGGCGGTGCTGGACACCCGGCTTCCCCTCGTGACCGTCGCGCAGATCGCCGCGCTCCCCGACCCGGCCCGCGCACTCGGACCAGCGCTGACGGCCGGGCTCGCGCGATGGTGGCCCACCGAATCCCAGAGCCCTGTCGCCCTCGTGCACGCTCTTCAACGGGACGCCGTCTACGACGCCATCGCCCCGGAACGCCGCCGTACCCTGCATGCTGCCGCCGCCGGCGCGGTCGGCACGGCCGCGGCCTGGGCTCACCGGGTCGCCGCGGCCACGTCCACCGATCCCGCCCTGGCCGCGGAGTTGGAGCAGTCCGCGCATGCCGAGGCCGTCATCGGCCACAACGCCCTGGCGGCCACGCGCCTGCTGTGGGCTTCGTCGCTGTCCGACGACCGCGCGGACCGGGAACGGCGTCTGCTGACCGCCTGCGCCCAGTCGCTGCTCACCATGCGGCCGGTGGCCGCCGTGAAGCTGAGACCGCAGGTCGAGGACTGCGCGCCGGGAGCCCTGCGCACCTGCGTCCTCGGTGTCATGGACCTGCTGGACGGCCGATTCGTCGCCGCCGAGGCCCGGCTCACCGAGGCCTGGCACGAGGCGCTCGCCGACCCTGATTCGGACTGGACAGCCGTCCTGGCGGGGACGTTCCTGACCGTCGTCACGATCCGGCACGGCCGCGGCGCCGAGACCGTGGACATCGCCGGCAAGACACTGGCCACCGGCGACCTCGACCCCGCCACGTCCGACCTGACCCGGGCGGTACTCGCGACCGGCCGAATGTGGGACCAGGGGCCGCGCGCCGCGTTGCTGGACGTGGCGCACCTGCCCGCCGTGGCCGCCGAGGCGGCGGACCACCAACTCGACACGCTGGCCACCCGCGGAGTCATGCATCTGTTCCTGGGCCGGCTCCCCGCGGCGCGCACCGATCTGGCGACGGTGGCGCGGCGCGATCAGCAAGGCGCAGGGTCGAAACTCGGCCATCTGTCGTTGTCGCTGCTGGCGGTCCTGGAATATCTGGCGGGCGACTGGAACGCCAGCGAGTCCGCGACGGATCGGGCGCTCGCGATCGCCGCGATCCAGGACCATGTCTTCGGTGACGCGGCCGCCTGGTTCGCGGCCGTGTGCGTCAAGGCCGGCCGGGGACAGTGGGAGGCCGCGCAGGGGCATGCCGACACCCTGTGCCGGGTCACCGAGACACTGGGGTCGCCGCCGACGGAGACCGTCTATGCCGCGCTGGCCCAGGCGATGCTGGCGCAGGCACGGGCCGACCACACGGCCATGCTGAGGTCGCTGGAGCCGTTGATCGACCGCGCGGCCGCAGGCGGAGACGAGAGGATCCGCCTGCGGTTCAAGCCCTTCTGGCTGTGGCAGCAGTCGCTCCTGGTCGAAGCGCTGACCGGAACCGGACAACTGGTCACCGCGGCCCTCGCGCTGGACGACCTCCGAGCGGGCTACGACGGCACCGGGTACATGCGGGTCGTCCTGGCCCGGCTCAGCGGCCGGCTGGCCGAAGCCCAGGGCCGGCCGCGAGACGCGCTGGCGATCTACGCGCACGCCGTCACCGGGACACCGGATGAGGGCGGTGACACCGCTCCCCTGTTCCGCGCGATGCTGGAGCACGGCTACGGCAGGCTTCTGGTGGCGACCAGTTCCGGCTCCCGCCGCGAGGCCGCGAAATGGTTCAAGTCGGCCCACGACCGGTTCAGCGCACTGCGGGCCGCACCGTTTCTGGAGCGCTGCGACGCGGACCTGGCGGCGATCGGGCTCAGCGCCCCCGCACAGGCCCGCAGCCGCGTGCTGGCCCTGACCGAGCGGGAGCTGTCCGTGGCACACCTCGTCGCCGGCGGGCGGACGAACCAGGAGGCCGCGGCAGAGCTCTATATCAGCCAGAAGACCGTGGAGTACCACCTGTCGAACATTTACGCAAAGCTGGGCATATCGTCCCGTCGCCAGCTGGCGGAGTCGCTGCGGGCGCATCAGCCCGAGACACGTCGGTGACCAGACTAGGGTCCGTCCCTAGGGTCCCCCAGGGGGCGGGGTGATTCTCTGGGAACCATGGCAGGACACCTCCCGGTCGGCGCCCGTCCCCGCCGGATTCCGCTCATCGGTCGACGTGAAGAACTGCAGGTCCTGACCACTCTGCTGGCAGGCGTCCGCGACGGCATGAGTTCGGCGCTGGTCCTCGTCGGCGAAGCCGGTATCGGCAAGACCAGACTGCTCGACCACATGACGGAGGTCTCAGCGGACCTGCGCGTCGTCCGGGCCGCCGGGGTCGAGTCCGAGGCGCAGCTGGGCTTCGCGGCGCTGCACCGCCTGCTGCGTCCGTTCCTGGGCCGCCTCGACACGTTGCCGGCTCCCCAGCACGAGGCCCTCGCCTCGGCCTTCGGGCTGCTCGCCGGGCCGCCGGCCGACCGCTACCTCGTCGGTCTGGCGACCCTGACGCTGCTGGCCGACGCGGCTTCGGCACAACCTCTTCTGTGCCTGGTCGACGACATGCAGTGGCTCGACCGCGAGTCACGCGACGCACTGGCGTTCGTCGGCCGCCGACTCGGCGCCGAAGCCGTCGGTCTCGTCGTCGCCGGCCGTGCGGACATGCCCGGGCCCGGGGCGTTCGAAGGGCTCGTCGTCCTGCCGGTACGCGGCCTGGGCGACGCCGACGCGCACGAGCTGCTCGGCCAGAACGTCACCGGACGGCTGGACCCGGCGGTGTCCGCGCGCATCATCGCCGATACCGGCGGGAACCCCCTGGCGTTGATCGAGAGCGCCGACACGCTCAGCCCGGCCCACCTGGCCGGAACGGCGCCGCTGCGCGAGCCGCTCCCGGTCGGAGCCCGGCTTGAGAACCACTTCGGGCGGCTGATCCAGGGCCTCCCCGACGAGACCCGGACCTTCCTGGTACTCCTGTCGGCGGCGGCGCCCGAGAACGCGCTGCTCCTGTGGTGCGCCGCCGGCGAGCTCGGCGTCCCCGCCACGGCCGCGGACGCGGCGATATCAGCCGGCGTGCTCATCCACGACCAGCGCATCGAATTCCGCCACCCGCTCATCCGGTCGGCCGTGTACAGCGGCGCCGACGCCGCCGAGCGCCGCCGGGTCCACGCGGCGCTCGCCGCGGCCAGCGATCAGCTCCGGTTCCCCGAGCGCCGGGCCTGGCACCGGGCGGAAGCGACGATCGGGCTCGACGACGAAGTGGCCGATGAGCTCGACGCGGCTTCGGAACTGGCGCGGGCCCGGGGAGGTTATGCCGCGCAGGCCGCGTTCCTGGCCCGAGCGGCGCGGCTGTCGGTCGCGGACCGGGCGGTCCGGCTCGTCGGAGCCGCCAGGGCACACCTCGTCCTCGGCGACCCGGCCACGGCGCAGGCCATGCTCGAGCAGGCCGATCCGCTCCTGGTCTCCGGCGACCCCGTGCTCCGTGCCCGGGCTCTGCACACCAGGGCGACGACCGACATCTACTTCGAGCGCATCGGGGGCGTCCTGTCGCAGCTCATGGCTGCGGCCGACACAGTGGCCGGTTCCGACCCCACCCTGGCCCGGTCGATGCTGATGGAAGGGCTTCTCGCGGCATTGTGCAGCGACCACGACACGGTCGCGCTCAAGGAGTTCGGTGCGGCGGTCCTGGCCTCGCCGGCCCTGCGGCCGGCATCGCCGACCGGCGCGGATCTCCTCCTTCGAGGCTTCGCCCTGCGTGTGCACAGCGGCTATCCGCCGGCGGTTCCCGTGCTCCGGGCAGCGCTCGCCGCCGTGGGCCGGGAGAGCGAGGTGACCGAACACGGCGTACGCCTGGCGGCGCTCGCTCTCTATGCCGCCGAGGAAATCTGGGACGACGACGCAGGCGACGAGGCCGCCAGGCTCTTTGAAGTGCACGAGCGCCGCATCGGCGCACTGGGCGCGCTGCGGTCCACCCTGCTGGTCCGGTCCACCTGGGAGCTGCGGGCCGGCCGGTTCGCCACGGCCACGGCCTGCCTGGACGAGGCCGAGGACCTCGCGGCCGTCATAGGCCAGCCGTCGGGCCTGGCCTTCCGGGTCGAGTTACTGGCATGGAGAGGCCAGGAGACGCAGGCCCGGTCCGCGGCGGACGCACTCGTCCGCGACCTGGTGACGCGCCATGCGCACGGCGGCCTGGGCGACTGGGCCCGCAACTGCCTGACCGTGCTGGAGCTCAGCCTCGGACGCTACGCCGAGGCCGCGGCCCACGCCGACGTGGCCTTCGCCAACGACAACGCCGGAGCCGTCCCCCGCGCGCTGCCGGACCTCGTCGAGGCCGCGGTGCGCTGCGGTGAGCATCGTAAAGCGAAGGAGGCCCTCAGACGGCTGGAGGAGCGCGCGCCGCTGGCCGGTACGCCCTGGGCTCTGGGGCTGCTGGCCCGCTGCCGGGCGCTGACGGCCGACGACGACCATGCCGAGGCCTTCTTCGCGGAGTCCGTGGCCCTGCTCGGCCGCACGCGGGTGCGGACGGACCTGGCGCGGACGCACCTGCTCTACGGCGAATGGCTGCGCCGGCGCAGGCGACGCGCGGACGCCCGGACCGAACTGCGAACCGCGCACGAGATGTTCAGGTGCATGGGCGCGGCGGCCTTCGCCGAGCGCGCGCGGGTCGAGCTGCTGGCCACCGGCGAGCACGCCCGGAAACGAACCCCGCACACCGAGCACGAACTGACGCCGCAGGAGCGGCGGATCGCCGGCCTGGCCGCTGCTGGGTCGACGAACGCCGAGATCGCGGCTCGGTTGTTCATCACTCGGTCGACCGTCGAATACCACCTCAACAAGGTGTTCCGGAAGCTCGACATCACCTCGCGGCGGCGGCTGCGCTCTGTGCTGAGCGAGGAGGGCTGAGGCTGGGCGAAGCCGCACCACCGGAGCCCTCCTCCAGCCGACCGCGTTTGCCGTTCGGTTGGTGCGGCCCGACGCGTCCCTCCGACGAAGGCGCCGACCGTCATCGCCGGGTTCGAGGCCGCCCCCGGACGAGGCGCGGCCCTGTCGGCGAACAGGCCGACAGTTGGTCAGGGTGAGCACCGTCATCGTCAGGTCGGGAGGACGGCGTGCCGCCGCACCGCGGCGTTCTGCATGCCCATCGACATCGCAAGCAGGGCGACGAGCGTCAGCTGGACACCGCACCGTCCCGGGTCGTCGGGACACGCTGCCCACGCCGCGGGGGGGCGAAGCCGGAGAGCGCGACGTCGCCGGTCATCATCGCGACGAAGACGTGGCCGAGAACCAGACAGCCGACGGCGTCGACCAGGCCGGTCGCCGCCGTCAGGGCCAGGAGCAGTCGGGCAGGAGCCGGTAGTCGCGGGTCCCGGACATGGACCCTCCTTCCCGCAGGAGACGACGGGACCACACGTAGTCGCGTGGTCCCGCCCCTCCGTGGCCGCCGCGTCAGGTGGTGGCCCGCGCGGCCGCTTCGACGAGGTCCGCGACGGCCCGCGGGTGGGAGACCGCCACGGCGTGCGAAGCGCCTGGGACGGTCACGGTGCGGGCGTGGGCGCGCTGGGCCATGGCCTTCTCGGCTGCCGGCGGAATGGCCCGGTCGGCGCCGGCGACCAGGTACCAGGACGGGATGGTCCGCCAGGCCGGTGCGCTGCTGGGCGCACCCAACGCGGCCAGGGCGACCGGGCGTTGCGCGGCCGCCATGAGGCGGGCCTCGCGCGACGGTACGTCCGCGGCGAAGACCTTCTGGAAGGAAGCCGGGTCGATGTAGGCGTCCTGCCCGCCGGGGAACGTCCGCACCACGAGCGCCGACGGCAGTTGGCTGCCCGGATGCCCGCCCGTGATCTCCAGTGCGCTTTCGCCCTGGTCGGGCGCGAAGGCCGCGACGTAGACCAGAGCCTTGACGTTGGCGTGGTCCGCGGCCGTGTCGGTGATGACCGCGCCGCCGTAGGAGTGCCCGACCAGGACCACCGGCCCGGGGATGGTGTCGAGGACGCTGGACAAGTAGGCGGAGTCGCCGTCCAGGCCGCGCAGCGGGTTCGCCACGCCGACGACCGGGTAGCCCTCGTGTTCCAGCCGGGCCACGACGCCGTCCCAGCTCGATGAGTCGGCGAAGGCGCCGTGCACCAGGACGATCGTCGGCTTGACCGTGTGCGCGGCTGCTGCGCCCGACGTGCTCGGGGTGGCCTGGGAGCTCGCCGGTATGGCGACAAGAGCTGCCACCAGCGCGGGGATCACGACGCTTCTACGGCGCCACAGGGCCCGGCCGCGGGACGGCGCGGGCGCGATGTCGGTCATCTCGATCTCCTTCGAGGTCGTGGGTCGTGGTCGTGGAACACCAGGTACGGGTCACAGGGCCGGCGGCGGGCCGGTGACGCGCAGACGAAAGGCCGCGGCCGAGGCCACGACGGCCGTCAGGTCGAAGGCCGGCGGCAGGTCGCCGGCCTCGGCGACCGGGGTCCCGTTGGCCCTGAACCACTCCTCGACGCGGGCCGGGCTGAAGACGACGGCGAGCCGGGCGCCCCCGTCGGAGCGGACCAGGTAGCTGTGCGGCACGCCGCGCGGGCCGTGGGCGACCTGCCCGGGGGTCAGGTCGTGGCGCTCGTCGCCGACGAAGAACGACACCTCGCCGTCCAGGACGAACCAGAGCTCTTCCTCGTTCTCGTGCACATGCTGCGGCGGCGCGTGGCCGGTCGGGTCCGAGAACTCCATGAGGCTCACGGCGTTGCCGGTCGCGGAGCCCGGAAGCAGGATCCGGGCCTGCCCTCCGAGGAACCAGAACGGCTCACGCTCGGGGGTCGCCTCGAAGGAGGGAAAATCTTTGATCATCATCGCTCCGGGGACGGTGGGGCGGGTCAGCGCCGGCCGAGGAAGCCGAGCAGCATGGCGGTCAGCTCCTCGGGGTGCTCTTCGTAGATCCAGTGGCCGGAGTCCGGGACGGTGACCCCCCTGACGTCGGAGGCGTACTGCTCGACCTGGTCCCCCACGGCCTCACCGAGGCTGCCCGAGGCGCCGATGGCGAGCACCGGCATCCGCAGCGGGGTCTTCTGGAACTTCTCGTTGTCGCGAATGTCCTGCGGGAACACGCGGAACCAGGCAAGGCTCGCCTTCATGTGGGCGGGATCGCGCAAGTAGTGGGCGTACACCCGGATGTCGGCCGGGCTCACCGCGCCGGGGACGCCCTCGAACCCGCCGATGAAACCGGCGGTCCAGGCGACTTCGCGGCCCTTGATCATGTTTTCCGGCAGGCCGCTGGCCAGGTTGAAGAATCCGAAGTTCCACACCCCGGGGCCTCGCGCGGTCAGCGAGGGGATCTTGTAGATGCTGAGGTCCGGGATCGGGGCCTCGCTCAGGACGAGCTTCTTCACTGTGGCCGGGTACTGCGCGGCGTAGGAGTAGGCGACCATCGTGCCGATGTCGTGGCCGACGATCCGCACGTCGCTGTCCTTGCCGAGCGACACCAGCAGGGCGTGCAGGTCGGCGGCCATCGTCTTCTTGTCGTAGCCGGAGCGCGGGGCGTCACTCTGCCCGGCGCCGGGCAGGTCGGGGGCGATGACCGTGTAGTGCTCGGCCAGGGCCGGCATGACGTCGTGCCACTCGTACCAGGTCTGCGGGTAACCGTGGATGAGCACCAGCGTCGGTCCGTGGCCGCCGATGACGTAGTGGAGGCCGATGCCGGCGGCCCGGGTCTTGTGCTCGCTGAACCCGGCGGGCAGCCGCTCGCCGGCGGACGAGCCCGACACGGGGGCAGGGACCGCGGGGGCCGCGGTGATGGTGGTGGTGCCCAGGGCGATGACCGCGGCCAGGACGACGCCGAACAGCCGGCGGTTCTTGGGCAGGGGGAATCTCACTCGGTGCTCCAAGGTGAGTGGTGGGTGACGAAATACCGACGGGCCCTGACAGGGGGTCAGGATCAGAGGGTGTCGGTCATGCCTCCGTCGATGACGAAGTCGGCGCCGGTGACGTTGCCCGAACGCCGGCCGGCCAGGAACACGACCAGGTCGGCCACTTCGGAGGGCAGGGTGAAACGGCCGGTGACCGCCTCCGCCGCGGCGGTGTCCGCGACAGCGCCCGGGGCCAGGCCCAGGCCGGCCCCGACCGTGGCGGCCACGCCGTCGGCGCCCTTCCACAGCGAGGTCTCGACCGGGCCGGGGCTCACCGAGTTGACGCGCACACCCTGCGGCCCGACCTGCTTGGACAGCGCCTTGCAGAAGTTGACCAGGGCCGCTTTGGCGGCGCTGTAATCGATGACCAGCGGGTCGGGAAGCCGGGCGTTGACCGAGGAGACCGTGACGACGCGTCCGTCCCCGGTGGCGATCAGGTGCGGCAGCGCGCTGCGGGTGGCGCGGACGGCGGTCATGAGGTTGGTGGTGAAGGTCCAGTCCCAGTCCGCGTCGGTCGTGGCCAGGAAGCCGTCGACCCGCGGTCGCACCGCGCCGACGTTGTTCACCAGGACGTCGAGCCCGCCGTGCAGTTCGGCCGCGGCGGCGACAAGCGTGCCCGGACCGTCAGGGGTGGCCAGGTCGACCTCGACGACGGTCAGCTCGGCGCCCTTCTCGACCAGGGCATCGAGTGCCTCGGTGCGGTTCCTGGTTCCGGCGACCACCCGGGCCCCCGCTGCCAGGAGCCCCTCGGTGACCGCCAGGCCGATGCCCCGGCCGGCGCCGGTGACGACCGCGCGCTGACCGGCCAGGCCGAGGTCGGAGGCGGGAGCGGTCACCGCTGTGCCTCCAGGTTCTGCCGCCGCAGCCAGGCCAGCGCCTCGTCCGCCACCTCGCGCCAGCCGCTGTCGATGGTCAGTGAGTGCCCGCGGTCGGGAAAGGCCAGGAACTCGGTGACGGCCTCGGAGTGCCGGTACTGCTTGACCGTGGCGCGGGTGACGGTCTCCGGCACGGTGTGGTCCTGGCCGCCTGACATCAGCAGCAGCGGGCCGCGCCCGGAGTTCGCGGTGTCGACCTTGGCCGGCGAGGAGGGGTTGAAGTTCGCCGCGGCGGCCTCGAACAGCGGCTTGCCCGGCGCGGGGATGGTCCACTGCTCGTACAGTGCGTCGGACTCCTTCTCGGTCAGGGCGTTGCCGAACGCGAAGCGGAACTGCTCGGCGGTCAGGGACACCGCGCGGTGCTTGTTCGCCGGGTTCTTGAACACCGGCAGCGTCGAGCGCAGCGCGGACAGCGGCAACGGCAGGACCCCCTTGATCTGGGCCGCGTCGATCGCCACGGCGGCCGCCGCCAGGTTCTGGCCGAGGAGCTTCTGGGCGATCATGCCGCCGAAGGAGTGGCCGACGAGGATCGGCGGCGTCTCCATGCCGCGGATGATCGCCGCGTAGTGGTCGACGACGTCGTCGATGCCGCGGTCGGCGATGCTCTCCGGGTTCTGCCGCGCCTCCTCGACGGTGTCGGGGTCGCCGGGCCAGCCCGGCGCGGACGGCGCATAGCCCTCATCGCGGAACAGGTCGATCCAGGGCTGCCAGGACGTGCTGTGCAGCCACAGCCCGTGGATGAAGAGGACGGGGATCGGGTGGGTCACGGCCATCGGCCTTCCTCGGGTACGGAATCAGCGGACGTGTGCGGAGACGCGGGTACGCAGGTCAGGGGTGGATGCCGAACGGGCCGAGCGTCCCGGCGTCGATGCGGAAGGACTCGACCAAGGTCGCCGCGTTGTCGAGGGTGAACACGTCCGCGGCGGCGAGAACGCCGGTGTACTTCGCGGCCACCGGCGCGGCGGCCTGCGCCGCCACCGCGTCGAGGTACGTCTTGAAGACCGCCCAGGAGTTGCCCTGCGGGCCGTACTTGTCGAAGTACGGCGTGGGGTCCAGGTTCATCGACGCGCGTGTGGAGGCTACGAGGTCGGCCATGTAGGCGCGCTGGAGGTCGCCGTCCGCGCGTCTGCCGAGCCGGCCGAGATGACCGCCGACCAGCGTCCGCCACGGATACGCCATCGCTATGTCCTGTGCCCGGAGCCAGGCCGGGATGTCCTGGGAGACCGCGAGGTTCTTGAACGGCACCCAGCCCGGGTACAGGACGTCGACGACCATCAGGGTCTTGTGTTCCGGGGCGTGGATGAAGATGTTGTCGGGGCTGTGGTTCGGGCCGTGGTGGGCCAACTCCAGACGCTCGCCGCCGACTTGGAGCGTGTAGTGGTCCTCGAAGGTGACGGTCGGCGCCGGGCGGTTCGGGTCGTTGTCGCGCAGCAGCAGGCGCCGGCATTCGGCGTGACCGATGCGCACCACGTCCTTGCCGAGGATCGAAGCGGCCCCGACGTGGTCGGCGTGCGAGTGCGAGTACACCAGGTGCGTGACCTTCGCGGGACGGCCGTTGACCCGCGTCACGTCGGCGATCGCCCGCAGGAGGTTGTGCCCGATGGTCGGCGGGGCGTCGACCAGGACGACGCCTTCCCGGGTGCTGAGGAACATCGCCTGGTAGAAGCCGTCGGTGACCCAGTAGAGGTTTCCGTCGATCCGACCGACGAAGTAGCCCGAGTCGTTGACCTTCGGCCCGGTCGCGGCGGCCGGGACCGGTGCGAAATCGGGAAGGCCGGGGGCGTCGGCCGCAGCGGCCTCACCCTCCAGGGCACCGACGGCGACGGCAGCAGCGGGCAGCGCGGCCGCCGCCCGCAGCAGGGTCCGGCGGTCCGCCAGGGCGTTCCGGGGCAACGGATTCATGGACGTGCCTTTCGGGGTCGGTGGTGCGGTGCGGAGCGCTCGGACGATCGCGGCGGACGTCTCCGCCGGCGCCGCGCGGTACAGGAGGGGGCCGGCGGAAGGCCCTGCCACAGGACACCACCCGGCCCCGTCCGCTCGAACCGTGGAATGACCCCAGTCCCGACGCTCCCCGGCCTCGGGACACGGCTGGGGTCCCAGCCGGATGCGAAGCCTGCGCGCGGGAGGTGACGGAGTGACGCCCGACCCCGCTGGACGACTGGCCCTCGCGCCAGCGTCCCGGAAGGCCTCGCCTACTTCCGCAGCCGCGTCCCGTGATGGAGCTGGCCGTCCAGTGGCAGGCCGACCGCATCGAACTGGCCAACACGCAGTTCTACGGTCGGGGCCTGCTCAACCGCTCCGCGCTCGGCGGCGTTCTCGACATCCCTTGGGTCGTGCCTGACTACTTCTCCGGCACACCAAAACCCTGCAGGGGAGGCTGGGGCGCCGTCTCCCTCACCGTCACACCGGACGGAACAGTCCTGCCCTGCCCTGCGTCCGCCTCGATACCCGACCTGGTCGCCCCCAACGTCGTTGACCTTTGGCTGCGTTGGATATGGGAGGAGTCACCTGCCTTCAACGCCTACCGGGGAACGGACTGGATGCCCTCGCCGTGCCGCACGTGCGACCGCCGCACCGAGGACTTCGGCGGCTGCCGCTGTCAGGCCCATGCCCTCGCCGGAGATGCCGCGCGCACCGACCCCGCCTGCTCCCTCTCCCCCGACCACTCCGCCCTTGTGGCTCTCACCCGGGTCAGCGAGCCGCCCGCGATCGTGCCGCGCCGCCCTCTTGGCCGTACTCGACAGACGCCGGCCCCTCGCTACGGACGGCCGCGAAGTGCTCGGTAGCGCGATGAGCCGAGAATCACACCTCGCCTCTGTACCGTTCCAAAAAACACGATGTGCGCGGGGTTCTCGGCATCGCGGAAGAACTCGTACGTGAGGTTTCCCGGCTCCTCCATGCGGCTCAGAAGCGTCTTCGACGGTACGGCAGGATGAGCACGCGTGCTGCTGCGTCTCGCCTGTCTGACCGTCACTGACCTGTTCGCGGCGTTGTGTTTGCTGCCGATGAGAGGAACATGATCATGCCGCCGATGTGGAGGTCGCCCGCGTGGGCGATGAGCATGGGAATCCCTGTCCTCACACACTGAGCGCGGTCCGTACGGTCTGCTCGGCCTCCACCCCTCCCGCTCCCGAGGATGTGACGCGTCCCGCTTCCAGTACGTAGTAGTGCTGGGCGGCGCGCATGGCGAATCCGACGTGCTGCTCGACGAGCAGCACGGACAGACCGCCTCTCCGGGCCAGGGCCAGGATCGTCTCCTCGATCTCGGCGACGACGGACGGCTGGATGCCCTCGGTCGGCTCGTCGAGCAGGAGCAGCCTCGGGCCGGTGATGAGGGCGCGGGCGATGGCGAGTTGCTGGCGCTGGCCGCCGGAGAGGAGTCCGGCGCGGCGGCCGGACAGTTCCCGCAGGGCGGGGAAGAGGTCCAGGGCCTCGGCGATGGCGTCCTTGCCGTCGGGGCGGCCGTCGGCGACGAGTTGGAGGTTCTCGGCGGTGGTGAGGTGCGGGAAGGACTGCTGGCCCTGCGGCACATACGCCATGCCGCGGGCCACCCGCTGGTGCGGGGCGAGGCGGGTGATGTCCTCGCCGTCCAGCAGGACGCTCCCGCCGGTCGGCTTGAGCAAGCCCATGGCGGCCCGCAGGAGGGTGCTCTTACCGGCGCCGTTATGGCCGAGGACGGCCGCGACGCCGTCCTTGGGGACCGAGACGGACACTCCGTGCAGCACGGTGGTGCGGTCGTAGCCGGCCCGGACGGTGGTGATCTCCAGCATGGGCGTCACGCCTCCTCGGCGACGGGAACAGGTACAGGCTGTGGTTCGGAGGCGCGGCCGAGGTAGACCTCCTGGACCTTGGGGTCGGCCTGGACCTGAGCGACGGTGCCCTCGCTGAGCACCTTGCCGGCGTGCAGGACGCTGACGCTGCGGGCGAAGGAGCGCATGAAGTCCATGTCGTGTTCGATGACGACGACCGTGCGGTCCTCGCTCACCCGCTGCAGCAGTGCGCCGGTAGCCTCGCGTTCGTCGTGGCTCATCCCGGCGACCGGCTCATCGAGCAGCAGCAGCCGCACGTCCTGGACCAGCAGCATGCCGATCTCCAGCCACTGTTTCTGGCCGTGGGCCAGCGCGCCCGCTGAGCGGTCGCGCAGCTCGGTCAGGCCGGTGGTCTCCAGGGCCGTCGTCACCGCCTCCGGTACGCCCTTGCGGCGGCGGAGCATCGTGAGCGGCCCGCGCGCGGCCCCCGCGGCGATGTCGAGGTTCTGCAGGACGGTCAACTCCTCGAAGACCGTGGCCGTCTGGAACGTACGGCCGATCCTCAGACGGGCGATCCGGTGCACGGGCTTGCCGAGGAGTTCCTGGTCGCCGAAGCGTGCCGAGCCAGTGGCCTTCGCCAGTCCGGTGACCGCGTCGACCAAGGTGGTCTTCCCTGCGCCGTTCGGCCCGATGAGGAATCGCAGATCGCCGGGCCGGATGTCCAGGTCCACGCCGTCGACGGCGGTGAAGCCGTCGAAGGTGACGCGCAGGTCACGGATGGTCAGTGCCTCGCCGCTCATGCTGTCTCTCCTGCGGGGGTGCGGGTACGGCGGTTGCGGATGACGGACAGAAGAGATGCCAGGCCACCGGGCAGGAAGCCGACCGCCACGATGAACAGCAGCCCCTGGAAGTAGGTCCACGCGGCGGGGATGGCGTCGGAGAGCGTGCTCTGTGCCCAGGCCACGGCGATCGCGCCGAGAACTGCGCCCACCAGAGAGGACCGGCCGCCGACCGCGGCGCCGATGACGAAGCCGATGGACGGCACGACCCCGATCAGCGCGGGCGAGATGATCCCGACGGCGGGGACGAAGAGGGCGCCGGCCAGACCAGCCATGCCCGCTGCCACGACGTAGGCGATGAGCTTGACGTTGGCCGGGTTGTAGCCGAGGAAGCGGACCCGTTCCTCGGAGTCCCGTACGGCGATGAGGAGTTCGCCGTAGCGGCTGACGAACAGCTGGCGGGCTACGGCCATCAACAGCAGCAGGACGGCGGCGATGATGAAGTACACCATCCGCTGGTTGACGGGGTCGTTGAGGTCGTAGCCGAAGAAGCCCTGGATGTCGGTGAGTCCGTTGGTGCCGCCGGTGGTGGCCTGCTGGCCGACCAGCCAGATGGCCAGAGCGGCGGCCAGAGCCTGGCTGAGGATCGCGAAGTACGCGCCTCTCACTCGGCGTTGGAAGATGAAGTAGCCGAGCAGCGCGGCGACGGCCATAGGCAGCAGGACCGTCGCGGCGAGTGCGAAGCCCGGGTTCGCGAAGGGCTTCCACCACCAGGGCAGCGACCCGCTGGTGCCGTACAACTGCATGAAGTCGGGCAGTGAACCGGGGCCGCCACCCGGGGCCGCGGCGGCATCGGCGAGCTTGAGGTGCATGGCCATGGCGTAGCCGCCGAGGCCGAAGAAGACTCCCTGGCCGAGCACGAGCAGCCCACCACGGCCCCAGGCCAGGCTGACGCCGACGGCCACAATCGCGTAGCACAGGTACTTGGCGAGCAGGGAGAGCCGGAAGTCGGAGAGGACGAGCGGCGCGATGCCGAGGAGGAGCAGGGCGCCGAGGGCGAAGCCGCCGGGCACCCGGAAGCGTTCCAGCCGGGATGCCGGCGGCTTCGTCACGGCGGCGGTCGTCGGAGAGGAGGAGGTCGTTGTCGTCATGCCAGGCTCCGGGTGCGCAGTGTGTACAGGCCCTGGGGACGCCACTGGAGGAAGGCGACGATCGTGACCAGCACCATCACCTTCGCGACGCTGACCGTCGTCGAGTACTCCAGCACGGACTGGAGCACCCCGAGTACGAAGGCGGTGATCACGCTGCCCTTCAACTGCCCGATGCCGCCCACGACGACGACCAGGAAGGCGTCGACGATGTAATTGGTGCCCGTCGTCGGGCCGATCGGGCCGACCAGCGTGAGCGCGACACCGGCCACGCCCGCGAGGCCCGAGCCGATGAAGAACGTCAGCCGGTCGACCTTGCCGGTGGCGATGCCGGACACCTCGGCGAGGTCCCGATTCTGCACGACTGCCCGGATGCGCCGGCCGAGCGGCGTGAGCCGCAGGATGAGCGTGAGGGCGAGTACGCAGAGGAGAGCGAGGCCGAGGATGAACAGCCGGCTGTTGGCGAGGGTGATGCCGCCGCCCATGGAGATGTTGCCGGTGAGCAGATCGGGCGCGCGGGTCTGCACGTTGGGGGCGCCGAAGATGTCCCGTGCGAGTTGCTGGAGCATCAGGGAGACGCCCCAGGTGACCAGCAGGGTGTCCAACGGCCGCGTGTACAGGCGCCGGATGAGCAGCCATTCCAGCAGCGCGCCCATGGCTCCGGCCACAAGGAAGGCCAGGGGCAGGGCGATGAGCAGCGAGACACCGGCGCTGCTGATGGACTTCTGCAGGACGTACGTCGTGTAGGCGCCGGTCATGATGAACTCGCCGTGCGCCATGTTGATCACGCCCATCTGACCGAAGGTAAGGGTCAGGCCGAGCGCGATGAGCAGGAGGACGGCACCGATACTGATGCCGGTGAAGGATTGATTGAGGATGACCGTCATGGAGCGGCTCCGGGTCGGGGACGGGGTGCGGGTGCAGGGTGGGCCCGGCCCTGTGAGAAGGCCGGGCCCACCCGGGAGGGCCGAGAACCGAGGTGAGCTCAGGAGAGACCGGAGGCCCAGGAGTAGCCCTTGAGGTACGGGTCCGGCTTGATCGGCTTGCCCGAGTTCCAGACCTCGGTGATGAGTCCGTCCGCACCGACCTTGCCGATCCGGGCCGTCTTGTAGACGTGCTGGGTCGCTCCGTCGACGGTGACCTTGCCCTCGGGGGCCTCGAGTTCGATGCCGTCGGCGGCCTTGATCTTGGCAACGTCGAAGGAGCCGGCCTTCTCGACCATCTCCTTCCACAGGTAGACGGAGATGTAGGCGGCCTCCATCGGGTCGCTGGTCGGCTTGTCCTTGCCGTACGCGGCCTGGTACGCCGCCACGAACTTGGTGTTCGCCGCGCCGGGCGTGGTCTGGTAGTAGTTCCACGCGGTCAACTGGTCCTGCAGGTACTGGGTGCCGATGCTCTTGACCTCCTCCTCGGCGATGGAGACCGACAGCACCGGCATGCTCTTCGCGGTCATCCCCGAGGACTTGTACTCCTTGAAGAAGGCCACGTTGCTGTCGCCGTTGAGGGTGTTGAAAACGGCGTCCGCGCCGGAGTCCTTGACCTTGTTGACGATGGTGCCGAACTCCGTGGAACCGAGCGGCGCGTAGTCCTCGCCCATCACCTGCATGCCGTTGGCCTTCGCGTACGCCCTGATGATCTTGTTGGCGGTGCGCGGGAAGACGTAGTCGCTGCCGACGAGGTAGAGCTTGACCAGGCCCCGCTTCTTGAGGTACTCCAGCGCGGGCACGATCTGCTGGTTGGTGGTCGCGCCGATGTAGAAGATGTACGGGGACTGCTCCAGGCCCTCGTACTGCACGGGGTAGAACAGGGGCGACTTGTGGCGCTCGAAGACCGGCTTGACGGCCTTGCGGCTGGCCGAGGTCCAGCAGCCGAAGGTGGCCGCGACCTTGCCGTCCGTGATCAGGGCCTCCGCCTTCTCCGCGAAGGTCGGCCAGTCGGAGGCACCGTCCTGGCTGATGGCCTTGAGCTTCTTGCCCAGTACACCGCCGGCGGCGTTGATCTCCTTGATGGCCAGCAGCAGTGAGTTGTGGACCGTCACCTCACTGATGGCCATCGTGCCCGACAGCGAGTTCAGCAGACCCACCTTGACCGTGCTGCCGGAGGTGTCGGCCTTGGCCCCGGAGTCGTCGGTGGAGGAGCTGTCTCCGGTCTTGGCGCCACAGGCGCTGAGGGCGGCGGACGCGCCGGCGGCCGATACGCCGGCCAACAGACCGCGTCTGCTGATGCTGAACCCAGACATGCGAAACCTCCTTGCCCCGGAGGGCGATGCGAAAAAAGCTGAAAACCCTTGGGAGGGAATGGTGGGAGGCTCTTCAGAAGCGGCGGCGTTGGCCCACGAATTCCCCAGCCGTTCCGGGGTGGTGTCCGGGCTGGTAGCTGAAGCGCGTCCACAGCCTGCGAGGAAACTGTTTCCACAGCGTTTCGGCACAATTGAGAGATAGTTTCCAGTGGAAGTAAAAAAGCAAGACAAATGAGAGAAGTCGCCACTGACAGACGCACACTCGACGGAATCTCGGCACGGCACCCAATACTTTCCGCCGGAAGGATCTATTTCCTGGTTCCCCTTATCGAGCGTGCGGTGATCGACGGTAGGCTCCGGGCATCCCCGTCACGGGGAGCCGAGGGTTCGAGCTGAGGAGTGCGATGGCGAGGCGGCCCCAGGAACTGCTCCACCTGCTGACACGGGCCGAGCGCCTCTCCGTACGCCGAGTCCAGTCCGTGCTGGACGAGTTCGACTGCTCGGTGGAGGCATGGCGTGTGCTGGACCTGCTCTCGGACGGGCAGGGACACAACATGACGGCCCTCGCCGACCACGCCTTCCTGCCGGCGCCGAGCCTGACCAAGCTGATCGACCAACTCGTCGACCTGAACCTGGTCTACCGACGCGTCGACCCCGCCGACCGGCGCCGCGTGCTGGCCCACCTCACCCCTCGGGGCATGCAGCGTTGGCAGCGACTCTGCCGCGCGGTGCGGGCCGACTGGGCGGAGTGGGAGCCTCTCCTCCCGGAGGACGGCGCGGAGCGACTGCACACGCTGCTGGACCGGCTGGCCGGAGCCCTGGAAGGCAGGACTACAACAGGTCGTGGGGAGCGCGCAGTTGGGCGAGCACGTTGAAATCGAGCCCGTCCGCCTCCGCCAGGTAGATGCGCTGGCGCACATGCCGGTCGTGGAGGTGGAGCAGCCCGCGCGGCCCTTCGTACGAGACCGCGTCGGCGGCGGCGCCGATCGCGGAGACGTCCAGGGTGCGGGCCCGTTCGATGAGTGCCGCCAGCAGGAGGACGCCTTCATAGCAGGATTCACCGAGGCTGCCCGGGGCGGGAGCCCCGATCCCGAACCGGGCGCCGTACCGACCGTGGAAGTCCAGGGTGTCCTGATTGGCCAGTGACGCGAAGAACCCGGCCGCACTGAACAGGTCGCAGGTCGCCTCGGGTCCGCTGGCCATCAGCATGTTCTCGTCCATCAGCGTGCTCAGCCGCAGACACCGCTGGTCGAGCCCGTAGGCGGCGAAGGCCCGGTTGAAGCGGACCGCGTCGCTGCCCACCAGCAGCATGAGCACGCCGTCGGCGTCCGCGTGCTCGATCTTCCGCAGGACGTCATGGAAGTCCTCGACGCCCAGCGGGAGGTACGCCTCGCCGCAGACTCGGCCCCGGCTTTCGCGCGCGTAGCGGCGGGCGGCTCGGGCGGTACGCCGGGGCCACACATAGTTGTTGCCGACGACGAACCAGCGACGGACGCCCCTCGCCTCAGTGAGGAGCCGCATCGCGGGCAGCAGCTGCCAGGCGGGGGTCTCGCTGGTCATGAAGACGCCCTCGGTCTTTTCGCCGCCCTCGTACAGGGCCGTGTAGACGTACGGCACCCGGTGGGCGATCCGTGGCGCCACCGCCTGCCGGACCGACGAGATGTGCCAGCCGGTGACACCCTTTACGGCACCCGTCGCCACCAGTGCCTCGACGTCCTGCGCGACGCGCCGCGGGTCCGCTCCGCCGTCGACCTCCAGCAGCCGCAGCTCCTTGCCGAGCACGCCGCCCGCCTTGTTGATCTCCTCTGCGGCCAGTCGTGCGCATGCCCCGCAGGTGGGACCGAAGATTCCGGCAGGCCCTTGCATCGGGTACACGAGCGCGACGTTCAGGGTCGAATCGTCGGCCGTGCCCCACTCGGGAGTGTGGAGACCAAGCGGCGGCCGGTGCATGGCCTCATGATCGCCTCACTGCCCCCGATGCCCAAACGAGGCCCGAATCGAGGCCGACTTGTAGGGATATGGCCTACAGCTCCGTCCCCCGCCCGGAGGTCAGGGCTGGCGGACGAGACGCGGGCTCTCATGGACGCCGAGTGAGTCCGCGACAGCCCGCAGGTAACCCGGAACCCGTAACAGGAAGGCGTCGTGCCCTGCTTCCGACGTCCCGTCACGGTGGTGGGTCAGCGGCACACCGAGCTCCGACAGTCGCGCCACCAGGTACTTGGTGTCCGCCGCTCCGAAGAGCCGGTCCGACTCGAAGCTGAACACCTGGACCGTGGGGGCACAGCCTGCCTCCGGGACGGCCGCGGGGCGGTCGAAGGCGTCGTAGCGGTCCATGAGCCCCGTGAGCCGCAGATAGCTGTTGGCGTCGAAGCGGGCCACGAAGGTGCGAGCCTGGTGTTCGAGGTAGCGCTCCACGGCGTATGGGCCGTGGGCCGGGCTCCCCCCGGTCGCGGCGGGCTGGCGTCGGCGTCCGAACTTGGTCTCCAGCGAGTCGGAGGACATATAGGTCAGGTGCGCGATCATCCTGGCAACACCGAGGCCGTCCAGGGGACCGCGGGCACCGGGCTCCTCGGTGTAACGGCCGTCGGCGAAGTGCGGGTCGGCACGGATGGCCGCACGACCAGCGGCGTGGGCGGCGAGTCCGTTCGCGGACAGCCGGGCCCCGGTGGCGATGAGCAGGAACTGCCGCGCGTCACCGGGATGGCGAAGCAACCACTCGAGGGCCTGCATGCCACCGAGCGATCCGCCCACCACGGCACGCAGCCCGGTGCTGCCCAGATGGCGCAGCAGGCGCCGGTGGACGGTCACTATGTCGCCCACCGTGATGTCGGGGAAGTCCGCGGCGAGGGCCCGGCCCGTGGGCCCCGGGCTCAAGGGCCCGGTGGTACCCGCGCAGCCTCCCAGGACGTTGGCGCAGACGACGTGCTGGTGGTTCGTGTCGATCGGGCGCCCGGGGCCGACCATCTCGTCCCACCAGCCGGGGAGGTCGTCGGGGCCGTGCCGGGCGACATGGGAGGTGCCGGTGAGGGCATGGCAGACAAACACCGTGTTCGGACGTTCCGGGTCGGGGCGGCCGTACTCCTCGTAGGCGACCCGGACGCGGGAGAGGGTGCCACCCGCATCCAGCCGCAGCGGCCGCTCCGGAGGGAACAGCACAGCGGTCCGCAGATGCCGGCCGGCCGAGACGGGGAATGTGCTCACCACCGTCCTCCCCCCGTCGTCACGGCTTCCCGCGGTACTGCACGCGCGTGTGCGGCATGATGCGCCGCCGCGGCGCCGAAACCCTCGAAGATCCGGCGGGAGAGTGGGTCAGTGCTCGCGTACCACTCGGGGTGCCACTGCACGCCGAGCGCGAAGGCCCCGGCCCGCGCCACGGACAGGGCTTCCACCACGCCGTCATCGGCGACGGCCTCGGCCCGCAGCCCCGGTGCGAGGCGGTCGACGGCCTGCCCGTGCAGCGAGTTGACGCGGACCGGGTCGGTGCGCCCGAGCAGCCGGTGCAGGGTTCCGCCGTGGCTGATCCGTACCTCGTGGGCGGGCAGGTACTGCTGGTCCCTGGGCAGGGTGAGGTCCTCCCGGTGGGCCGTCGTGCCGAGGTCGCGCAGGGTGCCCCCGTAGGCCACGTTGATCTCCTGGAGCCCCCGGCAGATCCCGAGCAGAGGCAACCCGGCGGACACGGCCCGCGGCACCGTCGAGAGGGCGAGCGCGTCTCGGTCGGGATCGAAGGGGCCTCGACAGGGTGCCCCGGCGTAGTGATCCGGGGCGATATTGCTCTCGTGCCCGCCGACGACGAGCCCGTCGAAATGTCGGAGGGTCTCGTCCGGCGGGCTGCCGGGGCCCGGGAGCAGCACCACCGAGCAGTCGGCGACCTGTTCCAGGGCGGCGACGTACGCGCGGCGGACGGCGGCGTGCGGTACGCCGTCCCAGGTCTCGGTGGCGCAGGCGAGTGCGACGAACGGTCGGTTCATGATGCCCCCAGTGCCCTTTCGAGATCGGCGAGCAGGTCGTCGATGTCCTCGACGCCCACCGCCAGGCGGATCGAGCCCTGGGTGACCCCGGCGGCCAGTTGGTCGGTCTCGGGGAGCTGGGCGTGCGTGGTGGAGGCCGGATGGGTGGCGAGTGATCTGACGTCGCCGATGTTGGTCACGTGGGATACCAGGCGGAGTGCCTCGATGAAACGGCAGCCGGCCTCCCGGCCACCGGTGAGTTCGAACTGCACCAACGGCCCGCCGTTGTCCCCGAGGTAGCGCTCGGTCAGTCGCGCCTCGTCGCCGGTGGCGAGCCCGGGGTAGCGGACGGACGCGACACTCGGGTGCTCCTGGAGGTACGCCGCGACCCGTCGGGCGTTCTCCCCGTGGGCCCGCATCCGCAGCGGCAGCGTCTCCAGACCCTGGAGCAGCAGCCACGCGTTGAACGGGCTGAGGCACGGGCCGAGGTCGCGCAGCAGCGTCTCACGGGCCTTGAGGAGGAACGGGCTTCGGCCGAGCGGACTGTCGAGGTCCAGTCCGGTCTCCGTCCAGACGACTCCCCCGTGCGCCGGGTCCGGTGTGGTGAGCAGGGGGTGACGGTCGGCGTGCGCCTGCCAGTCGAACCGGCCCGAGTCCAGGATCAGCCCGCCGAGGGTCGATCCGTGTCCGCCGATGTACTTCGTCGCCGAATAGACGACGATGTGGGCACCGTGCTCCATCGGCCGGCAGACGTAGGGCAGCATCGTGTTGTCGAGGACGAGCGGCACGCCGAGGTCCTCGGCGAGCTCGGCCACCTCCTCGATCGGGAAGATCCGCAGCCGCGGGTTGGGCATGGTCTCGCCGAAGAAGCAGCGGGTCCGCTCGTCGCTCGCCGCCACGAAGTTCTTGGGGTCGCCGGGGCTGACGGTCCGCACCTCGATGCCGAACCGGGCGAAGGTGTTCGCGAACAGGTTCCAGGTACCGCCGTACAACTCGTCGGAACTGACGATGTTGTCGCCCGCCTGGCAGAGGTTCAGCAGGGCCAGGGCGATGGCGGCCTGCCCGGACGCGACGGCGAGGCCGGCCGCGGCGCCGTCCACCGCGGCCATGCGCTCCTCCAGCACGTCGCAGGTCGGGTTGTTGAGACGGGTGTAGGCGTGGCCGTCCTGTTGGAGATCGAATATGCCGGCTGCGGCGGCTGTGCTGGGGAGCTCGAAGGCAGCGGTCTGGAAGATCGGCGTGACGACGGGCGGGGTGATACCGAGGCGCCATTCGTAGCCGCCGTGGATGGTCGCGGACCTCGGGGTGCGGAACGCCTTCCGGTCAGTACGGACGGGAGTGGCGTGGCCAGGGACGGGGGTGTCATGGTCCGGCATCAGCGGTCTCCTCCGGTGGTGGTCGGTACGCGGGTACGCCGTGCCGCGCCGCCGATCACGGCGGCCAGCAGGACGGTGAGCAACAGGACGGCGGCCGGGCCCTGTCGAAACGCGGGCCAGGGCAGTCGGGTGGCCAGGACCAGCGCGGCGGCCGCCCACCACACGGCCAGGTCGTCGCCCAGGACGAAGTCCCGCAGGGTCCGCAGGTGAGGGACGGGGGCGGACGGAGCCGGTGAGGGAGGGGCATCCCGGCCGCGAGCCGTGCATCGGTACCCGGCGAGGACCAGCAGCCCGGCCGCGGGCAGGAGGAGCGCGGTCATGACGCCAACCGCGCCTGCGGTGACGGCCGTTGCCCCCGCAGCGGTCAACAGCACCGCAATCGCGGCCTTGGCGGGACGTTCGTGCGGTCCGGTCACCGTTCGGCGCCCGGGGAGAGTCTGTGTCACATACCCAGTCGGATCAGCGCACGTCGTCCGGTGCGTGCGATCGCAAGGCGCTGGAGCGCCCTCGTGGCGGAGCCACGTGGGCGTTTCGGCAACGCGGCCGGGGGTCTCCCCTCTGGGGGAGTGCGTGCCGGACGACGTGCGCCCGGCTGGGGACGTGACACAGGCCCCGAGGCCGGGAGCGACGACCGCGATGACGAGGAGCAGAGCCAGCGGCGGGAGCCACGGGCTGGGTACGGCCGCGGCCGCGACCCCCGTCGCCACCACCAGCACCTCCGCGCCCGCCCGCAGCAACGCTCCGGCCACCGTGGCGCGAACGGACTTGGCGCCCCTGGACGCGTCGCCGCCGACAGTCGGGTCGACACCCGCCGCCGTGCCGTGCCCGGTGAACGCGCCGCCAACGACCATGCCATTCATGGCCGTTCGCCGCCGGACCTGGTGGAACACCACCGTCTCGTCCCGCATCGAAACCGCTCCCAGTTCCCGGCGCGCGGCCCACACAAGCCACTGGAGGCCGGCCACCAGAACCACGACCGCGCCGACCGCTTCCGCCCAGCCCCGGGGCAGTACGACGAGGACGGCGGCCGCCCCGCCCGCCGGCGCCGCGAGTGCCAGGACAGGCAACACGGCCGCGCGTGTCGCCGTACCACGTCCCAGCGAGGCGACGGCGGCCACCTGTGTACGCGCCTCCCGCGCCTCGACGACGATGAGCAGGCCCACGGCGGCGAGGCCCGGCGCGGCGGCGGTGTTCATCCCGCGCCGCCCGTCCGCAGCGGCGTCTTGGAGCGAGCGGGCTGCCGTGCGAACCAGTAGCCGACGGCCGGGTCCAGGAACTCCGTCCAGTGCGGGCAGGGATGGACGGTTCCCGTCGGCTGCAGCACCCGGTCGTCCTCGAAGTACGGCCGGTACACGCCGATCAGCCGGTCGAGGAACGCCCGGGGAGGCATCGGTATCCCGTGCACCTGCCAGGCGTCGAGCGAGCGGCGCAGGAACTCCCAGCGGCGGAACGGCACCAGGGTCAGCTCCCGCACCGGGGCGCGTTCCGCCCGGGCTCGCGCCCGGTTGAGCACTGCCACGGCCTCGGCGACCAGCTCCTCCAACCTCGGCGCGGCCGTCCCCGACGACGCCACGACATCCGCCGACGGACCGCCTTGTGCCGTGCGGTGCGCCACCGCGGCGAGCTCCGAGGCGACCCAGTCGACGGGGACGATGTCGATCCGTCGGTCACGTCCGCCCGGCAGCAGCGGCGGCTCGTGCCGGTCGATCAGCCCGAGCAGCGGATAGATGCCGTGGAACCGTCCGATGGCACCGGTCCGGCTGTGTCCGACGACGAGGCTGCACGAGAACACGACCGGGCGCAGATCGGCGTAATCGGACCGCAGAAGGCGCTCCGCCTCGGCCTTGGTGGCCTCGTAGGTGTTGCGGTACTCCCAGCCCTCGACCTCGGTGTACGCGGAGGAGACGTAGACGAACCGGGTGTCGCCGCCGAGCGCCCGGGCCAGTTCGGCGACGTTGCGGGTGACCTCCACATTGCCGCGCCGGGCCGCTTCCAAAGACGCGGTCCAGCTCACGTTCGCCGCCGCGTGGACGACCACGGTCCGCCGCGCCGGGGCGAGTTCACGGGCGAGCGCGAGTGTCGACAGGCCGTCGGTGAGGTCACGGACGACCGGCTGGACGCGGGCCCGCACCGCCTCGGAGGACCTGGACCGGAAGGCGTCCCGGGAGCGTTCGCTGCTGAAGACGCCGACCACCTCGGCCCAGGGAGCGTCCGCCGCCAGGGCGTCGGCGAGTCCGCTGCCGACCGCGCCGCCGATACCGGTGATCAGCAGCCGTAGGGCGGTCACGACGACACCGGGGCGGGCCGGCGGTCGCGGATGGCGGCCAGCATGCTCCGGGAGTTCGACTCGATGGCCTGGATACCGATGGGGTCCAGGACCGCGGCGAGCGAGGGGATGCCAATGTCGAACTCGATCTCCAGGACGACCCGTACACCGGTCGGGGTCTCCTGCAGTTCCCAGAAACCGCGGAAGACCTCCAGGTCCCCGTCGGTCTGGTCGAAGTCGATCCGGCGCATGGGGGTGAAGACGTCGCGCTCGTCCCAGGTCAGCTCGCTGCCGTTGAGCAGGACCCGCCAGGAGCTGAGCGCGGCGCCCTTCCCGCGCTCCAGGAAACGGATGCCGAGGACGTCGTCCATGTAGCCCGCGTGTGCCTCAAAATCGCACAGTACGGTCCACACATGCTCCAGCGGGGCGTCGTCGATCTCGACTTCGGTACGGACTACGGGCACGGTGCGGCCCCTCTCGAAGTGTGACGGCAGGTCAGTTGTGCTGTGCCGCGGGCGTGTCGGATACGGCGGCGACCGCGGCGGCGATGGTTTCAAGCCCGCGGTCGAGGTCGTCCTGGCCGATCACCGCGGGGGGATAGACCCGCAGGACCTGCGGGGCGCTGAGGCAGAAGCTGAGCAGGACACCGCGTTTGGCGGCCTCCAGGAGGACCTGGCCGGCGATGCCGGGTGAGGCCGCCTCAAGCCCGATCATCAGTCCCTCTCCGCGTATCCCGCGGATCCTCGGGTCGGTGCCGAGCAACTCGCCGAGCCCCTTGCGGGCGGACTCGCCGAGCCGGCGTACATCGTCCAGGAAGCCGTCCTGGCGGACCAGTTCGACCACCGCGGCGCCGACCCGCCCGGCCAGTGCGCCGCCGGCGAAGGAGGAGGCCAGCACCACGGGGTCGCCGGCCGCGCCGCCGATCCGGGCGCCGGAGTACACGACCGCTGCCGTCGGGACCAGGCCGCCGCCCAGGGCCTTGCCGACCAACAGCAGGTCCGGCGGGCAGTCGTCGGCCGAGCGCCAGATCCGGCCGCAGCGGCCGAGGCCGGTCTGGATCTCGTCCAGTGCGAGCAGGGTGCCGGTCTCGTGGCACAGGTCGCGCAGGGCGGCGAGGTGGTCCGGGTCGACCGGCAGCACCCCGCCCTCGCCCTGGACCGGTTCGGCGAAGACCGCCGCGACCGTCCCCCGGGTAAGCACCCTGCGTGCCTGGTCGATGTTCCCCGGCTCCAGGAAGTGCACCTTCGCCGCCAGGGGCACCGGCGAGCGCACCGCGTAGGTGTCGGACAGGTGCAGGGCGCCCGCGGTCTTGCCGTGGTACGAGCCGCGCAGGGCGGCGAACTCGGTGCGGCCGGTGGAGAGGGCAGCCATCTTCATCGCCATCTCCACCGCCTCGGCACCGCTGTTGGCGAAGGCGACCTGGTCGAGGCCGTCGGGTGCGATGTCGATCAGTGCCTCGGCGCACCGGGTCGCCTCGGCGTTGCCGAGGACCTTCCCCGACAGCCCCATGTGCTCCAGCTGGTCCCGGGCCGCCGCCACGATCTCCGGGTGGCGGTGGCCGATCAGATGGACGCCGAAGGAGCCGAAGTCCAGCCGGCGGCGCCCTTCGGTGTCGCCGATCCAGGCGCCCTGGGCCTCCTGCTCGGCGGCCAGCAGGCCCGACATGCGCAACAGCAGTGCCTTGGAACGGCCGAACGCGGCGCCGTAACGCTCGACGAACCCCATCTCACGCATCCTTGAGGAACGGTTCGAGGAACGCGGCGTCGGTGCCGGCGGCGGTGCACAGCTTGGACCAGTTGCGCAGGGCCCGCAGCACCTCGCTCTGTCCGCTCGCCACCAACGGGTCGGGTATCTGCCCCGGGAAGGCCTCGCACAGACCGTCCCAGAGCTCGCGCACTCCGGTGTCGTCGACGTCGTCGCCACCGAACTCCTGGTCCAGGGCGAAGAGTTGGGTCAGCTCCGGGCCGGTGGCCCGGCAGACCTCGTGCAGGCCGTACTCCAGGGCCAGGGCGAGCTGGTGGCCCTCCCCGGCGGGTTCGGCACCGGTCAGCCGGGTGTCCATCTCGGACAGCAGCTCCAGCAGCCGGAGTTTGACGACCTGGCGCAACTGCGGCTGCCGCACGCCGCCTTCGAGGTCTTCGACGTAGGCACGGCCGTCGACAGACATCAGCCAGGCCACGGTGGCCCAGGCCCGGACCGCGGCCTCGGGGGGCAGGCCGCGGCCGGCCCGCACGCCGGGGAAGAGGGCGAGTTCCATCAGGCTCCTTCAACAGGTGAATGCGACGGACGGTCAGACCGGAAGCAGCGTCACCGCACCGGCTCGGGCGGCGCGCAACAGGTCGGCGGGGGCTCCGATACCCTCCGGCAGATCGGCGAAGGGGATCTCGCCGGTGGGCAGCGGGTCCTGACCGAGGAAGGCGGTGCTCGCGCCCAGCAGCATGTCGGCCCCGGGCAGGAAACGCCGCCGGACCGGCTCGCCGACGGGTTCCACGGTGAGCGTCGGCGCGTGCCCCTCACCGGCGACGGCGTGGACCTCGGTGAGCAGGGCGGTCAGGGCGGGAGCCAGCGGGCCGCCGTCCTTGCCCGCGAGCGCCTCGGAAACGGGTGTGCGCAGAGCGTCTACGGCGGCCACGACCGGCTCCGTGCCGTGCCGCTCGCGAAAGCGGGTCCAGCGCAGCAGGAACCACTTGCGGTTGGAGTAGACGTCCAGGTGGTGCGAGAGCACGGCGTCCATCAGGTGGAGAAGCGCGTTGACCGCGTAACCCACGCGTCCGCGGCGCTCGCCGGCCGCCTCGGCCAGCGACAGGAACAGGACCTGTTCGGTGGCGGTGTGCAGGGAGGACCACTTCCACAGCCGGGCCAGCTCCGGCAGGTGGTCCAGATAGGGCAGGGTCCGGTTCAGGGCCACGCCGTTGACCATCCGCTCCAGGTACTTGCGGCGCAGCTCGTGCTGTGTGTCCCAGCCGCGATACGCGAGCACGGATCGGCGCGGATCGGCGTCCGCCAGCGTGCGAAGGTCGGCGAGCGCCGCGGCGGCCTCGTCCTCGGCGAAGGAGATGGCTTCGAGGTGGTCGGAGCCCTCGAAGAGCTGGGTCGCCATGCGGGCGCCCGCCATCGGTTCGGACTGGATCCGGATGAAGTCCACGTCGCTGGTGGCGTTGGCCAGCCCATGCACCGGGGAACTGGTGAGCAGGAAGTGCCGGGCCGGGCCGGTCCTGCCGGTCAGCAGGCTCTCCAGTCCGTCGGGGGTCAGTCCACGCGAGGCCAGGAAGGTGTCGACATGGCGCAGTCGCGTCTCAGGCGTGATGGCCATCGGGTTCCTCGATCCGTGGGGTGGGGGTGGCGTACCGCAGCGCGCGGGCCTCGGCGACGTGCCGCAACACGCTGGACGGGCCGAAGAGGTAGGAGTGCGAGATCCGGGCCTGGTCGCGGACGGCCTGGTGCTCCATGAGCCGGCGGTGCAGGTCGGCCAGGTTGTAGCAGGGGACGCTGGGATAGAGGTGGTGCGCCAGGTGATAGTTGATCCTGCACGGGGAGAACAGGGCCCGTTCCAGGACCCCGGCGAGCACCGAGCGGGTGCCGCCGATCCCGGCGTCCTCCTCGCAGCCCACGTGCTCGGCCATGTCGCGCAGCCGCAGGATCATGCTCAGCGCGGTGATCATCGGCACGATCCACAACAGGAGATACGGCAGCCACCACCCGGTCGCCACCAGAACCACCGCCAGTGCGACGAGCCCGCCGAAAAACAGGGCGCACCGGGCACGGCCCATCGCCTGCGCCACCGTGCGGTCCCCGCGCAGGACCGGGAGCAGCGAGAACTGGTCCAGGGTGCCGACGGTCCTGACGAGGTTCAGCGCGACCGCGTCCGCCGCGAACAGCCGGATCCAGTCGTGGGTGGTGTTGTCGATCGCGGTCGGGTCGTGGTCGGGGTCGCGGTCGGTGTTGAGGTAGCGGTGGTGTTCCAGGTGGTGCCGTCGGTACAGGGTCGTGCTGATGAACAGGGGGAAGGCCAGCAGCAGATCACTGACCAGGTCGTTCACCCTTCGGTCGGCGAACAGCAGCCGGTGCGCGCCGTCGTGCATCAGCACCGCCAGCGCGTGCTGGCGGGTCGCGATGACTACGACGGCGAGCGGATACCCGTACCAGCGGTCCCAGTAGACCGCTCCCGCCGCGGCCGCGAGGATCACCGCCCACTGCCGGGCCATGGCGAGTGCGGCCCGCCCGGGCCTGCGCCGGGACAGCTCGCGCAGTTCGGCGGTGCCGAGCAGCCGCCCCGGGGCGCCCGTTCCTGATGCCACCTCAGCTGCCCTCCGTCGTGGCAAGGACGGCGAGGTCCTCGCTGAGCCGGGAGGCGACCGCCGCGGTCGAACCCGTGTACTTGCCGTCGTAGAGGAGCGGTTCGCCCTGCATGGCCCAGAAGGCGAGCTTGCCGACGCACATCCCCGGGTAGAGCCGGACCGGGTTGGCGACGGTGATCTCCAGCGTCCAGGGGAAGAGCGCGCCGCTGTGCCCGAGCGGGGCGGAGAACTGGATCCACACGCCGAGGGTGGAGACAGAACGGCAGGCGTAGAGGGTGGCCGCGTAGTGCGGGCTGCCCATGACCTCCATGGTGCTGCCGAGGTAGAACCGGCCGGGCTCCAGCACCACTCCGGCGGCGTCCATGGTGATGGTGCTGCAGTCCGGGGCGCGTCTGCTGTCCAGCATCTCCCGGTCGTACACCAGGAGTTCCGGGGCCAGCCGGAATCCGTAGGAGTTGGGTTCGAGCCGGGCGGGTTCGAAGTCGTCGATGTGGATCTCGCCCTCGGCCACTGCACGGGCGATCTCCGGTCCGGTGAGGATCACAGCGCACAACTCCCGTGCAGCGAAAGGACAGTGGCATGGATCGCCGAGCGATAGGCGGCCGGCCCCTCACTGTTGTCGATCACGACGTCCGGATCGATCAGGTCCAGGTTCCGCGTCGAGCCGTCGGCGCGGGTGAGGTCGGCCCGGGCGGTGAGCCGGCCGAGCCGCAGCTGCTCGTCGCAGGTGATCCGGAGGATTCGGAATCCCAGCGCTCGTAGTGCCGGGGCGTCGACGACGGGGTCGCGCAGGTCGTCGTTGACCACGAGATCAGCCGGGCAGCGGGCGAGCCTGGCCGCGAAGTCGTCGGCCAGGGCGCACGGGTTGAGCCGACGCAGATGGCCCGCCAGGTCCTCCATCAGCACCTGGTCCTGGGCGTCCACCCGGAGCGGGGCGCCCGCAGCGGCGTAGACGCGGTCCTGCAGTTCGTACAGGGGCCGCGCCAGCGCGATCCGGGCGAAGCCGAGACCCCGGTCGGCGGCATACTCCCGCAGCACCGCCGCACAGGTGGACTTGCCGCTGCCAGAATGCCCGATCACCGCGATCCGCAGCTGAGGTGCGCTCATGACGGCTCCGCCAGCACCACGTCGAGGTCCACGTCCAGGGTGCCGGTCAGGCGGAGCATCGACAGGTCGGCCAGGTAGGGCCGCATCGTCGACAAGGTCGCGTAGAAGGCCGCGTAGTCCGGTACCAGGTAGTGCTGCCAGCCGAAGAACGTGGTGTCGACGGCGCGGTCCACGATCCGGTTCAGCTCCATCCAGCGCGCGGGCTCCTCCTCGACGCGCTCGGCCGCGAACGGCTCGCCGGGGCGGACCTCGGGAAGCAGGATTCCGGCCAGCCGGTGCGGCTCGGGGGTGAACTCCGAGCCCAGCCAGGCCTCGAAGGCGTCCGCGTCCAACAACAGCTTCCTGCGGTCGGGCAGTGCGGCGGCGTCGAGGCCCGTGTTGATGCGCACCCAGTCGACGAGCGCCGGGTGTTCACGCAGCGTCCCGGCGCCCACATAGGGGTAGTCGCGCCAGGGAGTGGCGGTGATGCCGCCGTCCTCGATCCGGCAGAACAGCTTGTCGCCGGTGAAGTACTGCCAGCCGGGTCGGCTCAGTACCGAAACCAGGGTGGTGGTCTTGCCCGCGCCCTTGGGGCCGGCGATCGCGTAGGCACGCCCGTCGCGGCGGACCCCGGAGGCGTGCAGAACGACGGTCCCGCGGGTCTCCTCGGTGCGGATGACCAGGTCCCGGATGAAGTCCATCAGTTGGCACACGGATTCATCGGTGATGCCGGCCTCGAACCGCTGGTCCACCGCGGCGTCCACGGGAACGTCCAAACGGGTGTGCTCGTTGGCGTAGACGAGGCGGTCCTCGTACCGGGACAGGAGCGCGTGGAAGGTGAACTCCGGGGCCGTGCTCTGCCGGATCACCACGGGCCGGCCGGACGGAGGGCGGGCGGCGGGGTCGTAGGGGACGAAGGTGATGTGAAAAGTGGGTTCGTTCGTCGGACGGTCGCCCAGAGTGTGGCGGAAGAAGCGGGCCACCGGCTCGAAGGCCTTCTCCGCCTCGCCGTCGATGTCGAAGTGCAGAGTGGTGCCGAGGAAGTTCAGGTAGCGGTGCACACACGCCTCGCAGTGGGTTCGGAGAGTGGCTGACGGGGACGGCCGTTCGGGCTCAGACCGAGTTGGCGCAGGACTACGTGGGCCGGGACGGTGTTGTCGACGGTTCCGAGGTCGACGCCGGGCGAAAGGCCGGGGCCGCGTGCGGCGAACACCGCGTGCAGCCGGGGGTCGCCGTTGTTGGTGATGTGGGCGGCGGGCTTGCGGGAGGGGGCGATCAGTGCCTGATCGGACCGGAGGCCGGCCGTGGGCAGGAAATCGGGGTCGAACAGCACATGGCGCACCACCGTCGGATCACCGCCCGGCGAGGGGGCGAAGCCGGCGGTCACGGGACGGCCACCGCCCGGCTCGGTCACGGCGCGCAGCACCGACTCGGCCCGGTCCAGCAGCGCGCCGGCGGCGGAGCGCGGGACCAGCCCCCCGGGCAGATCCTGGTGGTTGACCCAGAGCGAACCGTTGTCCGCCGGGTGGTAGAGCACCGAGGACCGCCCGGGGTCGAGGGCTCCGTCGGGAGTCCGGGCCGCGAGTCCGGCCGCGATCAGTGCCTCGTTGGGGTGCACCGCCCAGGCCGTACCGGCGATCCCGTGGTCCGCTCCCAGCAGCACGGTGTCGCTGTCGCCGGCGCGGTCGAGTACCTCTCCGAGCAGCCGGTCCGCCCATCGGTAGCAGGTTCTGACGCGGCGCCAGATCTGCTCCGCCACGTCCGGGCGGTGCGCGGCGCTCTTCGGATCGCACCAGCCGATCAGCTCGTGGCCCAGGTCGTCGGTGGTGGGCAGATAGATCACGACCAGGTCGGCGGTGTGCCGCGCCAGCACCGTGCGCGCCGGGGCCTCGAAGGAGCGGTGCACGCAGGCCACCGAGGAGAGGAAGAGGTCCTCCGCCGAGCCGTCGCCGCCGTCCACGAGCCGGGGCCCGAGCAGCCTCGCCCGGTAGGCGGGGCCGATTCCCTCCCCGGCGAAGACGGGCAGCCCCTCACCTGCGGTGAGCGCCTCGGTCAGCGTACGGTCCCGGCCCACCACCCTCGGCCGCCAGGCGCCGGTCCGCAGCAGTACCCGTTGCCCGCCGATCGCGACCATGCGCAGCCAGACTCCGCTGTCGGTGCCCAGTCGCAGTGGCCGCCACTCCGTGTCCCGCTCCCCCAGCGTCACGGATCGCTCCTCGCAGCCGACCCGGATCCGGTCGCCCTCGGGTGCCACGTCGAGCGGGTGGGGGCCGACCGCGAAGTGCTGGTGACCACCAGTGAGCGGCAGCGCGGCCTGCCGGTCGATCCGGTCGCCGTACGCCTCCACCGCCACGTCGACGCCCGGCTCGGCCCGTCCGTCGGCGCCGATCGTCCAGGGGACGTGCACGGCCGCGGTGCGCAGCCCGGCCTCGGCGGCCGTCCGCCACACGGTCGGCGCGACGCAACGGCCCGGCGCGAAGGCGGCCGACGACTCCTCGACCGCGCCGCCGGTGCCGGGGATCCGGAAGCCGGTGACGCCGTGCCGCTCCGGCCAGCTGCCGGTGAACAGCGTGGCCAGCGAAGGCGGAGTCTGGCAGTTGGGGGCCGGCGGACGCGCCGCCGCGCTGATCCCGGCGGCTCGCAGCCGGGCCGTGTGGGGCAGCGCGCCCTCCGCGGTCAGCCGCTCCACGATCCAGTGCGCCGCCGCGTCCCAGACCAGCCAGTACACCGTCACAGGCGGGGCTCCAGCTCCGGCCGGGCGGCCACCACGTCACGCAGGAAGCTGCGCTTGGAGTAGAAGGTGCGCTCCTTGGCCCACCCGCGGTCGGCGAGGAAGCCGCGCACCCACTCGTCGACGCGGTCCATCTCCGCCACCACCTCGCCCTCCTCGTGGTCGAGGACGTTGCGGGAACGGAGGTACTCCACCTCGCACTGGGACAGCACCACGTCGGGCGCATCGAGCAGACGGCAGTGGTCGAAGAAGATGCCGTAGATGTGTCCGGTCCGCATCGACTCGCACTGGACGTCGTAGCGGACCCGCCGGAACGGCGGCATGGCCCGGACGGTCAGGCCGAGTTCCCCCGCCAGGTGGCCGGCGAAGCCCTCGCGGGCGACGTCCACGCCGTGGGTGAGTTCCTCCCTCCGGGCGAAGGAATCCTCGGCGAACCACTTGCGCTTGAGGATGTTCTTGCCGTCGTAGGAGGGGATGAAGGAGGCGTAGCCGCGCTCGGACTCGGGACCGAGGACGTCGAAGAGGTGGTTGTCGTAGTACCAGATCTGGAAGTCCTCGCGGTACTCCGGCCGGCAGCCGGGCATTTCACCGGCCCGCAGCGCCCGCAGCACCGCCAGTCCGGCCTCCCAGATGTCCGGGGCCGGGTCGAGGGTGTACTTGTACTCCAGCTCGGTGCCCTTGAAGTGGTTGCGGAAGTAGAGGTGGTGGTTGCCGAGCGGCAGCACAAATTGCTGATGTGCCATCAGGACGGCTTCCAGCCAGTGGAGTTCGTCCACCGGACCGTGGCCGACCGGTTCCGCCGTACTGCGGACGAAGCAGGCGTCCTCGGCGTGAGCGCGGATCTGCGCATACGCGTGGTAGCCGCCGCCGGGGTGCTCGGACAGGTAGCACAGCGGTACGAGAGCCGATCCCGCCGAGCCCACCAAGGGCCGCAGGCCGGGACCGGCGAGCCCGTCCCGGAACAACTCCCCGCCCTGCGCGAGGGCACTGCCGAGCAGACGGCCGTCGCTGGTGAGGGCCACCACCTCGCAGGTGCCGAGTTCCTCCCAGCGGACGACCACGGTCGTGCTCGGCCGGACCTCTTCCAGCGGGGCCACTCGCACCAGGACCACCGGGTCGCCGTCGGCCCGCCGCCTGGTGCCGTTGATCAGGTGGACTCCGCCCAGTACGACCCAGGCGCCCAGTTGGTCAGTGCTCATCCTCAACGCTCCTTCCGGCAACGGTGATCGCACCGTCGCTGATGACGGCTTCGCCGCCGTCCGGCAGCGCGCCGAGGTCCGCGACCAGCGCCGGGACCTTGGCCTCGCGCAGCAGGATGGCGAGATGGCAGAGGACCGAGCCCTCGTCGAAGACGAAGCCGGCCACCGCCCCGATCAGGACCGAGAGCACCGCGTAGGGACGGCCGACCCGCACCACCGGCGGGGCGGGCATGGCCTGGATCTTCTCCAGCAGACGGGTGATCTCGGTGTGCTCGGTGACGTCCTTGCTGCGGTCCACGCTCACCGCGGGCCCGACCGAGAGCCGGCCGAGCAGTTCGTCGTCGGCCAGCGAAAGCAGCGGTCCGCGTGCCGACCCCGCGGAGACCAGCGTGCCGCGCTCGCCGGACAACAGGTCTCCGGCGAGCAGCGAGTAGTCCACGAAGTACGGCGCACCGTCGGCGAACACCCACTCCACCGTGGCGTCGCCGTACCGGTCGTGCATACGGCCGGTGAAAGCCGCCATCCGTTCCAGATGAGCGACCAGTGCGGGCGGGACGTCGCCTTCCCCGCCCTCGGGGTGCCAGACGAACGAACGGGCGCCCGCCATACCGCGGTTGAGGGCGAGCAGTCCGTCGGGGGTGTACTCGACCAGCAGGTCGGCCCCGGACCGGCGGGTGATCAGGCCGAGCTCGCCGCGGATGAAGTCCCGTACCACCACCGCCTGCGGCTGGTCCGCAGCCGCTGTGCCGCGGGTGATCTCGTCGAGCCGGTCCGGCACCTGATCCTTGGGGAGCACGATCTGCCGCAGCGTGGCGCCGAAGTCCAGGACGCACTCGGTGCCGGCGCCGGTCGCCAGCAGGCGCCGTATCCGCTCCCGGCCCTCGGAGGTGGACAGGTTCCGTGCGGTGAAACCGATCAGCCAGCCCGCGCCGACCGCGAGGCCCAGCTCCTCCGCCAGCCGGTGCGCGGGACCGCGCTTCGCGGTGTACCCGGCGTACACCTCTGCGACGTCACCGAGGTGTGTGCCGGCGGGCGGGTCCTCGAAGTAGAGCCTGGTGGACCAGATTACGGCCGGTGCGCCGCCGTGGTCGGCCGACCGGCGGGCGGTCACCGGACGCACCTGGACGATGTGCAGGCCTTCGGCGTCCGCGGCCCACTCCACGTCCACCTCGCAGCCGCGCAGGGCCCGCAACTCCCGGCAGGCGTCGGCTACTTCCTGTAGGACCGGCTCGTCGAGCACGTCGCCGGGGACGGCCGAGGCCCGCATGGGCACCGCCACTCCCGCGACCAGTTCCTCGGCCAGCCCTTCGGTGTACTCGATCTCCACGGCGTCCGAGGCGCTGTCGAGCCCGGTCAAGGCCACACCGGCCAGCCTCGGACGGACCAGCCGCTGAACGATCACCGCGAGCCGGGGTTCCGGGTCGAAGTCCCCGGCCCGTACCCGGGCCGCGACCGCCGAGCCCGCGTAGTAGGAACGCCAGCACTCCTCCACGGCCGCGATCACCCCGTCGGCCCCGCGCACGCCCAGCACGCTGCGATGGATCCCGGCCAGGCTGCTGCTGGTGCCGTCCTCGGCGAGTCCGGAGGAGCGGACCGCGAACTCGGCCCCCGCCGGATCACCGAACACATCGGCCAGCCGGGCGGTGAGCAGGTTGCGCAGGTCCCGCGGCATGGCCAGGTCCGCCACCGCCGCCTCGATCCCGGCCGTGACCTCGGTGAAGAACGCGCCGACCGTGGCCCGCATCTCCTCGAACAGGGCGCGGAGCGGGCCGCGGGCCTCGGGGCCGATCGCCTGGACGAACTCCCCGGCGGGGACGGCAAAGGCGGTCGGTACCCGGAACGCCCGGGAGGCCTCTGCGAGCGAGGCAAACTTGTGGCCGACGTCCGCCGGGCCCACGTCGGCGCTGAGCCCGGGCAGCCGCTGCCGGGACAGCTGCCGGTCGAAGTCCTTGTGGATGTCACTGGAGCGAGGGCCGACAGCGCCCTGGTACTTGCCGTCGTACAGCTCGATCTCGCCCTGCGGGCGCCACCACATCATCTGGCCGATGGTCATGCCCGGGTACACCCGCACCCGGTTCATCGTGTAGAGCTGAAGGGTCCACTGCCCCTCGTAGCCGATGTCCCCCAGGCTGGCCGAGAGGTTGATGAACAGCCCGAGCCGGGCGACGGAGGAGCGCGCGGCGAAGGTCGGCGCATAGTGGCGGCTGCCCAGCACCTCCTGGGTATGGGCGAGGTAGAGCCGGCCCGGCTCCAGGACGTAGCCGTCGGCGGTCATCTCGATATCGACGCAGGCGTTCTCCCGGCGCGGGTCGAGCGGCATCTCCGAGTAGACCCTGAGCCGGCTGCCGAGGCGGAAGTTGTAGCTGTTCGGATTGACCTGCTCAGGGGTGAACGGCTCGATGGTGATGCGTTGGTTCGTGCGTTCCCGCGCGATCTCGCTTCCGGTAAGGATCATCAGCACTCCTTGCAGGAGGTGGGGGCTCGGCGAGGGCCGGATCGGAACTCGGAGCGGCCGGACCACAAGAGTCAGAAGAGGAAGTAGCGCTGGGCCATGGGGAGTTCACTGGCCGGGTGGGCTTCGGCCACCTCACCGTCGATGCGGACGGTGAAGGTGTCGGGGTCGACGGCGACCTCGGGCCTGGCGGTGTTCTCGTGCAGGTGGTCCTTGGTGACACCGCGGGTGGAGCGGATCGCGGTGAACGCCTTGCCGACGCCCAGCTGCCCGGCCAGCCGCTCGGGCAGCCCGTCCCCCAGGGCCGTCTCGGTGACGAAGTTCAGCGAGCCGGCGGCCGGGGCGCGACCGTGGGCGCCGAACATCGGGCGGGGCAGGACAGGTTGCGGAGTGGGGATGGAGGCGTTGGCATCGCCCATCTGCGCGTACGCGATCTGGCCGCCCTTGATCACCAGTTCCGGTCCGACCCCGAAGAACGCCGGGTTCCACAGCACCAGATCGGCGAGCTTGCCCCGCTCGACCGAGCCGATCTCGCCGTCCAGGCCCTGGGCCACGGCCGGGTTGATGGTGTACTTGGCGACGTAGCGGCGCGCCCGCAGATTGTCCGCGCGCCCGTCTCCGGCCAGGGAACCGCGGCGGCGCTTCATCACGTGGGCGGTCTGCCAGGTGCGCAGCACCACCTCACCGATCCGGCCCATCGCCTGGGCGTCCGAGCTGATGATCGAGATCGCGCCCAGGTCGTGCAGCACGTCCTCCGCGGCGATGGTCGAGGGCCGGATCCGCGATTCGGCGAACGCCAGGTCCTCCGGAACACTCGGGCTGAGGTGGTGGCACACCATCAGCATGTCCAGGTGCTCGTCGAGGGTGTTGACGGTGTGCGGGCGGGTCGGATTGGTGGAACTGGGCAGGACGTTCGGCTGCGAGACCACAGTGATGATGTCCGGCGCGTGCCCGCCGCCGGCCCCTTCGGTGTGGTAGGCATGCACGCCCCGTCCTGCGATCGCGGCCAGCGTGTCCTGCACGAAACCCGCTTCATTGAGCGTGTCGGTGTGGATCGCCAGCTGCGCGCCCGACTCCTCGCACACCTGCAGACAGGCGTCGATCACGGCCGGGGTCGCCCCCCAGTCCTCGTGGATCTTGAAACTGACTGCGCCCGCGCGCAGTTGGTCCCGCATCGACGCGGCGGATGTGGTGTTGCCCTTGCCGAGGAGTCCGATGTTGACCGGGAAGTCGTCCAGCGCCGCGAACATCCGGGCCAGGTGCCAGCTGCCGGGCGTGACGGTGGTCGCCTTGCTGCCCTCGGCCGGGCCGGTCCCGCCGCCGATGATGGTGGTGGTCCCCGCCGCCAGCGCCTCGGCCGCGCTCTGCGGACACACGAAGTGGACGTGCGCGTCGACGGTACCGGCGGTCAGGATCCGCCCGTTGCCCGCGATGATCTCGGTCTCCGGGCCGATCACCAGGTCCGGGTGGACTCCGTCCATGGTCTCCGGGTTGCCCGCCTTGCCCAGTGCGGTGATCCGGCCGTCGCGGATGCCGATGTCGGCCTTGATCACACCCCAGTGGTCCAGTACGACCGCACCGGTGATGACCGTGTCCGGCGCACCCTCCGCCCGCGAGACCCGGGACTGTCCCATCGACTCCCGGATCACCTTGCCGCCGCCGAAGACCGCTTCGTCCCCGCCCGCGCTCAGGTCCCGCTCGATCTCGATCAGGAGATCCGTGTCCGCGAGCCGGATCCGGTCTCCGGCGGTGGGCCCGAACAGGTCGGCGTAGCGCGTGCGCGGCACCGTCAACGCGGGTCCGGCTCCGGCAGCCCGACGGTCAGTCATCAACGCTTCCCTTCGTGGCGGCCTGATACCCGGCCATCGAGGTTTCGTCCGTGGAGGTCTGACGCTCAGTCATCGAGGTGCCCCTTCGTCTCGCCGCGCAGGCCGAACACCTCACGGCGCCCGCCCAGCGGGATCAGCTCCACCTCGGCGGGCACGCCGGGCTCGAACCGCGCGGCCGTGCCGGCCGGAATGTTCAGCCGCTTCCCGTGGGCCGCCGCCCGGTCGAAGGACAGAGCCGGATTCGCTTCCGCGAAGTGGTAGTGCGACCCGATCTGCACCGGCCGGTCCGCCGCGTTGACCACCGCCACCACCGTCACCGCACGGCCCCGGTTCAGTCCGACGTCACCCTCACCCAGCAGTACCTCGCCGGGTATCAGGGGCGCGCGGTCCGGCCCCTCCCCCGCACTCACGCGATCGGCCCGTGCACGGTGACCAGCTTCGTGCCGTCCGGGAAGGTCGCCTCCACCTGGACGCCGTGGATCGTCTCCGCGCTGCCCTCCATCACGTCCCCCCCTGGTCAGCACCGCACGCCCGGACTTCATCAGCTCCGCCACCGTCCGTCCGTCCCGCCCGCCTTCGAGGATGTGCGCGGTCAGGACGGCGATCGCCTCCGGGTGGTTGAGCGCCACACCGCGCTCCTCGCGCCGCGGCGCCACCTCGGCGGCCGCATGGACGACCGGACGTTCCTGCTCTCGTGCGGTCAGTCGCATGGATGCACACCGTTCCCGATCAGAAGTACTTGCCGCAGAAAGTATTTGGGCACCGGAATTCGTGTCAACGATTCAATGACACTGTCAGCAAACGTAACTTCCTGGAAACTTCGGCTTGTTGACAGTTGCCGCCCATCGAGAAAATAGTTCATCCAGGAAACATCTCCTCGCATCCCCTCAAGCCCAGGGGCAACCGAGAGGCACACATGGCGCACATCGCGTTCCTGGAGACCAACACCACCGGAAGCGGCTACGAGGCGATCGCCGCCGCCAAGCGCGCCGGGCACCGCGTCACGTTCGTGACCCGCGACATCGACGCGTACGTCCTGCCGGGCCAACTCCAGCTGGACACCCGCCTGATCGACGACGTCGTCGGTACCGAGACCAACGATCCGGACCAAGTGGTCGCCGCGCTGCGCCCCATGCTCCCGGGGCTCGACGCGCTCATCTCGGTCGGTGAGTGGCACATGATCAGCGGCGCGGAGTCGGCGTACCGCCTGGGCCTGCCGGGCCAGGCGCCCGACTCGGTGCGGGCGGCCCGGATCAAGTCCCTGCAGCGCGAGGCCTGTTCGCGCGCGGGGGTACCGGTGCCGGACTTCGCCGTGGCCCTGACCCCGGAGGCAGCCGCCGCTGCCGCCGTCGCCCAGGGCTTCCCCTGCATCGTCAAACCGGTCGACTACGGCGGCAGTTACGGGGTGCGGCTGTGCAACGGCCCGGACGAGGTGGCGTCCCACGTCGCCGCGCTGCACCAGGTCACGCACAACCAGCGCGACCAGCGGATGTCCGAGGAGATCCTGATCGAGGAGTACCTGGAGGGCCCCGAGATCAGCCTGGAGACCCTCACCTTCGACGGCGTCACCCGTTTCCTCGCGATCACGCAGAAGCAGACGGTGCCACCGCCCTCGTTCTACGAGACCGGGCACGCCCTGCCCGCCGTACTCGAACCAGGTCTCGAGCAGGAGTGCCGCCGGATCGCCACCACGGCCCTGGAGGCCATCGGGTACGTCTTCGGAGCCGGACACATCGAGCTGAAGCTCACCGCCGACGGCCCCAAGCTGATCGAGGTGAACTGCCGTCCCGCAGGCGACCGCATCACGCATCTCCTCAACCGCGCACTCGACGTCGACCCGACCGAGCTGCTGGTCGAGATGTACCTCGGCACCCCGCCCTACCGGATCCCGGAACCCGCCCGGGGAGCGGCCATCGTCTTCCTCCCCAGCCCCGGCGGCCGGGTGGTGGCCATCGAGGGCATCGATCGGGCCCGTGCCGTGCCGGGGGTGGAGGAGGTCTCCCTGTACGTCGGCCCGGGCGACGTCCTCGCACCGCCGACCAACAACAACGACCGTCTGGGCTACGTCACCGCCACCGGCCCCGACAGCACCGCCGCACTTGCCGCCGCCTCCACCGCGGCCCAGTCGATCCTGGTCAAGCTGGAGTCGGAGTGAGGCTTGCCCCGTACACCGACGGGATGACCAAGCCGATCGCGCTGGTCTGCCTCGGTATCTTCGTGAGCCGACTGGGCGGCTTCTTCGTCCTGTTCCTCACCCTGGTGCTGGCGGAACGGGGTTACGGGACACGACAGATCACCGTCGCGCTGATCGTGGTCGCGACGGCGGGCGTGCTCGGTGCCGCGGCCGCCGGGCCGGTGGCGGCCCGCCTCGGGGTCCGCACGGCGCTGCTCCTGGCCGGGACGACGACCGCGGTCAGCGCGTTCGCCTGCGCCGCCCTCCAGGACTTCGGGCCCACCGTCGCCCTGGCCGCCGTCGTCTCCGCCGGCGTGCAGGCCTACTCCCCGCTCGCCCAGACCGTGGTGGGCACCGAGGTCCCGGCCGAGCGCCGGGTCGCCATGTTCGCGATCTACCGTCTGTGCCTCAACGTGGGGGCTGCCGCGGGACCGGTGTTCGGCGCCCTGCTGCTGTCCTGGTCCCCCGCGGCCGTACTGATCGGCAACGGTCTCGCCGCCACGGTGGCGACCCTCCTGGTCCTGCCCCTGCCGCGTACGACTCGCCGTACGGAATCGGGCCCGAAACCCGTGAGGGTCCGGGCGAGAGTGAGACCTGGGTTCGCGGCCGCCGCCATGGTGCTGAGCGTGGCCTCCCTGGTCTACGCCCAGCAGACCGGAGTACTGGCCCTGGCGGTCCGTGAGGCGGGCTACACCACCGACGTCTACGGCTGGCTGCTGACCCTCAACGCGGTGCTGGTGATCCTGGTCGAGGTGCCGCTCTCCCGGTACACCGCACGCTGGCAGCGCCGCACCCCCCTGATCCTCGGCACCGTCTGCATCTGCGCGGGGTACGCGGTCAACCTCGCCGGGATCTCGCTGCCCGTCCTGGTCGTCGGAGTGCTGAGCTGGACCCTGGGCGAGGTCCTCATGACCCCGGTCGCCGCCGCCTTCGCCACCGAGGCGGCCCCGCCCTCCCAGGAACCCGTCTACCTGTCCTTCCTGAGCATGTGCCAGACCGTCGGGTACGCGGTCGGCCCGGCCGCGGGCGTGTACGTCTACGGACAGCACCAGACGCTGCCCTGGCTGCTGTGCGCCGTGCTGATGGTGGCCAGTGCGCCCGCCCTGTACTACTTGCTGCCCCGGGCCGGTCGGGCAGGTCAGACCTCCGAGGATTGTGAAGCCCCGTATGCCGGTCTAAGCTCCGCCGAGGCGGGAGATCCTCTGCAAGGGCGCCGGGGTTGAACTCGACGTCAACTGTGGAAACCCCCGGAGGCGCCCTGTGCACGCGACGGCAGCACGACTGTGTTCGGACCGACGGGACCTGCTGCTCGTAGCGCTCGTGATTCCCCTGCGCGGCCCGGCCGGGATCTTGGGCCCCGCCTGCGAACTCTCGGCGCAGCTCGCCGTGGAGGAACTCAACACCGCGGGCGGCATCCTGGATCGCGAGGTACGGCTGGTCGTCGTGGACGGCGGTGCCGAACCGCGGCAGGTCGCGGACGAGGTGGAGGGCCTGGTCGCGCTCGGAGCGGTCGACGCGGTCGTCGGCTGGCACACCTCCGCGGTACGCCAGGCACTGGCACCGCGGATCGCGCACCGGGTGCCCTACATCTACACCGCCCAGTACGAGGGCGGTGAGGAGACCCCCGGCGTGTTCCTCACCGGGGAGACGGACATCCAGCAGCTGGCCCCGGCGATGCGGCTGCTCGCCGAGGCCACGGGCGCCCGCCGCTGGTGCACCGTGGGAAGCGACTACGTCTGGCCCCGGGTCACCGCACACACCGCCCGCCGGTTCGCCCGCGAGTGCGGGGGCGGCGTCGTGGACGAACTGTTCATCCCGCTGGCCACCGAGGAGTACGGCCCCGTGATGCGCCGGATCGAGGCCGGCGGGGCGGACGCGGTGCTGATGCTGCTGCTCGGGGACGACGCGGTCCGCTTCAACCGGGCGTTCACCGCGGCGGGCCTGCACCAGCGCTGCGTCCGACTGAGCACCCACATGGACGAGAACCTGCTGCTCGCCACCGGAGCGGAGGCGGCCACGGGGCTGTGGGCAACGGCCGGATACTTCGACTCGCTGATGACCTCGGAGAGCCTGTCCTTCAGCCACCGGTACGCCCGGAGGTTCGGCCACGAGGCCCCGGTCGCCGGGAGCCTGGGCGAGTCCTGCTTCGAGGGCATCCTGCTGCTCGGTGCGCTCGCGGCCCACCACGGGTCGCTGACCGTGCCGAGCTCACCGGGACCGCAGGAGACGATCTCCTACGAGGGTCCGCGCGGCGCGCTGCGACTGCGCGGCAACCACCTCGAACAACGGCTCTACCTCGCCCGGGCCGACGCCCTGGACTTCGACATCATCGCTCAGCTCTGACCTGGTCCGACGCCCGCCCCAGCCGGAACTCCAGCCGCGCCAGCCCGTCCGCCAACTCCCGCACACCGGCCAGCCCGTCCAGCACCTGCGCCTCGACCTGCTGTGCCAGCGCGACGACGGCCCGGTGCCGTGTCCGGCCGCGCGAGGAGAGATAGACCAGGACACGGCGCCCGTCCCCCGGGTCCTTGCGACGGTAGGCCAATGCCGCCGAGACCAGCCGGTCGACCAGCTTGGTGAGACTCGGCGCGGGCATGAGGGCGTACTCGGCGACATCGGACATGGCGTGCCCGCGCCCGTCCGCGAGCAGTGACAGCACCCGCCACTCCTCAACGGAACAGTCCTCGGCCTCCAGCGCGGCAGCCAGCCGGCGGGTCATCAACCGCTCCGCGCTGCTGAGCAGTTGCGGAAGATCGCGGGGCAACTCCGGCGACACGGTCAACCTCTCCTCCGCAGGGCCGCTGGCACACAACTCACACCACCGAGAGTACCGCCCCGCACAGTACTTTCCAATGGAACGATCCGGTCACCGCCCCCTCCCGCCGGCACCACGGGAGGCCCGGAAATCCTCCTGATATCAAGATGCTTTCCCATGAGTCCGGCTCTTCACAGGGGAAGCAGTGCGCCAGGACAACACGACCGGGATGCGGGACGGCGAAGCACCGATCCGGCGCCTGTCGGTGAGATCCCGGAAACGGGCCGTCCACAACGCGAGCCCCTCCTGGGAAACAAGCGATTTCCCATGCGTCCGCTCATGGCTTCAAAGCCGTATCCGCAGCCGGATGCGGTGCCGGATCCGGCTGCGGAACCTGTGGGGCTCGTAAAGGCATCGCCGCCGGTGGGGTGGTGGGCAATGCCAAGGCTGGTGGTTGAGATGCTGCAGCGGTGATCGTCTCGATGCTGTACCGGGTCACCCGGGCGTTGCTATCCGTGCCGGGCGTCCTACTGCGCCGCAGCACGGCCAAGGGCCAAGGACGCCGAACTGCCGGTGCTGAGGCATGAGAATGCTGTGCTGCGTCGGCAACTTGGGATCCCGGCCCGTCATGGGCCGCGGACCGGGTCTGACTGGCGTCATCAACCAAGACCAGTACGCGGCTTGACCTGCAACGATGACTTTTCGAGCCCCACAGGTTGACGAGGCGACACCAGACATTCGAAGCATGGAGGAGTCAACGTGACGACAATGCCCGCAGGAGTTTCAGTCCCCGGCCGCGTGGACGTACTCGGCCAGGCCATACCCTTCGACCGGTCCCGCTGGCTGCCTCTCCTGCCGAACTCCGACTGGTGGCCCCCGGAACTCGACGACTGTCCGACGGTGGCCGGCCGTACCAGAGTCGACCGCAGCACGGTCTTCGCTGTCGCCCGCCACTCGGACACCGTCGAAGGTCGCCGACATCTTCTGACCGCCGCCCTCATCTGGGGCACCGGCACCAAGGCACAGTCGGTCGCACGACGCGCACGCATCTTCCAGGACTCATCGCTCCAGGACATCGACGCCCGCCTGGAGACCGTACTCGGCGTGCTGCGGGAGAAGGGAGCCGTCGAGGCGTACTACGCCTTCAACAACGACCACCGGATCAAGTTCCTGGGCCCCGCGTTCTTCACCAAGGTGCTGTACTTCACCGGTCACGAGCAACCCACGGGACCGTGGCGGCCGTTGATCCTGGACAGTGTCGTCGCCCGGGCAATACGGTCTGCCAACCCCGATGAAAAGTGGCACGGAAGCGGGTGGACCACACCGGACTACACCCGGTATCTGTCCTTCGTCCACGACCAGGCACGACAAGCGGACGTCCTGCCGGACCAGATAGAGGTCGCGTTGTTCGCCTACGGCAAGCAGCCGGGCTGACACGCCAGTCTCGACGCCTCCGCTTGACCGCCGTGCTCGTCCACTCCTCCCAGTTCCGGACTCATCGGCCGAGTCCCTCAGAGTGCGCAGGAACGCCTCGACCTCGGCGCCTGAGGGCCTGGAAACATCACCGGTCAGCATGACGTGCAGGGCCCAGCACAAGGAGCTACGGCGGTGCCTCAGCTCGGTACGCCGGCTTTTCCCCATGCTGGTGTTGCGCTCTACAGCCGCGTCCATTCTCAGGATCTCGTGACCGATGATGACGAGTCCCTGTTCCACCATGTCATTCTTCCTGATGCGCCGTAGGGGCCCGGCCAGTTGTTGGATGGGTACCCCGAGGGTTACTCCGTCAGCACCTGGCCTTGGGGAATCGCCTGCGCCCGCCAGTCGATGCGTGGGCGCAGCCCTTGACTCCTTGCTGCCCGGTGCTCGCTTCGTCTGTCAAATCGCCAATTCACGAGGACGGTGCCCGTAGTTAGATACACGAGTTTCCTGCCGTCCCTGTCGGACGCCAGCCATAGGCTGTTGTGGGAGAACAAGGGGAGACGATGACTGACGAAAGCAAGACAATCGTTCCGGTGTGGACGCTGGCGACCCGTGACGTCCGAGCTGTGGGTGCCGAATATTACGTCGGTGCAGTGCAGCACCGCTATCGCGCCGACGACAGCGGTCGGCAATGATCAATGCCCATGTTCCTCCGCCTGGCCTGCATCGCCGTCACTCACGCCTTCAGCGCCCTGCGGCTGATCCCGATGAGCGACCACGACAAGGACGTCGGGATTCTCGCCCTGCGTCACCAGCTCGCCGTCCTGCAACGTAGGCTCGGCAATCAGCGCCCCGGTTTCCAGGCGGCCGACCGCGCCTTCCTGGCCGCTCTCGTCGCCCCGCTGCCACGAACCGCCCTGCGCCGGCTACGGCTCATTGTCTCCCCGGACACTGTCCTGCGCTGGCACCGCGACTTCATGAATAACCGTCACGTCCGTCTCAGCCGCAACCAGCGCCCCGGCCGCCCTCGCACCATCGCCTCCGTCCGCCGCCTCACACTCCGCCTCGCCGCGGAAAACCCAGCCTGGGGATACCGGCGCATCCACGTCGAACTCGCGCTCCTCGGCATCAAGCTGGCGCCCTCCACCGTCTGGGAAATCCTCAAGGCCGAAGGCATCGACCCTGCAACCCAACGCTCGAACGTCACCTGGGCCACTTTCCTGCAGTCCCAGGCCAAGGCGATCCTCGCGATGGACTTCATCGAGACCGTCACCCTCACCGGGCAGCGTCAGTACGTCCTCGCCGCCATCCACCACGCCCACAGAGGCGTCCGTGTGCTCGGGACCACCGCCCACCCCACCCATGCCTGGGTCACCCAGGCAATCAAGAACCTGGTCATGGACCTCGAAGATGCCGGGAAACTCGCCGCCATCAAGTTCATGATCCGCGACCGCGACGCGAAATACCCCGCCGTCATCGACGAGATCCTCTCTCAGGCCGGGATCCGTACCGTGCTCACCGCCGTCCGCACGCCACGCAGGCGTCCTCCACGAGTACCAACATGCTTCCTGACCTGCAGGGGCGTAATTGTCGGCACGCACAGGACTCCGCAAAGGCGAACTCCTCGGCCTCCACTGGGAAGACCTCGATCTGAACGGCGGCACTGCCACCATCCACCGCTCCCTCCAGCGCACCCACAGCCAGGGCCTGACCGTCCTGAACACCAAGACCCTGGCCTCCGAGCGCCGTATCGCCCTCCCCGCCGAATGTCTCAGCTCCCTCAAGATCCACCAGGAACGACAGCAGGAAGAACGCCAAACGGCCGGAACGAGCTGGACGGACAACAGCCTCGTCTTCACCAGCCCGAAGGGTAAGCCGCTCGACCCCACCAACCTCACCCGCCGCTTCCGCCGCCTCCTCCACAGCGCAGGACTCCGGACCATCCGCTTCCACGACCTCCGACACTCGACCGCCACCCTCCTCCTGGAGCAAGGCGTCGATCTCGTCGTCATCAAGAAACTCCTCGGCCACGCCCACATCGGAGTCACCGCCGGCGTCTACGCCCACGTACGTCTCCGCCTCCAGCGCCAGGCCATCGACACCCTCGGGGGCGTCCTCAGCCAGACCGACGCCCCGGACGACCCGCCCACCGCAGCCGTCGTCCGCTGACGTTGCCGTCACCGTTGCCGTCAAACGCCTCTGGGGCCCGCTGAACATCAGCGGGCCCCAGAGGCGTTCGGGCCACAGCGAAGAATCTCCGTGCTTCAAGATTCTTCAATTCAGAGACCCTTCAAGAATGAGACTCCGATTGAGATTTCGAATCCCCGAGTTCCATTGAACTGACCAACTCGACATCGAGTCGGAGAGGTTCAAACGCAGAAATCCTCGGAACCTATCACTGCTTCGAGAGCATCGAAATCCCGCCTGTCGCAAGGGAGAACATTCGGACAAGAGCCTTCCGGACATCCGGGTCACGATCAAGCCGTTCCAACGATTCGAACCTTGCCGGATCAAGATCGATCGTGGTAATTCCGCCGGCTTCCTTGCCGTCTGCGGACGAGAACAATACGAGGCACCTGTACGCCCGCACAGCACCCCCTCGCTCCTCCCGCATCAGTGCTTGGAGGACGACAGCGCCATCCTTGACCTGACTGCGGAGCGCGTCCACCGAGGACCACCGAGTTGCCAAGGATCGCTCCTCCGCTTCCAGCTGGATCGCCAACAGCGTTTCGAAGCTGATCTGGCATACCCGAAAGTCAGGGTCGGTCGAATGGATCAGTGACATCAGGCACTACTCCCCGTCGTAGACGTCAATTCGGATTTGAGTATCTGGGTCGATGCGCCCGTCCCTGATTCTCGCCAGGAGTTCGTCCTTGCGGTGGTGGCCTCCCAGGATCTTGCCATCACGCGAGACAAGAATTCCATCTCCTGCGCCAGGGTTGTTGATCCCGTCCAGAAGTTCCTTATTGCTCAGTTCCTCGTGATACCACTGCGACGCTGGATCTCGGGTCTTCTGTGAATCGGTGTAATTACCGATATCACCAGCCTTCTCGTTACGCGCCGAGATTCCACAGGGCCCGGAATTGTGCACGAGGACTGGCGTACTCCCAGCCAGCACATAGTACGTGTGGAGTTCGTCGATGGTGAGGTTGTAGGTGCGGACGTGCTGAGTGAAGGAGTGGTTGGCGGTGACGGTGACGGTGGTGCCGTTGGCCGTCAGGAGGGTCATGCCGGCCTTGAGGTCGCCTGTGGTGACCCACTTGTTCTGCGAGGGCGACCAGAAGGGGTGTTCGTGAGTCGCGGTGAGGTGCGCGATGCCGTGACTGGTGGCGATGTAGAGCTTGTTGAAGTGCTTGTCGCTGTCGACGTGGATGAGCCGGGTGACTTTGCGGGTCCGGGTTTCGCCGGTTTCGGGGTCGGTGGTGCGGACCTTGTCGCCGACCTTGATGTCCTCGATGTTCTTGGTGGTGCCGTTGGCCATGAGGACGTCGGTGCCGGCGAGGAAGCAGTTGCAGCCGGTACTGCCCTTGCTGCTCTTACTGCCGCCGTTCCGGGTGGATCCCCTGCCGGCTTTGAAGGAGCCGCCTTCGACGACTCCCGCGGCGAAGACCTTGGTGGCCCAGCTGTAGAAGAGCGATTTCTTGGCCGGGCAGCCCGTGTCTTGGCAGGCGTTGAGCAGTGCTGAGGCGATGTCGCTCTGGACGTACAGCTGGTCTTGATTGTCGGCGTACAGGTCCAGCCCGGTGTAGCTGAGGTACTTGAGCTGGGCGTAGAAGACGGTGATGAACTTGTCGGCCTGTCCCCAGTCCTCGGGAAGGTTGACGCCGGGGAGCAGGGTGATGTTGCCGTCGTTGCTGAGGTCCTTGCCCGTCTTGCCTTCGGCGTGCCAGTCGCTCTTTGTCGTGGCCGGGGGCTTGTTCTCGCGTTCGGGGTGGTAGACGGAGGTTTTGACGGGCACGCCGTTGTTGCAGCCGGTCACGACTCCGGTCATGCAGTCGGCGTTGCCCAGGCCGCTCGGGTCGGCGTTGGTGACGGGGTTCTGCAGGGCGTAGCTGTAACCGTTGAGGGTTTGTGGTTTGTCGAGTTCGAAGAGCGGGTCGACGGAGAGGAACCGGCCGGTGGTGGGGTCGTATTCGCGGGCGCCGAGATGAGTGAGGCCCGTGTCGGCGGTGTCGTCGGTGCCACCGACGAATCCCTTGCTGCTGGGCCAGCTGGCAGGTTTGGTGCCGCGCGAGGCGCCGAAGGGCTGGGTGGCGCGCTGGGTGAGGGACAGGTCGGCGGCCTTGATGGCGAGTTGACCGGTGCCTTGGTGGTCGCCGATGGTGAAGGTGAAAGTGCCGTCGTCGTTGTGGAGTGCGGTCTGGCCGTCTCCGAGGTCGATGTAGCGGGTGGCCTTGGGCGTGGTGGCGCCGGTGGCCAGGGTGACTTCGGTGTGGCCGAGCTCGAGCGTGGTCTTCGACGGGGTGTGGCTGATGAGGCGGTTGCCGTCGGCGTCGTAGACATAGCTGGTGGTGTCGTTGCCTTCGGTGACCTTGGCCAGGTGGCCTTCGGCGTCCCATTGGAGGGTCTGCCCGGGGCGGGCGGTGGTGTTGCCGGTCTTGTCGTAGGTGTACTGGTCGGTGGTGGTGCCGGACGGTCCGGTGGTGGTGACGGAGGTCAGGCTGTGGGCCTGCGCCTGGCCGGGGCCCGGGTAGGTGTAGGTGCGGTCGGTGTTCTTGGCCGTGTCACCGGCGGGATCGTGCTGGGTTTCGGTCTTGCGGTTGCTGGAGGCGTCGTAGGTGTAGGACTGCCAGTACGCAGCGGTGCCGCCGATCTGGCTGCTGCTGGGCGTGGCGGCGCAGGCCGTGGTGTTCTGGGTCCACGCCTCGCTCAGGCGGTTGAGGTAGTCGTAGTTGAAGCACTGGGTGTCGGTGCCGGTGCGGTTGACGTCCGACATGGAGCGGATGTTGCCGTTGTCGTCGTAGCCGTAGGTGAGGCTGCGGTCGACGCCGCTCACGCCGGTGCGGTCCACGCGGGTGTTGGACAGGCGCTGGGTGCCTGTTTCGTAGGTGTTGGTGACCTGGGTCTGCTTTTCGCTGCCGGTGAGGCCCATCGTGTACTGCATGGGCTTGCCGGTGAGGCTGTAGCTGACGCTGCTGGTCATGCCCTGCCCGTAGACGGAGGTCAGGCGCAGGGTCTGGTCGTCGTAGCCGTAGGCGACGGTGCCGCCGGGAAGGGAGCCTGCCGCGGAGTAGGTTTCGCTGGCGGTCAGGCCGGAGGGCTTGAAGGTCGCGCCGGTCTGGTAGGTGCCGGCGAGTGCTCCTTCGCTGGCGGGGATGACGGTGGCCGTCTTGATGGGCCGGTAGAGGTGGTCGTAGGCGGTGACCTTGTTGGTGTAGGCGTTGCCGCTGATGTAGCGGGTGGATTCGGCGAGTTGGCCCTTGGCGCCGGTAACGGTGTCGTAGACCCACTTGGAGCGCAGGGTGCCGGTTGCCGTTCCTTCGTGGAGTTCGGTCTTGCGGCCCAGGCCGTCGTAGACGTAGACGAGCTTGGGGACGTCGGTGCGGGCGTCGTCGACCGAGGTCAGCTGTCCGCGGTCGTCGTAGGTGCTGGTCGAGGTGCCCTTGTCCGGGTCGTCCGCCGTGAGTTGACGGCCGAGCTGGTCGTAGGTGTAGGACCAGACGCTGCCCGCGTCGTCAGTGACCGCCTTGAGCTTTCCGCTGGGGAAGTAGCTGTACTTGGTGGTGTCGTAGGCGGCAGCCGGGTCGCGGCTGTGGAGCTGGCGCAACTCGGTGGTGTTGCCCCGGGCGTCGCTGAGGGTGGTGGTGGCGATGCCGCCCTGAGGCGGGATGACCGTGACGCGGTCGCCGCCATAGATCGTGGTCGTGGTGTTCAGGACTGTGCCGCCGTCGCCGTTGCCGGCGAGTTGCTTGACCTCGGTGGTCTGCCCCTGGCCGTCGTAACTGGTGCGTGTCTGCGTCTCCACCGACAGCGCGTTGTCCGGCTGGAACAGCTGGGTGCCGGGCGCGGTGGTGGCATAGTACGGCGCGAAGGTCTTGGAGACCTGGCCGCGGTCGTCGTAGAAGGTGTCGGCCAGCAGGACACCGCCATCGGGGCCGGGCGACTGGAGCTGGCGGGCGCGCAGGAACCCGTCGTACAGGGCGTACGACGTGGTCTGGCCGCCGTTGTTGTCCAGCGTCTTGGTGGCCACGGCCACGGGGGCGTCGCCGGTGGTGGTGTAGGTGTACTCGTAGTTGGGGGTCTGGCTGGTGGCGCGGTCGGCGAGCCAGGTCTTGCTGATGCGGCCCAGTGCGTCGTAGGTGGTCTGGGTTGCGTTGTTGTTGGTGTCGGTTTCCTTGATCACCTGCCCGCGCAGCGGGTCCAGGTCGTGGGTGGTCGTCTGCGCACTCGTCGCATCCAGCGGGGCGGCGGGCGGTGTGGTGGTCTTGACCTGGGTGGGCCAGCCGGTGGCCGGGGTATAGGCCGTAGTGGTGGTACGGCCGTCCGAGCGGGTGGTGCGCACAGGGGCGCTGGTGCCGTCGACGGTGACGTCCGCCGTCAGGTCGGTGACGGTCAGCGGCCGGCCGTACGTGTCGAACGTCGTGCCGGTCTCCAGGTAGGCGGCTTTCGTGCCGTCATTGCTCTTGAGCGTGGCGGCTGCGGTGGGATCGCCCTTGGTCGGGGCGGTGTTGTAGGCCTGGCCGTCGTAGGCGGTGCGAACGTCAGAGATGACGTCCTTGGACCGGTCAGGGGTGGCGGAGCAGGCCACGGCGACGGTCTCCGCCCGCGACGTCTTGTCGAGGATGTTGTCAGTGGTGTTGGTCGCGTATTCGGTGCGTGTGCAGCGGTTATCGGCACCGGTGGCGGTGTCCCCGGCGTCGTGCTCAAGGACGACCCGTCCGTGGGCGTCGTGCCCATAAGAAGTGTAAGTCGTGCGCCACTTGGTTCCGGCGCCGTTGTCCAGGGAGGCAAAGCCCCACGTGTTGAGGGTGCCGGTGAGGGCCGCGGTCAGCGTGCCCGAGGGCCGGGTCTTGGTTGCGGTCTGCGAGCGCCACGGATGGCTGGCCGTCCTGGACATGACCTTGCCGCCAGGCTTGTCGAACGTGACGGTCTTGTACTGGAAACCGCTCTGGTCGTCGTAGTCGGTGATCGGGTCGCCCTCGTCCGCGCCGAGGGTGAGGCTCACCGACTTGGTGCCGCCGCTGGCGTCCTTGCGGTCACCGTCCATGCCGCGCAGGAAGTAGGAGTCCTGCTGGGACTTCATGGCGCTGGCGCCGCCCTGGCCGCCAGTCTGCACCCGCACCTGCCCGTAGCCGCGCCACTGGGACCAGGTCCGCTCTTTGTCCTTGGTGAGCGGGTCGTCGTCGTAGCGCCAGGCGGCTCCGCCCAGGTACTGGTATGTGGTGACCTGGTCCGGTGCTCCGCCGGTTCGGTCGGTGGCGGTCACCGAGGTGGTGACGTACTTGTTGAACCACTGCAGCTCGGGATCGGATTCGCTGTCGCCGCCCATGTACTGCGGGAAGCAGCGTGTGGTGTTGGTCGCCGCGGTGGGCAGGCTGGCCCAGTCGCAGGCCGGGGCGGAGTAGTTGACGTCGATCTGGCCGCCGGACTCGTCATCGACGGTGGACAGCCGGTCCTTGATGAAGGGGGCGTAGCCGTCGCCGGTCTTGTCCAGCCGGTTCTCCAGCTGGGTGTAGGCGAAGGTCACCTTCGGCAGGGTGATCGCGGTGGCAGCGGTGCGGCCGGTGTGCTGGATGCTGGCAAGTTCAAGCTGGTAGTCGATGTCCGCGGTGCCCCAGCGGTGATTCAGCTTCCAGGAGTCGACGTCGTGGTAGGTGCCGTCGCTCTGCAGCGACTGGGTGGTGACGTCGGTGAGCCGCTTGCGGGTCCAGAAGCTGGGCGAGAAGCGTCCGTTGTCGCAGTCCGTACCTGCCGTGCAGTTCAAGTCCCACGGGGTGTCGTACCAATAGAAGGACTGATCGCTGATGGTGTCGGAGGCGCATGTGACGCCGGTCTGGGGCAGGCAGCGTTCGGCGCTGGTGAAGTTCACCTTGGCCAGTGGCGTGCCGTAGTAGCTGCGCAGGCCGTACTCGATGCGCTTGAGGTAACCGCCCCGCGTGTACGAAGTGTCGTCGCTGGCCTTGAGGTTACGGCCGTAGGAGTTCGTCTCCTTGCCGTAGTAGTACATCATCTCGTTGCCGTGCGGGTCGACGACCGCATCGAGGTTCCACCGCCAAGCCTGTTGGCACCAGGAGTCGGCGAACGTGGCGGCGTGACACGGTTCGCCGGAGTTGTTGCCGTAGACGGGCACGTTCCACGTCGAGTTGGTGTCGTCGTCGCCGGTGCTCCAGCCGCTCACGCGGTTGCGGCCGAAGTAGTAGCGCGTGCCGTCCGGGGTGGTCAGCCGCCAGTACTCGCCGTCGTCGTCGCCGTTGGCGGTGTCCGTCAGCTTCAACCGCGCGATGCGGGTGCCGTCGTCCTTCTTCAGCTTGAAGGTGTCGGCGTCGCTGGTCGGGACGAGTTCACCGCCCCTGCCGTTGAAGGTGAGGTAGGCGTTGTCGGAGTCCCAGCACATGTCACCGGGCTTGTTGCCGTCCGCGTTCTCCTCCCCGTCGTCGGCACACGGCTTGTAGCGGCGCTCAATGAAGCCGGGGTCCAGGTCGAAGCCGTCACCCACCCACGAGGACTGGTTGTTGGTGTTGGAGGTGCGGCCGTCGATGGAGCCGGAGGAGTAGTCCAGCTTCAGATCCGGGCCCAGACCGCCGGGCACGTCCGGCGTCGACAGGGGGTAGGACCAGGAAAAGTCACCGGTGTTGAGGTTGGTCGACCAGGTCGCCGACGGGGACAGCTTCGTCGCCTTGTAGTCGCCCTTGTCGCCGGAGGCCTCCGCCACGGCTGCCAGCACCGTGGGCGCGGTGGCCGACAGGGTGACAGCCTCGGCCGTCACGGTGCTGTCAGTGGTGCTGTTCGTCGAGGGGATGGCCGTCTGGGTGCGGCAGGACTTCTTGTCCGGCGTGCTCACCGCGCAGGCGGGCAGGCGGACCAGGTGCATGCGGGAGGCGTAGGAGCCGCCGAACGCGTCCTTGAAGTCGCCGTAATCCACGCTGACGGCGACCTTGCCCGCCGCGTCCGTGTCCTTGGCGGTCTTCGGGGTGAGAGCGACGAGCAGCCCTGTCACGCCGGCGCGCTCGGTGTCCTTGCGGTCGAGGACCTGCGAGGTCACCGCACTCGGTGCGGCCTGAGGTACGGCTGCCTTCGCGCCGGTCTTGCCGGGTGCGGCACCGATCTTGACCGGTTGTCCCTGGACCGGGGCCAGGGCCGGCTTGCTGCCCGTTTTGGTCTGACTCGCGGGCAGGGTGAGGGTGGCCGTGCCGGCCGTGGGCCACCTCTTGTGCGGGGGAGTCGCGGGGACCCGGGGCCCCTTGGCCTTGGTGCGCGGCTTGACCTTGAGGGAGTGGGAGCCCTTGACGGGCTTCTCGGACGCGGGCAGTCCCGGCAGGCTGCTGGCCGCGGGCGCGGCCACGATCTGCAGCAGGCCGGCGATCAGCACGGTGGACAGCGTCGCTGCCACCGGCCGCTGGCGCCCGCGCGGGCGGACTGATCTCAGTATGGGCATGTGTCATCCAGGCCAGGGAGCGCCGCCGCGGCGGCGCCCAGGTGAACAAGGAGAAGGAAACCCGGGCCGACCCCCGGCCCCAGGCCCCCAGCACGGCCGCGCGCCCGCACGCCGCGCCCA